>NZ_JBITXP010000032.1:0-76995 GCF_044544765.1 Streptomyces sp. NPDC053513
GACCCCGCAGGTCAACGACCAGCTCGCTGTCCGTCATCGCAGCAGACTAACCAGCCCCACCACGAGAATCACCGGTCAAGGAGACACGCTCTAGTTCCCGCCGCGGGAGCGCCTGCGGGTGATCAGCCAGGTGCCGCCGACGACGATCAGGGCGAAGACGGACAGCACCGCACCCAGGGCGGTCAGCAGCCACAGCCGTTCGCGCAGCTTCAGGGTGCCGCTGAGGGTGACCTGGAGGGAGCCGACGGCGAAGGCGATCGCCGAGGTGAACACGGCGACGAGTTCGACCGCCCGCACGGAGGAGCTGTGCACGGTGCGTTCCAGGTCGGCGTTGGCGGCCTCCTGGCGTCGCCAGCGGGCCTCGTGCTCCGCCTCGCGGGCCGCCCGCAGCCGGGCTTCCTGGATGGCGTCCCGCTTGACGAGGTACTGCTCCATCAGCAGCTCGCGGCTGAAGGTGCCGTGGTGGGCGAGCAGGGCCAGTGCGGCGTCGACGTGCGCCAGGGCCTCGTCGTGGTCGGCGCACAGGTGGTGGGCGGTGGCGAGACGGAAGCGGAACATGTGGTTCTCGGGGTGGGCGTCCACGGCCTCCCGCGCGAGCCGGCGCAGGAGTTCGCCCTGGCCGTCGAAGGGCACGGAGAACGCCAGCCCGTTCAGGCACACGTCCATCACGTGCCGCGAGCGGTGTGCGGCCTCCCACGCCCGCTCCAGCAGGCCCCGGGCGTGCTCGGTGGTCAGGGCGCGGCTCCCGAACGCCGCGAACGCGCGCAGGGCCAGGATCACCGGCTCGTCGCGGTGACGGCCGGCCACGGCGGCGAGGGCGGAGGTGGTGAGGACGGCGTTCAGGTCGTCGAAGGCGAAGTTCGCGCGGAGTTTTCCCGCGTGGTAGAGCAGGACGGTGAGGGCCGTGTCGGCGGCCTCGGGGGCTCCGACGAGGTTGCGGGCCGCCTCGTCGAGCTGTTCGCGGCTCTCCACGTGGGACCGGTTGATGAAGCCGTTGCCGAGGGTCCACTGCTCGCGGACGGCGGAGCGGCATCCGGGCGTGGTGTGCCGGGCGATCCAGCGCGCGCAGGCCGAGGCGGTGTCCGTGGACGGACTGTCGGCGAAGCGCCGCCGCCAGTAGCGGTCGGCGCAGACGAAGAACGGATCGGTCGCGAAGTCCGCGGTCCTGACCTCGAAGTCCGGTTCCTGTCCGTTCTCGTGGAGGTGGAGGGCGACCTGCTCGGCGACGCGTTCGAGGTCGGCGGCCTCGGTACCCGCTGCCGCCGCCAGCCGGTCCCTGAAACGCTCGTGCGTCCGTTCCTGCGCGGCCGGCGTGTCCATCGCTTCCCCCTGCGTGTTCGTTCTCCCGACCGGAAAACCCTACAGGTGCACGTCAACGCGCTTCCGGGCCTGTCCCCTCCCGCGCCGCGGGGGTGCGTCAGGCGCTGATGCCGACGGAGGAGACGTAGGCGTAGGCGTTGTAGTCGGAGTCGAGGTCGGAGATGACGTCGTCCCAGATCTCGTCGACGAGGTTCGCGTCACGGGTGGCCCAGGCGTCCACGAGATCGGCCCAGATGTAGCGGACGGTGACGGTACGGGTGTTCAGGTCGCGCCGGTACTTCGCCTCCACCCTGGTCTGGTCCACGGGGTGGATCTCCATCCGGCGGCCGCGCCCCTCGTTGTCGAGGTGCTTGACCAGCCAGCCCGAACGGATCAGGTTCTCGCGGCGGCGGTGCCAGTACGCGGCGTCGATCCGTTCCCGGCTCGCCGGGGTCGGGGACACCTGGCCCTTCGCCCTCATCCACGTGCGGATCGTACGGACGGAGACGCCCTGGGCCTTCAGCTCGGCGCGGCCGGCGGGGCTGTCCAGGTAGCGCAGCCGGGCCGCCAGACCTCGGCGGGAGGTGACGGGCGAGGCGATGCCGGAGGTGTGGACGATGCGGTTCAGCTCCAGGATCAGGGCCTCGCCGCCCTTCATCCCGTTCACGTCCGTCTTCTGCCACTGGCCCCAGCGGGACCACAGGTCCGGTGAACCGGCCATCAGCGCTTGCCTCCCAGGATGTAGGTGTCCTTCTCCTTGACCTCGTTCAGGTCCCGGCCCTCCTGGAAGACGGCGCGCCAGTCGCCGGTGACGTGGAGTTCGTCGGTGCCGGAGATCTCCACGACCCGGAGGCCGGCCCTGTGCGCCTTGTGGGCCTTCATCCACAGGTTCGCGAACGCCTTGGACCGGATGATGTGCATCCAGTCCGGCCGGCGGATCTCCCGGTTCGCGCTCGACTCCCCGATGGTGGACACGAACTTGGAGTACATGGCCTTCACGTACGCCACCGTCAGCTCGTCGCCTTCGGCGAGAGCGGTCCTGCGGGTCTCGGCGAGGGCACGACGGAGCTTCTCCAGCAGGCCCTCGGTGGCACCGGAGACCAGGGAACGGTGGATCACCGGCGCGTCCGCGAGGCCCTGGCGGGCGCAGTCGACCAGCAGCCGGAGGGTGGACTCCGTCACCCACAGCTCTCCCGGTTCCATGCGGTTGCCCAGGGGGTTGGGCAGCTCGGGGTGGTCCCAGTCGGCGGGGGTGATCAGGTGGACGCCGGCCTTCTTCGGGTCGTGGACGCCGCTGGTGTCCTCCTGGAGCCGGCCGATCGGCAGCCACGCCTTGAGCGCCGACAGATAGGCGGCGTTCATGTCGAGCGCGGTCACCTCGATCCGCTCGCCCTTCTTCGCCGCCGAGAAGAGGGCGGCGTTGCGCCACTTCGGACGGCCCTCCCAGATCTCGTCGGCGCCCTTCTGCGACTTCTTCCTGAGGATGTCCTGCGTCGGCGGGAACTCCGAGTGCTCGTACCGGCCGCCCACCCGGGACGCCTTCAGCAGGGCCATCACGTCCGGGATCGCCGTCTTGATCAGCGCGGCCTGCGCGGCCCCGGCATCGCCCTCGTGCTCGGCGAGGACCTCGTGGACGCGATCGGCGATCTGCTCGATCAGGGTCCCGGAGGCGTACGCGGGCGCGCCACGGCGCGACGCTCCGGCGGACGCGGAAGCTTCGGGAGCCTCGGGCGTCGGGACGGTCTCCGTGACGGCGGCCGGGGGGACGGGGGTTTCCGCGATCGGTGTTGATTCGGCCGGTGTTGATTCGGCCGGTGCCGATTCGGCCGATGCCGGTTCGGTAGGTGCCGGTTTGGTAGGTGCCGGTTTGGTAGGTGCCGGTTCGGCCGGTGCCGCCGTGGGGGTCTCGGCGGTCGGGCTCGCGGCGGCGACGGCCGCCGCGCACTCCTCGGCGCTCAGGTGCTGGGGGAAGCCGTCGAGTTCGTCCAGGGCCGGCTGACTACAGAGCACGCACGGCCCCGTCGGCTCCCGCACGACGGTTTCGGCCGGTGCGGAAGCCTGGCGTACGGGAGGCGTCGGGGGTACGGGAGGCGTGGCGGGCGCGTCGGGCCGGAGGCTCCGGGCGGTGCCCTGCAGGACGTCGACCGCGTGCACCGGCCCGGCCAGCAGGTCGAGTGTGGCGAGGCCGTAGTGCGCGGCCAGCAGGTCGACGTCCTCCAGCGACCAGTGCGCGCTCCCGGACTGCTTGCGGGACACCTGCGCCTGGGACAGCCCGAGCCCGGCGGCCAGGTCGCCCTGTCGCTCCCCCGACCGCGACATCAGCGCCGCCACCGTGAGCCTGAGGATCTCTTCCGTACCCGACACGCACACCACTCTATCCACTCCGTATGCGTGAAACGCATGCGCCGTGCGGCATGAGCCACCGCTCCCTGCTCGCCGACTCCCGGCCGAAGGGCATGAAGGTCCGCGTCCACCCATGACGGCCTGTCCGACGTGAGGGGCCGTCATGGGTGGAGTCGAGGTCCGGAGTCACCACATCGCACCGCGAGCGTTTGACATCCCCCGGAAGCCGATCAAGAGTGCATTTCAGTTGATGTCGGGCAATCCGAACAGGAGTCAGGAATGCGCTTGTGTACCGACCGTGGGCGTCGTGGCCTCGTCCTGCCCGCGCTGGCCGTCGCCTTGGCCATGCCCCTGGTGTCCGCCTCCCCCGCCTCGGCGTGTTCGACCGGCACGGTCACCCGCTCCGGCGGCGTCGTCACGTACGAAGCGCAGTCGGGCGCGGCCAACCAGGTCACCTTCTACGTCGCCAACGCCCCGCTCCTGCGGGTGTCCGATCCGAACGGGATCACCGCGGGTCCCGGCTGCACCCAGACCAGCCCCCGCACGGCGACCTGCGGCACCATCGCCGGCATCACCGCCATCCACGCCGACGGCGGCGACGGCGACGACCGGCTCGCGGCCGGAGCGGATCTCGACATCCCCGTCGACTTCGACGGCGGGCCCGGCCGGGACATCCTCGTCGGCGGCACCGCCGACGACCACCTGGTGGACCCCGACGGCTGGCCCACCCGCCCCCTCCAGGCCACCTTCCGCGGCCTCGCGGGCAACGACGTCATCGTCAGCCGCAACGGCGGCTACGACCGCGTCGAGTGCGAGGGCGGCAACGACACCGTCACGGCGGACCCCGCCGTCCTCGACCGGGTCACGAACACCTGCGAGACGATCGACCGGGGCTGACGCCCCGCCACCACGCCGGCCGGCGCTTCCCGCCCGGCACTTCCCGCTCCGGCGACCCGGACATCCGGAGGGGCACGACGACGTCGTGCCCCTCCGGGCCGCGTGCGACCGGGCGAACGCGCCCGCCGGTCACCGGCGGCGGTGGCCGTGGCCGAGGGCGGCCACCGCCAGGGCGGTCAGGACGAGGACGTCGACCGCCTCGACCACGACCGTGGGGCGGACCAGCTCCGCGTCCGCCGATTCCTCGAAGCCGAACAGGCCCGTGGTGAGGCTCAGGAAGAGCGCGCCGAGGGTGCCCGCCGTGAACAGCGCGGTGACCGCGGCGACCGGGGCGAGCCCGCGGTACGGGGTGAGGAGCAGGGCCACGGCGAGGAGGCAGCCGAGGACGCCGTTCAGCAGGAACAGGCTGCCGATGGTGGCCAGGTCGCGGTAGCCGTCGGCCCACAGGGCGAGGTGGATGGCGCCCGTCGTCGCGGTCAGTCCCGCGGCGGCCGACCGCAGGACGAGCACGGCGGCGCGGCGGGCCGGATCAGTAGCCATGGCCGGGCGAGGCGGGGGTCGCCGGGGTGCTCGGCGTGGCGGGGACCGTGCCGGGCACGTTGACGCCGGACTTGTCGACGGGGGCGCCGGCCACCGTGATCTCGGTCTTCATCCCCAGGTCCTTGTGGCCGTCGACCGGGCAGTAGATCTCGTACTTCCCCGCCTCCAGGGTCACCGTGAGGGTCGTAGACCCGCCCGGGGCGACGGTGCTGGAGCGGTTCTCGCCGCCCGGTCCCTCGACCTCCAGGGCGTGGTCGTGCTTTCCGGTGTTCGTCGCGACGAAGGCGTACGTGCCGGGCGTGAAGGCCTGCCGGGACAGCGTGATCCTGAAGTCGGCCAGGTCCGCGGTCACCCGGGTCGCGCCCCCGGGTCCCGTGCTCTTCCGGGCGGGGGGCGGCGCGGTGGTGCCGCTGTCCGAACCGCTACCGCCGCTCCCACAGGCGGCGAGGAGGCCCGCCAGCGCGGCGGCCGACAGGGCGAGCAGTGCGCGGGTACGTGGTTCCGTCATCGTTCCGTCCTCCTGACGGGGCTTCCCTTCCGGCCCGGTCGTCCGATCCGCGTCGTCCGACCCGAGTCGTTCGGCCCGAGCCGTTCGGCCCAAGCCGTTCGGCCCGCGTCGTCCGGCCCGGTCGTCCGGCTCTGTCGTCCGGCCCTGTGGTCCGGATCGGCCCCGGTCCGGTCCCCACAGGGAGTACGGCGTCGGGCCCCTCCGGGATTGCGGGTCCGGGCGGACAATGGGCGCAGGCGATCCCTTCGGGGGCGTCGGACGCATCCATGGGTGTGGGACGCATGGGCCTTCCGCTGGAGCGGGTTTCCGACGAGGCGCTGCTCTCCGGTCTCGCCACGGGTGATCCGGAGATCGCGGTGGCGTTCGTACGCCGCTTCCAGCGCGCGGTCTACGGCGTGGCCGTCGCCGTGGTGGGCGATCCGCGGATCGCGGAGGACGTGGCCCAGCAGACCTTCGAGCGGGCGTGGCGGCACGCCCAGGTGTACGACGGCCGGCGCGGCTCGGTGGGGGCCTGGCTGACGGCCATCGCGCACAACCTGGCGATCGACGCGGTGCGGGCGCGGCGCGCGACCCCGGTGTCCCCGGAGGACCTGGAGACGCTGGTCGGGATCGTGTCGGAGACCCCGGAGCGGCGCGCGCTCGCCGACGACGCGGCCGAGCGGGTCCGGCGGGCGGTGGCGGCGCTGCCGCGGGAGCAGGCGCGGGCGCTGGTGATGGCCGGGATCTACGGGATGACGGCGCGGGAGGTCGCCGCCTTCGAGGGCGTGCCGCTGGGCACGGCGAAGACCCGGATCCGGGCGGGGACGATCAAGGTGCGGGCGCTCCTGGAGAGCGAGGGGACGCGGTGAGCGGCATGGACTGCGAGCGGCTGCGTGAGGAGGGCGCCGAACTGGCGCTCGGGATCCTTCCCGCGCGCGAGCGGGCCGAGGCGGTGGCCCATCTGGACCGCTGCCCGGACTGCCGGGCGTACGTGGAGCGGCTGACGGCGGTCGAGGACGGGCTGCTCGGGCTGCTGCCGGGGGCGGAGCCGCCGGTGGGTTTCGAGAGCCGGGCGGTACGGGCGATGCTCCCCGCGCCCGCGGCTCCCGCGGCGGCGGGGCGCCGGCTGCGGGGGCGGCGGTTCCGGATGGCGGCGGCGGGCGTGGCCACGGCCCTGGCCTTCGGTTTCGGCGGCTGGGCGGTGGGGAGCGTGGTGGAGGGCGCGCCCCGGGTGCCGGCGCCGGCGCCGCACGTCCTGGAGGCTGCGCTGGTCTCCCCGGACCGGGCCGGGATCGGCCGGGAGGTCGGCCGGATCTACGCGCACCCGGCGGACGCCGCGGGCGGGAACGGCTGGATGTACATGTCGGTCGACCTCGGTGACGGGGCGGCGGCCGACGGACCGGTGCGGTGCGTCCTGGTGCGCGCCGACGGGTCCTCCGTACCGCTCGGCTCGTTCCACGTGAAGGGCGGTTACGGCTACTGGGGCGCCCCGGCCCCCGTGGACCTGTCCCCCGGCACCCTGAGCGGCGCCCGCCTGGTGGCCGCGGACGGCACGGTCCTGGCGACGGCCCGTTTCACCGGAGCCGACGGGGCGGGCGCGAGCGGGAGCGGGAGCGGGACGGCCGAGGGGGGCGGTGCAGGACCGGCAGACGGTGGCGGTCGGCCTCCACAGGCGACCCGTATATCCCATTTGCCCCTCACTGGACGTGAGACGGAACACTCTCCGTAATGCATTGCGCATGGCTTGTACGGCCCAGGGCAGGCGGCTGAACCGCCGGTACCTCCGGTAGGGGGACCCGAAGGAGCGAAGGGCCGTACACGACGTGACCGCAGCACAACAGACCATCCATGTCGGCGGCGAGTGGCGCTCAGCACTCTCCGGCGCCACGCGCGACCTCATCGATCCCGCCGACGCGACCGTCTTCGCCGTGGTGGCGGAGGGCGGCGTCCAGGACACCGACGACGCCGTGGCCGCGGCGCGCGCCGCGTTCGACGACGGCGCCTGGCCCCGTACGCCGGCCGTCGAGCGGGCCGCTCTGCTGCGCCGGGTCGCCGCCCTGCTCGAACGCGACCGGGAGCGGATCGGCGCCCTGGAGAGCCAGGACGCCGGCAAGACGCTGGAGGAGGGCCGCGTCGACGTCGACTGTGTCCGCGACGCCTTCCTGTACTTCGCCGACCTCGTGGCGAACGAGGACGGCGGACGCGTCGTCGACGCCGGTTCGGACGAGATCCGCAGTGTCGTCGTGCACGAGCCGGTCGGGGTCTGCGCCCTGATCACACCGTGGAACTACCCGCTGCTCCAGGCCAGCTGGAAGATCGCGCCCGCCCTCGCCGCCGGCAACACCTTCGTCGTCAAGCCCAGCGAGATCACCCCGCTGAGCACCGTCGTCCTGGTCGAACTGCTCCTGGAGGCCGGACTGCCGCTCGGGGCGGCCAACATCGTCACGGGCCCCGGCGACACCGTCGGCGCCCGGCTCGCCGAGCACCCCGACGTCGACCTCGTCTCGTTCACGGGCGGTCTCGTCAGCGGCACGAAGGTCGCCCGGGCGGCCGCCGACAGCGTGAAGAAGGTCGCCCTGGAACTGGGCGGCAAGAACCCCAACGTCGTCTTCGCCGACGCCTGTTCGACGCCCGAGGGCTTCGACACCGCCGTCGACCAGGCACTGAACGCCGCCTTCGTCCACAGCGGCCAGGTCTGCTCCGCGGGCTCCCGGCTCATCGTCGAGGAGTCGCTGCGCGAGCGCTTCGTCGCCGAACTCGCCCGCCGGGCCGGGCACATCCGGCTGGGCCGCGGCACCGACGAGGGCGTCGAGTGCGGTCCGCTGGTCTCCGCCGCCCAGCTGGCGCGGACCGAGAAATACGTCGCCTCCGCCCTCGCCGAGGGCGCGGTCCTGCGGGCGGGCGGCGAGCGGCCGGCCGGTCCCGGCTACTTCTACCGCCCCACGGTCCTGGACCGGTGCCACCGCGACATGCGGGTCGTCCGCGAGGAGGTCTTCGGCCCCGTCCTCACCGTGGAGACCTTCCGCACCGAGCAGGAGGCCGTCGCCCTCGCCAACGACACCGAGTACGGCCTCGCCGGAGCGGTGTGGAGCTCCGACGAGGACCGTGCCCGGCGCGTCGCCGCCCGGCTGCGCCACGGCACCGTCTGGATCAACGACTTCCACCCCTACCTGCCCCAGGCGGAGTGGGGCGGCTTCGGCAAGTCCGGCATCGGCCGGGAGCTGGGCCCGAGCGGTCTCGCCGAGTACCGCGAGGCCAAGCACATCTACCAGAACCTCGCCCCGCGCCCCGTGCGCTGGTTCGCGGGCGAGACGCAGGAGGAGCGGGCGTGAACGACCGGCACCTGTACGACTACGTCGTCGTCGGCGGCGGCACGGCGGGATCCGTGATCGCCTCCCGGCTGACCGAGGACCCGGACGTCAGCGTCGCCGTCATCGAGGGCGGCCCCAGCGACGTCGGCCGCGACGACGTCCTCACCCTGCGCCGCTGGATGGGCCTGCTCGGCGGCGAGCTGGACTACGACTACCCCACCACCGAACAGCCCCGGGGCAACTCGCACATCCGGCACAGCCGGGCGCGCGTGCTGGGCGGCTGCTCCTCGCACAACACCCTCATCGCGTTCAAGCCCCTTCCCTCCGACTGGGACGAGTGGGCCGAGGCGGGTGCCGAGGGCTGGGACGCAGCGGCCATGGACCCCTACTTCGCCCGGCTGCGCAACAACATCGTCCCCGTCGACGAGGCCGACCGGAACGCGATCGCCCGGGACTTCGTCGACGCGGCGCAGACCGCGCTCGGAGTCCCGCGCGTCGAGGGCTTCAACAAGCGGCCCTTCCACGAGGGCGTCGGCTTCTTCGACCTCGCCTACCACCCGGAGAACAACAAGCGGTCGTCGGCGTCCGTCGCCTATCTCCACCCCTTCCTGGACCGGCCGAACCTGCACATCGCCCTGGAGACCTGGGCGTTCCGGCTGGAGTTCGAGGGCACCCGCGCCACCGGCGTGCACATCCGCACCAAGGAGGGCGAGGAGCACGTCGTCCGCGCCCGGCGGGAGATCCTGGTGTGCGCCGGTGCCGTGGACACCCCGCGCCTGCTGCTGCACTCGGGCGTCGGGCCGCGCGCCGACCTGGAGAAGCTCGGCATCCCCGTCGTGCACGACCTGCCGGGCGTGGGCGAGAACCTGCTCGACCACCCCGAGTCGGTCATCGTGTGGGAGACGCACGGTCCCATCCCGGAGAACTCCGCGATGGACTCCGACGCCGGGCTGTTCGTCCGCCGGGACCCGGAGTCCGACGGGCCGGACCTGATGTTCCACTTCTACCAGATCCCCTTCACCGACAACCCCGAGCGCCTGGGTTACGAACGGCCCGCGCACGGCGTGTCGATGACCCCGAACATCCCCAAGCCGCGCAGCCGCGGCAGGCTCTACCTGACGAGCGCCGACCCCGAGGACAAACCCGCGCTCGACTTCCGGTACTTCACCGACGAGGACGACTACGACGGCCGGACCCTCGTGGACGGCATCCGCATCGCCCGGCGGATCGCGGCGAGCGAACCGCTGGCCGGCTGGCTGAAGCGCGAGGTGTGCCCGGGCCCGGAGGTCACCTCCGACGAGGAGCTCAGCGCGTACGCCCGTCATGTGGCGCACACCGTCTACCATCCGGCCGGAACCTGCCGGATGGGGGCCGTCGACGACGAACTCGCCGTCGTCGCGCCCGACTTGAAGATCCGTGGCCTCGACGGCATCCGGATCGCCGACGCGTCCGTCTTCCCGACCATGACCGCCGTGAACCCGATGATCGGCGTGCTCATGGTCGGCGAGAAGTGCGCCGACCTGCTGGGAGGTACCGCACGATGACCACCGCACCGCCGCACGACCCGACGGAGTCCGTCTTCGCCGTACGCGACCTGTGGAAGGTCTTCGGCCCGAAGGCCGAGCGGGTGCCCGCCGATCCGGAGCTCGGCGCCCTCGGCGCCGCCGAACTGCGCGAGCGCACCGGCTGCACCGCCGCCGTCCGCGACGTCTCCTTCGACGTCCGCAAGGGCGAGGTCTTCGTCGTGATGGGCCTCTCCGGCTCGGGCAAGTCCACCCTCGTACGCTGCCTGACCCGGCTGATCGAGCCCACCTCGGGCACGGTCACCATCGACGGCGAGGACGTCCTGTCCATGGACTCCGGACGGCTCCGCGAGCTGCGCCGGCACCGGGCGGCGATGGTCTTCCAGCACTTCGGGCTGCTGCCGCACCGGACGGTGCTCGACAACGTCGCCTACGGTCTGGAGATCCAGGGCGTGGGCCGCGGCGAACGGCGCGAGCGGGCGGCGGAGTTCGTCACGAAGGTCGGCCTGGACGGCATGGAGCACCGCAGGCCGAGCCAGCTCTCGGGCGGTCAGCAGCAGCGCGTCGGACTGGCCCGCGCGCTCGCCGTCGACCCCGAGGTCCTGCTGTTCGACGAACCGTTCAGCGCGCTGGACCCGCTCATCCGCCGGGACATGCAGGAGGAGGTCGTACGCCTGCACCGCGAGGAGGGACGCACGATGGTCTTCATCACGCACGATCTGAGCGAGGCGCTGAAGCTCGGCGACCGCATCGCGCTGATGCGCGACGGCCGTGTCGTGCAGCTCGGGACGCCCGAGGAGATCGTGGGCGCGCCCGCCGACGACTACGTCAGGGACTTCGTCCGGGACGTGCCGCGCGAGCAGGTGCTGACCGTCCGCTCGGCGATGCGTCCCGCGCTCGCGGGCGAGTACGACGCCGGGCCGGCGCTCGCGCCGACCGCCACCGTCCACGAGGCCATCGAGGCCGTCGCCCGCACCGGAGCGAACGCCCGGGTCGTCGAGGACGGCCGGTGCCTCGGTGTGGTCGACCACGCGGGACTCCTCGGTGTCGTCGCCGGGGTCCCGGTCGCGACGGGAAGGGCGGTGGCCTGATGTACGCCCATACGACCTGGCCGCCGCCGGGCGGCACGACGCGCGACGCGGGCAGGTGGGATCGATGACCACCACTGTCACCCCTGCCTCTCCCGGTCCTGCCTCTCCCAGCCCTTCCTCCCCCCGTCCTTCCTCCCCCGGCGCGGCGCCCGGCGTCCTGCGCGCGTTCGCGGGCCACCGCGGTCGGCTGCTCGGCGCCGGCACGGCCGTCGCGCTCGTCCTCGGAGCCGTACTCCTCGGTGGCGGCGGCTGGCCGGCGGCGCTCGTCGCCGATCCGTCCGGGGCGCTCGACCGCGCCGGCGACTGGATCGTCGACAACCGTGACGGACACCCCCTGTTCCTCTACTTCCTCGGCCACATCAGCAACGCCGTGGTCGTCTCCGTCCGCGCCGTGTACCTCGCCCTGCTGGCCCTCGGCTGGGCCGGCGTCACCGCCGCCGCGGGACTGGTGGCCTGGCGGGTCGCGGGCGTCCGGCTCGCGCTGACCTCCGTCGCCGCCGTCGCCGTGTGCGGACTGCTCGGCATGTGGGTGCCCACCCTGCAGACCCTCGCCCTGATGGTCGTCGCCGTCGCCGCGTCCGTGCTGCTCGGAGGCCTCCTCGGGCTCGCCGCCGGACTGTCCGACCGCATGCACCGGATCCTTCGTCCGGTCCTCGACACCATGCAGGTGCTGCCGGCCTTCGCGTACCTCCTGCCCGTCGTCCTGGTCTTCGGCATCGGGGTGCCCGCGGCCGTCCTCGCCACCGTCGTCTACGCCGCCCCGCCCATGGCCCGTCTCACCGCGCTCGGACTGCGCGGCGCGGACGCCGGCGTCATGGAGGCCGTCGCCTCCCTCGGTGCCACCGGCAGGCAGCGGCTGCTGACGGCCCGGCTGCCCCTGGCCCGCAAGGAGCTGCTGCTCGGCGTCAGCCAGTCGATCATGATGGCCCTCGGCATGGCCGTGATCGCGTCCGTCATCGGCGCGGGTGGCCTCGGCGACCGCGTCTACCAGGCGCTGGCCTCCGTCGACGTCGGCGCCGCGCTCGCCGCCGGCGTGCCGATCGTGCTGCTCGCCGTCGTCCTGGACCGGGTCACCGCGGCGGCGGGCGAGCGCATCGGCGCCGCTCCGGCCCGGCGGGCCGGACTCGGCAGGGCCGTCGCCCTCGCGGTGACCGCCGCCGTCGCCGTGGCCGGTCGCCTGTCCGGCCGGCTCTCCTGGCCCGACGGGTGGACGGTGGACATCGCCGAACCCGTCAACGGTGCGGTCGACTGGATGACCGCCCACCTCTACTCCGGCGTGCCCCTCGTCGGCGGCACCGCCGACTGGGCCGCGCGGTTCACCACGTGGGTCCTGAACCCCCTGCGCGACGGCCTGCAGTGGCTGCCCTGGTGGGCCGTCCTGCTGACCGTCGGCGCGCTCGCGCTGCTCATCGGCACCTGGCGCACCGCCGCGACCGCCGTCCTCGCGATGGCGGCCATCGGGGTGCTGGGCGTCTGGGACCCGGCGCTCGACACGCTGTCCCAGGTCCTGGCCGCCGTCGCCGTGACGCTGGTGCTCGGCATCGCCCTCGGGGTCGCGGCGGCCCGCAGCACCCTCCTGGGACGCGCCCTGCGTCCGGTGCTCGACGTCTTCCAGACGCTGCCGCAGTTCGTCTATCTGATCCCCGTCGTGGCCCTGTTCGGTGTCGGCCGCGCCCCGGCGGTCGCGGCCGCCGTGGTCTACGCGTTGCCCGCGGTCGTGCGCATCACGGCGCAGGGGGTGCGCGCGGTGGACCCCGCCGCCCTCGAATCCTCGCGCTCGCTGGGCGCGACCGGCCGCCAGCAGTTGTTCCAGGTCCAGCTGCCGCTGGCCCGGCCCGCGCTGCTGCTCGCCGTCAACCAGGGTGTGGTGCTGGTCCTCGCCGTCGTCGTCATCGGCGGCCTCGTGGGCGGTGGAGCGCTCGGCTACGACGCGGTCTTCGGCCTCGCCCAGGGTGACCTGGCGACCGGTCTGGTGGCCGGTGCGGCGATCGTCTGCCTCGGCCTGGCGCTCGACCGCGTCACCCAGCCGACGGAACGCCGCGACCTCGCCCGGAAGGGGGCCTGACATGGCTCGCACACGCCTCGCGCTCGGCGGCTCCGCGCTCGCGGCCGCCGTCGCCCTGACGGCCCTCACCGGCTGCGGCGCCGCCGACATGACCCGTCAGGCGTCCCCGTACGCCGACGCGAAGGACTCCCGGACGGTGACCCTCTCCGTGCAGTCGTGGGTGGGCGCACAGGCCGACGTGGCCGTCGCGCGGTACCTGCTGGAGCACGAGCTCGGCTACCGGGTGGACACCGTCCAGATCGACGAGGTCCCCGCCTGGGACGCCCTCAGCCAGGGCCGGGTGGACGCCATCCTGGAGGACTGGGGCCACCCGGACCAGGAGAAGAGGTACATCGACGACAAGGGGACGATCGCGCGGGGCGGGGACCTCGGGGTGACCGGCCACATCGGCTGGTTCGTGCCGACGTACTTCGCCGAGAAGCACCCGGACGTCACCGACTGGAAGAACCTGAACAAGTACGCCGACGAGTTCCGTACCGCGGAGAGCGGCGGCAAGGGCCAGTTGCTGGACGGCTCCCCGTCCTACGTCACGAACGACAAGGCCCTCGTGGACAACCTGGGCCTGGACTACCAGGTCGTGTTCGCGGGCTCGGAGGCGGCGCAGATCACGCAGATCAAGCAGCTCGCCAAGGAGAAGAAGCCGTTCCTCAGCTACTGGTACAAGCCCCAGTGGCTGTTCGAGAAGGTCCCGATGACGGAGGTGAAGCTGCCCGCGCACAAGGAGGGCTGCGACGCCGAACCGGAGAAGGTGGCCTGTGCCTACCCGCACACCCCGCTGCAGAAGTTCCTCAACGCCCGCTTCGCGGACGGCGGGAGCGACGCCGCCGCCTTCCTGAAGAAGTTCCGGTGGACGACCGGCATGCAGAACGACGTCGCCCTCATGATCGCGGAGCAGAAGCTGTCGCCCGAGGAGGCGGCACGCCGCTGGGTGAAGGAGAACGAGGCCACCTGGCGGACGTGGCTGCCGTCCTGACACGGCACGGCGGACCGGACACGCACGGGCCGGTCCGCCGTCGCCTCCTCTTCCTCCTCGGGCGCGCGACGCCCTCGTCCCCGGACGCGCGACGGCCTCCTCCTCGGAGGCGCGACGGCCCGCGCGGGCCTGCGGGTCGTCCCGGAAGCGGGCTCGTCCGACACCGCTCGCACACTGCCGCCCGAACCGCCTCCGTACCTGCCGGTCCTGGCGTCCGGCGCGCGGGACCGTGGTGTCGGCCCACCACCCCCCTGTGAGGAGATCCCGTGCTCGAAGGCTTCGGCGAGGCGCTCGCGGACCGGGAGTACTACCTGCCGCCGGCCAGTGCGGCCGACCCCGGGCCGCGCTTCGTTCCCGGCGGGGTGCCGCCGGGCCTGCGCGGCACCGAGCAGGGCATCTGGACGGTCTGGGGCGGTCCGCGGACCGGGCTCGCCGAGCAGGGCTGGAAGATCCACGTGTCGGCGCGCCTCGACCGGGCGCAGCACGTGCTCGACACGGTCGCCGGGATCTGTTTCTCCGAAGGCGTGCCGTTCAAGCACCTGAGCGCCCGGCTCTTCTTCCTGTTCCTCCATCACAAGCACGCCGCGCGGGCCCAGGCGGGCAAGTTCTGTGCCGTCTACCCACCGGACACGGCGACCGCACGCCGACTCCTCGAACGCCTGCGCGACGCACTCGACGGGGAGGAGGGGCCGTACGTCCTCACCGACCGGCGCTTCCGCGACTCGCGGACGGTCCACTACCGCTACGGCTCCTTCGACGGCGCCCGCAGCCGGCTCCGGGCCGACGGCACCCGGGAGGGGACGGTCCGCGACGGCTCCGGCCGCGAGGTCGTGGACCCGCGGCTGCCCGCCTTCCACTTGCCCGAGGGGATCACGGACCCCTTCGTCGAGGAGGAGGAGCAGCCGCACGCGGGCCCGATCCTGATCCGCGACTACGAGGTGACCCGCGCGGTGCGCCTGAGCAACGCCGGCGGCGCCTACCGGGCCCGCGACCGGCGGACCGGCCGCACCGTCTTCCTCAAGGAGGCCCGCGCCCACAACGGCCTGGTCTTCGACGGGACCGACGCACGGCAGCGGCTGCGGCACGAGTACGACGTGCTGCGCGAGCTGCACGCGGCGGCCCCGGGGGTGGGCCCGGAGCCGCTGGACCACTTCACGGAGTGGGAGCACGACTTCCTCGTCACCGAGTACGTCGAGGGGCAGCCGCTGGTGGGCTGGCTGAGCCGCTCCTCCCCGCTGGCCCGTGCCGACCGCACGGCCGGGTCCGTCGCCACGTACTACGAGGCGTGCCGGCGGCTGCTGACCGCGCTGGACGCCTCGCTGGAGCGGCTGCACGCCGCCGGCTACCGGTTCGGCGACCTCAGCCTGGGCAACGTCCTGGTCACGCCGTCGGGCGGGGTCCGTCTCGTGGACTTCGAGGCGGCATCGGCGCTGTCCGCGGCCCCGTCCGGGATGGGCACTCCGGGGTTCACGCCGCCGCCCGGCCTGCGCCGGGCCGACGCCGATCCGCTGTTCCAGGACCGGTACGGCGCGTCGGCGGTCGCGCTCGCCTTCCTGGCGCCGTTCCACGAGATCGCCGAGCACGCGCCCGCCAACCTCGCGCTGCTGCGCCGCGATCTGGCGGAGGTGGCTCCGCCGCAGGACCTGTGGCAGCGGGCGACCGCCTTCCACCTGGCGGAGGACCGGGTGCGGGCGAAGGACGGTCCCGGCCGTCCGCCCTCTCCCGCCGAACTGGACGCCGATCCGCGCGGCTGTCTCGCCCGGCTGGCCGAGGAGGTGGCCGCGGGTCTCCTCGAGACGGCTGACGCCGGCCGGCCGGAGTGGGCGTTCCCGCCCTCGCCCGAGGCGTTCCGGACCAACAACGTGTGTCTGGCCTACGGCACGGCCGGGGTGGTGCACGCCCTGCACCGCGCCGGGGTCGAGGTGCCGGAGGAGATCCGCGAACGGCTGCGCCGCGACGCGCTGGCGCTGCGCGACGCGCTGCCTCCCGGGCTGCTCGTCGGCTCGGCCGGCATCGCCCGGGTGCTGGCCGGTCTCGGCCGGCCGGACGAGGCCGTCGACCTGCTCCGGGACGCCGACGGCCACCCGCTCACCGCCGCCTGCGGCACGCTGGCCGGCGGGCGGGCCGGGGTCGGCCTGGGCTGGCTCGCCCTGCACCGGCTGACCGGGGAGAGCGGCCATCTGGAGCGGGCCGCCGCGGCGGGGGAAGCCCTGCTGCGCGCCCCCGACCTGCCGGCCGTCCTCGGCGAGCACGACGCCCGCGGTCTGCTGCACGGCCGCTCGGGCCTCGCCCTCTTCCTCCACCGCCTGGCCCGCGACACCGGCGAGGCCCGTTTCCTGGAGGCGGGCCGCCTGCTGCTCCACCAGGAGCTGGACCGGACCTTTCCGCTGGACGACGGCGCCCTGTCCGTCTCCGACGACGCGCGGCTCACCCGTGCCATGCCGTACCTGGCCACGGGCGCGGCCGGTCTCGCGGCGGTGCTCGCCCGCTACGTGGCCACCGCGCCGGACGAGCGCTGCGCCGCGGCGCTGCCGCGGCTGGTCGCCGGCATCAGGGTCTCCTGCGCCACGAAGGAGGCGGGCCTGTACCGGGGGCTGGCCGGACTGACCTGGTCCCTGACCGAGCACGCCGAGCTCACCGGCACGGACGCCGCCCGCGGGGACGCCGTGCGCGCCGCGACCGGCCTGCTGAAGTACGCCGTCCCGTACCGGCGCGGCGTCCGCTTCCTCGGAGCGGGTTCGCAGCGGTTCACCGCCGACCTGTCCAGTGGCGGGGCCGGTGTCCTGCTGGTCCTGCACCGCCTGCTGGCCGGCCCGCTCCTGACGGAGTCCGAACACGCCCGTCCCCGGCTCCCGGCAGCCGCCTGAGGCCGCCGGACGGGCCCCATGAACCCCCCGGCACGGCGGCGAACACCTCCGTGCCGGGGCACGCAGTGACCGACCGGCACAACCCCGACAGGAAAGAGGAGATCACCCATGAGCCAGATCCTCGCGCTCCAGACCCTGGACACCGAGCAGGAGGCCGACGCCCTCGTCCCCTGCTTCAGCGTCGCCTGGAGCATCAGCGACATCTTCCCCGAGCCGATGTGACGATCCGGTGCCCGCGCGGGCCGGGACCGGTGGCCCTGTCACCGGTCCCGGCCCGCCGCGTTCACCGCCCGGCCCCGGGCGCGGGGCAGGCGGGCGTCCGCCCCCGGCGGCAGGGCACGGGGCGGGGTCAGGCGACCGTCAGGACGATCTTGCCCGTCGTACGGCCCCGCTCACCGATCGCGTGGGCCTCGGCGGCCTCGGCGAGCGGCAGCACGGTGTCGACCACCGGCCTGAGCGCGCCGCGCTCCACCAGGGCCGCGATCTCGCGCAGGCCGAGGTGGTCGGGCTCGACCAGGACCCACGCCGCCCGTACGCCGTCCTGCGCGGCGGGCACGTCGTCCGGACCCGGCAGCGTGATGAGCCTGCCGCCGTCGCGGAGCACCTTCAGGGAGCGCTCGGCCGTCTCCCCGCCGAGACCGTCCAGCACGACGTCGACGTCGGAGACGACGTCCTCGAAGCGGGCCGTCCGGTAGTCGACCACCTCGTCGGCGCCCAGTTCTCGCACCAGGTCGTGCTTGGCCGCGCTCGCGGTGCCGACGACGTACGCGCCGCGGGCCTTGGCGATCTGCACGGCGAGGTGCCCGACCCCTCCGGCCGCGGCGTGCACCAGTACGCGCTCGCCGGGGCGGACGTCCGCCGCGTCGACGAGGGCCTGCCAGGCGGTCAGGGCGGCGAGCGGCAGCGCGGCCGCCTCCACGTGCGTGAGGGAGGCCGGCTTCGGCGCGAGATGGCGCGCCGGTGCCACCACGTACTCGGCGTACCCGCCCGCCTGGCGCGGGAACAGCGGCATCCCGAAGACCTCGTCGCCGGGGCGGAAGATCCCCACGCCGGGGCCGACGGCCTCGACCGTGCCGGACACGTCCCAGCCGAGGACGGGCACGTCGCCCCATCCGATGAGGGCGCCGCTCGCGCGGGTCTTCCAGTCGACCGGGTTCACCCCGGCCGCGTGGACCCGCACCAGGACCTCGTTCAGGCCCGGCTCGGGGCGCTCCACCTCGCGCTCGACCAGGTTCTCGGGTCCGCCCCACTGCTCCACGACCATCGCACGCATGTCGTCCGTCTCGCTTCCGTCTCTCATCGGGATGCCGCCGGATCCCTTCCGGCGGCGACGGCTCCACGATCGGGCATCCCGCCCCTGCGAGGTGTTGGCCTCCTAGCCACTATGTGACAGGATCTGGCCATGAGCGAGAGTCCGGGAACGGTCATGGGGGACGAGCGGGCGGAAGAGCGGGTGGGGCCGCACCGCATCGCCGTGCTCGCCCTGCCGGGCGTGCCCCCCTTCGAGCTGGGCATCCCCTCCCGGGTCTTCGGGAGCGTGGAGGACGCCGGGGGAAGGCCCCTCTACGAGGTCACCGTCTGTACGGCCGACGGCGCCCCCGTCCTCAGTGACGCCGGTTTCACCGTGCAGCCCGCGGCCGGCCCGGAGGCGCTCGCCGAGGCCGACACCGTGATCGTCCCGCCCACGCACGCCATGCCCGAGCTGGGCCGCGGAGGCCCGCTGCCGCCCGAGGTCGGCGCCGCCATCGCCGGGATCAGGCCGGGCACCCGGCTGGTGTCGATCTGCTCCGGGTCGTACGTGCTTGCCGCCGCCGGTCTCCTCGACGGCCGGCCGGCCACCACCCACTGGAACCTGGCCCTGGAGTTCCGTCAGGCCTTCCCCGAGGTCAAGCTCGACGAGGAGGTGCTGTTCGTCGACGACGGCGACGTGCTCACCTCCGCGGGCGTGGCCGCGGGTGTCGACCTGTGCCTGCACATGATCCGCCGCGACCACGGCGCCGCGGCCGCCAACCGGGCCGCCCGCATGTGCGTCGTGCCGCCCTGGCGGGACGGCGGGCAGGCCCAGTTCATCGACCGCCCGGTCCCCGAGCCCACCCTTGCCAGTACCACCGCCACCCGCGCCTGGGCCCTCGAACACCTCGCGGAACCCCTCACGCTGGCCCGGCTCGCCGAACACGCCCGGATGAGTCTGCGCTCCTTCACCCGCCGGTTCCGCGACGAGGTCGGCATGACGCCCGTGCAATGGCTCACGGCGCAGCGGCTCGAACTCGCCAAGCAGCTCCTGGAGACGACCGATCTTCCGGTCGACCTGGTGGCGCACCGTGCCGGGCTCGGTTCGGGGAACTCCCTGCGCGTCCACATGAGGACCGCGTTCGGCATCTCCCCCACCGCCTACCGGCGCGCCTTCGGCGGCGACGGCACCGGTGACCGTGCGGGTGACGAGGTCGGCGCCGTCAGGACGGGTGCCGTCCGCCCGCGGCGGTGAGGCGACGGCACGACGGCCCGTTCAGCCCTCACGGATGCGGTGGGCCTCGGCGACGAGTCCCCGAGGCAGCTCCGGCCCCGCGCACGCGTAGTCGATCAGCAGGTTCCGGTAGGCGGTGTTCGCGAGCTCCGGCGCCAGGGCGATCAGGGCCCTCAGGTCGCCGGACGAGCCGGCGAGGCGTGTGCGGTAGGCGGCGCTCGCCGCGCGCAGGGCGACTTCGTGGGGTCCGTGTTCCAGGCCCTGTTCGACGAGGCTCGCGGCCTCGGCGAAGTCGCCCTGTTCGGCGCGCACGTCCGCCAGGTCCAGGTGGAGGGACCAGTTGGCGGGGTCCAGGAGCAGGGCGTGCTCGAAGGCCGCGGCAGCCCGGTCCAGGTCGCCCTTCACGCGCCAGGTGGCCGCCCGTGCGACCGCGGTCCACATGACCCGCTCGACGGCGTCGGCGCGGTCGCACAGGGCGAGGGACAGTTCGTACCGGCCGCAGGCCCGGGGCAGCCGGGCCATGGCGGCCAGCGACTCCGGCACGGGGTCCCGTTCGGACACCACGTCGAGGGCGTGGAACCAGGGCTCGAACCGCTCCCGCATCTCCTCGGTGTCCAGGTCGTGGCCGTAGTCCAACGTCCGCAGACACGCCTCGGCCAGCGCCGCGGCACTGACCGCGCCGAGAAGGCGCGCGTCGCCGAACCAGGGTGCGGCGCCCCATGCCACGTCGGGCCGCACGCCCGTCACCGAGCCGAGGGCCATCACCGCGTTGTCCATGTCCCCTTCGAGGAACAGGAAGTACGCCTGCGCCGGCACCGTGCTCGAGGAGCCGCCCTCCGCGAGGCCCTCCCTCAGTTCCGGGCGCCGGTCCTGCCACAACCCGGCGAGGGCCGCATAGGGCTCCGGAGCCGCCGGTGCGGAGGCCATCGCTCCCACCAGGAGCTTCACGGCGGCCACCGGGCTTCCGCCGCAGTGCGCCATCACACCGGCGAGACCGACTCCCGCCGCCATCGATCGATCGGACATCGCCCGAGAATATCCGTGCCCAAAGGTCTGGAGGACTTCCGCGTGGGCGGCGGGTCAGGTGGCGGGGAGGCGACGGTTCACCACGGCACGGGCGGGGTACCGCTTCCCTCGCTCGGGTCGCGGACCATACTGGTCGGGCCCCGATCGCCCACGGAACGGTTCCATGGCCAAGAACAGCACTTCATCGACCACCGTCCCCGACACCGCCTGGCTCGGGCGCGGGCGTCACCTCGGGCCCGAGCCCGAGCGGGACGTCCGGCGCAACCTGCTCGCCCTCAAGGCGGCCCGGGTGATCGACGACTTCCTGGACCTCGATCCCGTCGAGGCGGCGCGTTCCACCGATCTGTACCCCCGGGACGAGTCCGCCGATCCCGGCCCGTCCGCCCGCCGCCTCTTCGAGGCCCGCTGGCGCGTGGCCGACGACGTCACGGTGCGCGCGCAACTGACCACGTACGAGCCCGAGTCGCGCCGCAGGAAGAACGAGGGCGTCACCTGGGTCCTCGCCGCCGAGGCCGAGCGGGCGTGGGAAGCGGGCTGGCCCTCACCGGCCACGGTGTTCTGGCCCGACAGCGAGCAGGTCGCCTGGGACCACGAGACGGTGCCGGACGTGCGTCTGCGGGCGGCGAACCACCTGCCGAAGGAGGACGACGAGTTGCGGCGCCTGCTGCGGGCCTGCGCCCGGCAGAGTTGGTGCATCCATGTCGTGGTGCACGAGGCGATGACGCCGGACGCCCTGGGGCGGCGGCCGATCACGGCGTTCCTGCCGCCGAGCCTGCGGCACCGGGTGGTCGAACACCGGGCCACGCCGGAGCAGGCGCTGATCGCCGACTTCGTGATGAAGCGTGAGCTGGGCGTGGGGATGCCGCGCGGCGGCGCCGTCGTCCTGCCTCCGACCCCGCAGGTCTTCGATTACGACGCGGAGCGCTTCACGGTGCGCAACGTCTTCCTGGACGGGACGGAGCCCACCGAACTCCTCGACAAGATCATGGAGTTCGCCTCGCTGCCCCAGCCGCTGCCGGCCGACGCCGAGCAGGCCCTGACACGGCTGCGCCAGGGCTGGCACCTGCTCACCCCCGACGAGGAACTGGCCCACGCACAGGCCATGGTCACCCGGTACGCCAAGGCGCTCGAAGCCATGACGGCCTCCTGCGACCTGTACCGGGAGGCCGCCGAGTCGGCGCTCGAAGCCCTCGCCGAGGCGACCGGCGGCGACGGCGCGCCCCGGACGGCGTCACCGGCGACGGCCAAGGAGGATGCCTCGCCGTGGAAGGCCCTCGCGAAGACGCTCGGCCGCTTCCCGGGCTCGTCGTCTCCACGCCGATGAGGCGGAGGGGAACGGCCGGACGGACCGTCGGCCGTGGCTGCCGGGGGTGCGCGGTCAGGTCCCGGCCCCGTGTCACGCCCAC
The DNA here is from genome assembly GCF_044544765.1 of Streptomyces sp. NPDC053513. Lineage (NCBI taxonomy): Bacteria > Bacillati > Actinomycetota > Actinomycetes > Kitasatosporales > Streptomycetaceae > Streptomyces > Streptomyces sp. NPDC053513. The sequence goes on from NZ_JBITXP010000032.1 coordinate 22,293, forward strand.
GCGGTGCGTGCGCTCGGCGGCAGCCCCGCCGTGACAGCCGGTGTGGTCAGCCCCGTCCTGACGGCTCTCCTGGCCGCCCCCCTCTTCGGCGGGACGGTCACCCCGGGTACGGGCGCCGCCCTCACGCCCGTCGTCAACGGCGTGGCGGCGTTCACCCTCGCACCGGGCCCTCGTCGAGACGGACCGAAGCGTCCGGCACCCAGGCGAAGGGTCGTGGCCGGGACCCTTCGCGGGGCCCGGCCGGCAGGGCGCGGAAGGAAGCGGTGCCCGTCAGGCCGCCACCGCGGCGGTGAAGACGTCGGGGTTGTCGAACATGACGTTGTGACCGGCGCCGGGCACGGTCACGACGTCCACGCCGGCCGCCCGGAGCCCCTCCGCGCCCGGCAGGTCGCCGCTCAGCTCGCCCTGCAGGTAGACGCGCGGGACGCGCGCGTGGGCGAACATCTCCCGCATCATGGGTTCGGTTCCCTGCACCAGGTGGGCGGCGGAGCGGTACAGGGCGAGCGGGTCGGCCAGGCGCATGGTGGCCGCCCAGGTCGGGCCGACCTTCTCCAGGACGCGGGCGAAGCCGCCGCCCTGTACGAACTCCTCCTCCGTGTACGACGCGATGCCGCTGCTGCCGGCCTTCGGCGCCGGGAACGGGTCGAGGTTGCCCTCGGTGACGACGAGCCGTCCCACCAGGTCGGGCCTGCGGTGGGCGAGGACGACGGCGACCGCCCCGCCCATGCTGTGCCCGGCGACCACCCCGCCGCGCACCCGGGCCGCGTCGAGCGCGGCGGCCAGGGCGTCCGCGTGACCCTCGAGGCTGTAGTCGAAGTCGGCGGGCCGGTCGCTGATGCCGTGGCCCGGCAGGTCGACGAAGAGGACCCGCCGGCCGGCGAGTTCGGGGCGGGCCGCGATGTGCGCGTGGTAGACGGTCGACGCGGCGCCGAGGCCGTGCACGAACACCACCGCGGGCCCCTCGCCGGCCGCCTCGGTCCACCGGATGACGCTGCCCCGCTCGTCGAATCGTGCCTCGCGCACAGTCCACTCCCCTCTCGAATACTTCGCCGACATAGTACTACGACAACGTAGTACTACGGCAACGTCATCCTGGGAGAGAATGCGGGCATGCTGGAACTGTCGATCCTCGGTTTCCTCTGCGAGACCCCGCTGCACGGCTACGAGCTGCGCAAACGCATCACCGCCCTCACCGGCCACGTACGGCCGGTGGGCGAGTCCACCCTCTATCCGGCGATCAAGCGCCTGGAGAAGGCCGGTCTGCTGGTACGGGAGACCCGGCCCGGCCCGGCCGCCGCACCCCGCCAGGTCCTCACCCTCACCCCCGCCGGCCGGGACGAACTCCGGCGCCGCCTCGCCGACGCCGAAGGCCCCGAAGTGACCGACGAGAACCGCTGGTTCACCCTCCTGGCCTTCCTCCGCCACCTCGACGACCCCGCCGCCCAGGCCGTGGTCCTGCGCCGCCGCCTCGCCTTCCTGGAAGAACCCTCCAGCTTCTTCTACGACGGCGACCGCCCCCTGCGCGCCGAGGAACTGGACGACCCGTTCCGCCACGGCATCCTGACCGTCGCCCGCGCCACCAGCCGGGCGGAACTCGCCTGGCTCCGCACCACCCTCGCCGAGCTGGAGAGCGCTTGACCGCGCTCTCCGCCCGGAAGCCGGCGGCACGGGGGCCGGTCGCGCCGTCCACGCGGCCGCGGTCGAACCGCTCAGCCCGGCGGGGCGCGGCGGCGGCCGCGGAGGCCCGGGCGCCGCTGTCCCTCCGGCGCCGAGCGGCCGGGAGACGTCGCCTCCGCGTCCTCGTCCGTCACGACGGCGGCGCGGAACGCCTCCCGGGGGATCCGGCCGTCCCGTCCAGGAAGGCCATCAGCCGCTCGTCGAACTCCTTCGGGGCGGCGAGCGGCAGGGAGTGGTGGGTGGTTCCGGGGAGCAGGGCCACCTCGGCGTGCGGGAGCATCCGGCGGGCCCGCTCGGCCACCGCGGCGGAGTCGTGGGTGCGGCTGCCTTCCGCGAGCAGGACCAGGACGGGCATGGCGAGGTCGGCGGCGCGCGGACGGGTGCCCGTGACCGGCTTGCGGCCGGGGACGGTGGAGGCGAGCGCGTAGAGGCGCTGCCAGGTCTCGTCCGGCTGGGTGCCCGCCGTCTCCCAGGCCAGGAAGGCGCGCGTCCGGGCCTCGCTCGGGCGGATCAGGGTGGGCAGCGCGCGCAGCAGGTAGCGGGGGCTGAAGCCGGCGAAGACCTGGGTGGGGTCCACCAGGGCGAGGCGGTCCACCCGTGACGGCGCGTGGGCCGCGTACCTGGCCGCCACCCAGGCACCGTACGAGTGGCCGCACAGGTGCGTGCGGTCGAGCCCGAGGCCGTCCAGGAGCGCGTCCAGCCAGGCCATGAGGTCGTCGGCGTTCCTCAGCGGCGCGCCCCGGCGCTCGGTGCGGCCGGCGTCGCCCATGAGGTCGACCGCGTGGACCCGGTACCGCTCCCCCAGCGCCGGTGCGTTGGCGAACCAGACGAGGCCGGTCGCGGAGCCGCCGGGCAGCAGGAGCAGGGGGCTGCCGTCCGGTGCGCCGTGCACATGGACCCGGGTGGGGCCGTACGGGGTGGCGACGTCGCGCTCCTCGGTGGATTCGGGCCAGCGGGCCCGGAGCTCGTCGTAGACGCGGTCGAACGTGGACGGGGACACGGCGATTCCTCTCGCTGGGCGATAATCTCGCTCAGCGAGATATTAGCCGTGAGGCCGAGGAGTGTGCATGGACGACCGGAGTCCGGTGATGGGACTGGTGCATCTGCTGCGTGCGGTCACCGTGGAGTTCGACGTGCTCGGCGCCGAGTTCGCGGCGCGCCACGGGCTGCATCCCACCGATGTGCGCGCGCTGATCCACCTGTTGGACGCGGAGCGCGCGGGCGTCCGGGCCACGCCGGGGTGGCTCGGTGAGCAACTGCGGCTGAACTCCGCCGGGACCACCTCCCTGGTGGACCGGCTGGAGCGGCTCGAGCTGGTCTCGCGCAGCAGGGACACGGCGGACCGGCGGCGCGTGCTGCTGAGGGTCGAGGAGAAGGCCACCGAACTCGGATGGGCGTTCTTCGGGCCGGTGATCGGCGAAGTGGTGGCGGTGGCGGAGGATTTCGGGGCGGGCGAGCTGGAGACGGTCCGCCGTTTCCTCGCCGCCGTGCTGGGGTCCGTGGGACGGACGCGTTCGAGCTGACGGGGTTTCGGACGCCGGGACACCCGGCCCCGGCGGGACACCCGATCCCGGCGGTGACCGTCTCGCCCGGCCCGCGGTACGGAACGGGGCGGGGCGGACACGCGCGTGTCGGTCGTGTCCGCCCCGGGCGCCGGGTCGCGCGCTACGCGGCGGGCGCGAGTTCGGCGCGGCCGAACAGCAGCGCGTAGCCGGTGGGCAGCTGCTGGAGGATGCGGGTCAGGAGGTCGGGGCCGGCGTAGGCCGCGACGGCGGAGAAGACCGATCCGGTGTCCCAGCGGGTGGTGGCCAGGGAGGCGCCGGTGCGGGCGGCGAGGTCCTTGACGAACGCCCAGCCTCCCAGCGGCCGGGGGTCGGGGATCTGGGCGGTGAGGATGCACGCGGCCTCGAACGGCAGGCGGGCGGCCAGTTCGACGCGTTCGTCGCCGGTCAGCTGGCGCCCCAGTCCCCCGAGGACGAGGCGGACGGCTTCCTCGGCCCTCTCGCGGTCGGGGTAGGCGCCGTCGTAGCGGACCTTCTCCAGCATCTGCTCGTACGCCCTTCCGTAGGGCTGCCGGGACGGTGCGCTCTGGTCGGACATCACTGCGGTGGTTGCCTTTCTGTCACCGGGTCGTGGTGGCCGGTGCGCGGCCACCGGAGGTGGGTGGTCAGGTGAGCTGGGGGCGGCCGAAGAGGAGGTCGTAGCCCGCGGGCAGCTGGAGCAGGACCTCCTTGAGGAGGTCGTCGCCGGCGGCGTCGGCGACCGTGGAGAGGACGGCGCCGACGTCCCAGGCCGCGGTCTTCTCCGTCGCGCCCTCGATCCAGGCCGCGGTCGCCCGTACGAACCGCTCGGGCGGGAGCGGCTCGGCGCTCTGCAGCGGGTTGAGCAGGATCAGGGCGTAGCCCTCCGGCAGGCGGGCGGCCAGTCGGGCGCGCACCTCGCCCACCAGGTGTGCGCCCAGCAGGGCGAGCACCACGCGGGCCGCGCGTTCGGCCTCGCCCATGGTGTCGTACCTGCCGCGTTCCTTCACCTGATCGAGAAACGCTTCCTGTCGTACGGTCACGTCGGCCGCCACCCTTCCTCGGTCCAGGGGCGCGGAGGACGGGTGAGGGGGAGATCGAATGCCCGTCCTCCGCCGCTTGTCAGCCCTTGTGCGTCCGGCTCAGCCGGAGATCTCCTTGCGTCCCGCGCCGATGGCGATCTTGCGGGGCTTGGCGCGCTCGGCGATCGGGATGCGCAGGGTGAGCACGCCGGCCTCGTAGTCGGCCTGGATGCGCTCGGTGTCCAGCGTGTCGGCCAGCACGATCTGGCGCGAGAAGACGCCCAGCGGCCGCTCCGAGAGTTCCATCTGCACGTCGTCGGCCTTCGCCGCGGGCCTGCGCTCGGCCTTGACGGTCAGCATGTTCCGTTCGACGTCGATGTCGATCGCGTCCGGACCGACGCCGGGGATGTCGAAGGCCACCACGTACTCGTCGCCCTCGCGGTAGGCGTCCATGGGCATCGGGGACGGTCGCGTCCAGGTCCCCGGGCCCATCACCTGCTGGGCCAGCCGGTCGAGCTCGCGGAAGGGGTCAGTGCGCATCAACATCGAAGAACACCTCCAGAGGTTCGGGCAGTTGCTGCCAATGCGCCTCACTGAAACCGTTGTAACATGTCATCCAATGGATGACAAGCGAGGTCGTCATCCAGAAGACGACCAGCGAGGGAGATGCCCATGACCCCGGCCGACCGACCGGAACAGTCCGGCGCCGACGCGCAGAGCCCGGCGTCGTTCCTCGCCGCCGCGGCGGCCCTCCGGGCCATAGACGAGGCCCTGCGGGCCGCGCGGCACACGGCGCCCGGCACCGACGAGGCCCCCGCCGTCGGCACGGACCAGGCCCTGGCCTCGCTCCTGCTGCTGCGGCAGGTGCGCGAGGAGCTCGCCGGATGGGAGACCGGCCTGATCGAGACCGCCCGCCACGCGGGCGCCAGCTGGGCCGACCTCGCCCACCCCCTCGGCGTCGCCAGCCGCCAGGCCGCCGAGCGCCGCTACCTGCGCAACCGGCCCGGCCCCGTCGGAACGACCGGCGAACAACGCGTCCAGGCCACCCGCGAGCGCCGCGCGGCCGAGCGCACCACCGCCACCTGGGCCCGGCGCAACGCGGCGGACCTGCGCAGCATCGCCGGGCGGATCACCGCCCTCACCGACCTGCCGACCGCGGCCGACCTGCCGCTGAGCCGACTCCACGCGGCCCTCGCCCACAACGACCCGGCGGAGCTCGTCGCCCCCCTCACCGCCACCCGCCCCCATCTGGCCGCCCATCCCGAACTCGCGGCACGGCTCGACGACCTGACGCCCCCTTGAACCCGGCGTGAACCCGACGGGAGCCGGCAGACGCCCGGACGGCGGATCTTCTCCACAGGATCACGACAGAGTCGCCGCATCCGCCTCACGAAGGCGAGGAGTAAGCAGGGATCGAGGGGTGAGGAGCACACCACACCCGCTTCCGATGCACGAAGCCGGAGGATCTCATGTCCCAGTCGCTCCCCGCGGTGAAGACCCTGACGCGGAGCATGCCCATGGAACTGCTCACGCCGGACACGACGGTCCGGATCGACACCACCCTCGGCTACACCTCCCGCAACCCCCATGCGCTGAGCATCACCTTCCACCTCCTGGAACCCGATCCCGTCGTCTGGCACCTGGACCGGGAGATGGTCGCCATCGGCTCGCTCGCGCCGACCGGTGACGGGGAGGTCCATCTGCGGCCCGCCGCCGACGGCATGCTGCTGATCCGGCTCGGACCCGCCGGGCACCGCGCCCAAGTCCTGGTCGACGCGGAGCGGCTGACCGCCGTGGTGCGGGAGACGTTCGCCCTGGTCCCCCAGGGCACGGAGGAGCGCCACATCGACTGGCGCCCCCTGCTCGCCTCGCTCGGACGCTGACTGCCGACCGGCGCCGGCCCCCGGTCCGGCCCGGTCGGCAGGACACGCGCCGGGCCGTTCGGAACGCTAGGCCATCCAGAAGAAGACGGCCGTCATCCGCTTGTCCCGCAGGGTCGTGCCCGTGTAACCGGTCGCGGTGTGGATGAGGTTGGCCGAGTACAGCAGCAGGCGGTTGTAGCGGGGCGGGACGCGCAGGTCCTCGGTGAAGGAGTCCCCCGGCACGAAGCGAGTGCCCAGCGCGTCGACCAGGTTGTTGTGCGGGGCGAGCACCTGGTTGCCGCCGAGCACACCGCCGGGCAGGTTCTGGCGGTAGAAGCTGGTGCCGCAGTCCTTGGGCAGGTCCGGGCTGAGGTACAGCACCGCCGCGTAGCGGCACAGGCTCCGGGAGTCGGTGTGCGGGCGCGGTTCGCACTCGCCCTCACCGACGACCTGGACGCAGTTGTGGTTGAAGGTGCCCCCGCCGGCGGGATCCACGGCCCAGATCTTCGGAGCTCCCGTGGTCTTGCGCACCAGCTTCTCCACGTGCGCGAGTTCCGCCGGTTCGAGGCCGGGCATCGTGCGCAGGCCCGGCCACGGCTCGGGCTTGTGGGGGTAGCCCTCCACCCAGTCGTCCCGTTCGAGCATCCGGGCTCGTACGGCGTCGGGGTCGGGCAGGACGTCGTCCAGGATCCAGTAGTCCCGACCGCGGGTGGGTTTGCGGTACGGCAGGACCTGGAGCGCGCCGGGGCGTGGGGGGTGTGACGGCATGGCGGGAACGCTAGTGCGAAGGAAGGATGGGTCCCGCCAAGGCGTCGCCAAAGCACCGCCAAGAGTGCGGCAAGACCTCACCATGCAGGCAATCCGGAGGAAAAACCGGCGGGGCGCGGGGCGATGAGTTTCCGACGGCCCGGCGGTCCACCCCGCATGGAGAACACCTCACGCACGGAGCCCATCGACCTGGGGACGGCCGCCGAGCGCGTCGCCCGGCTCGCGGAGGGCATCGACGACGAGCGGCTCGACGACCCGACGCCCTGCCCCGAGTACGCGGTACGGGAGGTGCTCGCCCATGTCGCCGGGCTCAGCGTCGCCTTCCGCGACGCGGCCCTCAAGCGCTTCGGTCCCACCACCGCCACGCCGCCCGGCTCGTCCCGTCCGGTACTGCCGGAGGACTGGCGGACGGCCCTGCCGCAGGCGCTGGACGAGCTGGCCGCCGCCTGGCGGGAGCCGGACGCCTGGGAAGGGGACACGCAGGCGGGCGGGGTCGCCCTGCCGGCCGCCGTCATGGGCCGGATCGCACTCGACGAGCTGCTGATCCACGGCTGGGACCTGGCGCGGGCGAGCGGTCAGGCGTACGAGGTGACCGAGGAGGAACTGAGGGTCTCCGAGGCCCTGCTGACCCCGGCCGGCGACTCCTCCGACGAGGGCTTCTTCGGCCCCGTGGTCGCGGTGCCGGACACCGCGCCCCTGCTGGACCGCGTGATCGGCCTCAGCGGCCGTCGGCCCGACTGGCGCCCGGCCTGAGGCGTGCCCCGCGCGACGGCGCGGGCCCACGGCCCGGAGGCTCCGCCCGGCCCACCGGACGCGGGGCCGGGCGACCGCGAGGCGGTCCTGGACGTGCGGCTGATCGGCGGCGATACGGCCCTGGACATGAGGCTCGTCGCCGTCGAGGGGGCGCCGGTCCGCCGCGGGGGCACGGTTCGAACCGGTGAACGAGGGCAGTCACCCCCCATGAGCGCCACCGGGCCCGCCACACCGCGGGACGCCCCCACCGAGCCCCTCGCCCTGGATGCCCTGACGGAGTGGGTGGGCGTTCCGTCCGTCTCCTCCGACCCCGACCGGGCCGAGGACGTACGCCGGTCCGCCCACTGGCTGGCGGACCGGCTGCGGCGGAGTGGTCTCCCGCGCGCCGCGGTCTGGGAGACGGACGGCCTGCCCGCCGTGTACGGCTGTCTGCCGGCCGCGGATCCCGACGCGCCCGTCCTGCTGGTCTACAGCCACCACGACGTCCATGCCGCGGACGCCTCCGAGTGGCGGGTGACGGCGCCGTTCTCCCCGCTCCGGCGCGACGGCCGTCTGTACGGCCGGGGGTCCTCCGACGCCAAGGGCCAGATCATGGCCCACCTGGGGGCCGTCCGCGCCCACCTCGCGAACCGTCCCGCCCCGGCGGTGACCGTGCGGTACCTGATCGAGGGCGAGGAGGAGATCGGCTCCGTCCATCTGGCCGACCTGCTCTCCGAGCACGCCGACGAGCTGTCCGCCGACGTGGTCATGGTGTCCGACACCATGCTGTGGTCCCTGCGGGAACCGACCGTGTGCACCACGGTCCGCGGCTCGGTCACCGCGTCCCTGACGGTCCGCGGCGCCGAGCGGGACCTGCACAGCGGCGCGGTGTCCGGCGCCGCCGCCGACGCCGCCCTCGAACTCGGCCGGCTCCTCTGCCTGCTGACCGACGACTCCCGCCGGATCACGCTGCCGGGCTTCTACGACGCGGTGGCCGCCCCGGGGCCGGAGCTCCGCGCGTCCCTGGACTCCCTGCCCTTCGAGCTGCCGGGGTGGCTGGCCGAGACCGGCACCTTCCGGGCCGACGGGGAGGAAGGCTTCACCGCGCCCGAACGCCTGTGGACCCGCCCCGCCGTGGAGGTGGCCCGTCTCACGGCCGGGCGCACGGACGCGCCGTCGCTGGGGCTGATCCCCGCGGAGGCCGGTGCGGACCTGCTCCTCAGGCTCGTCCCCCACCAGCGGGCCGACGAGGTCGCCGACCAGTTGCGGGCCTGGCTGGCCGGCCACCGCCGCCCGGGTTTCGGCTACGAGCTGGAGATCTCCTCCACCATCTCGGATCCCTACCGCACGCCGGAGCGTCACCCCGCGCTCGCCGCCCTCACCCGCGCCGTCGGTCGCGCGTACGGCTCACCGGCCCGTCCGATCGGCAACGGCGGTGCCGCGCCCGCGGCGCAGCTGGCACGTGCCTGCGACGCGCCCGTGCTGTTCTTCGGCACGGGGCTTCCCGGCGACGGCTGGCACGGCCCGGACGAGAGCGCCGGGATCGAGGCCCTCCGCCTGGGTGTCCGGGCACTCGCCGCGTTCCTGGAGGAGCTGCCGTCCGGCCTCCGGTGACGGACGGCTCCACGGGCGCGCGGCCGTTCGTCCTCCCGTCAATGCTCCGCACCGGAGTCACGGTGGACTCGGTGGAAGGTTCTACGCGCGTCGGAACCAGCGCCCTCCTGGGGGAAGACACCATGGGGAATCCGCCCGGTTGGAGGTAGGACCACAACCGCCGAGTAGGGGGCGAAATATGCCTCTGGCCAGGGGAGAATCCCGGACGCACTGTCCAGAACATCAGAGGGAAGACCCGTGCGACCGAGAATTTTCGGCATGACCGCCTCCGTGGCCGCGTTCGGACTGCTGGGCTCACTCGTCACCGCCTGCGGCTCGTCCGAGAGCGCCGGGACGACGCTGCGTCTGGTGGCTCCCGAGTACGGTGACGGCCCGGCGACCAGCTCCAAGGCGTACTGGGACAAGCTGACCGCCGCCTTCACCGCCGCCCACCCCGGCAAGAAGGTCGAGGTGACGCTCTACCCGTGGGCCGACGTCGACCGCGAGGTCACCCGCATGGTCGAGGAGGACGACGCGCCGGACGTCGCCCTGATGGGCGCGTACTCCGACTTCGCCGCCGAGGGCCGCCTCTACTCCGCCGACGAGCTGCTGACGATCCGGGCGGAGGCGAACTTCCTGCGGCCGCTCGCGGCGGCGGGCTCGGTCGACAACACCCTGTACGGCCTGCCCTTCGTGGCCAGCAGCCGGCTGCTCTTCTACAACGAGGAGCTGTTCGACAAGGCCGGGGCCGAGCCGCCGAAGACCTGGTCGGACCTGAAGGAAGCGGCCGAGGCCCTGAAGAAGAAGGGCGTGCCCTACCCGTACGCCCTGCCGCTCGGCCCCGAGGAGGCGCACGCCGAGGCCCTGATCTGGGAGTTGAGCAACGGCGGCGGGTACACCGACATCAACGGCCAGTACACCATCGCCTCCGAGCAGAACACGCAGACGTTCCGCTGGATCAAGGAGAACCTGGTCGTGCCCGGCCTGACGGGCCCGGTCCCGCCGGCCAGGCTCAACCGGCAGGACGCCTTCGACGCCTTCCTCCGCGGCGACGTCGGCATGCTCAACGGCTACCCGTCGCTCCTCCACGAGGCGAGGGCGAAGGGGATGAGGGTCGGCACCCTGAGCATGCCGGTGTCGGACACCCTGGAGAACGGGAAGACCCCGCCGGCGGCGGGCGTCGCCGACTGGATGATGGCTTTCAAGCGGGACGGCAACCGCGAACTGGTGGGCTCTTTCCTGGACTTCGTCTACCAGGACAAGAACCTCAGCGAGTTCGCGGGGCGCTACCACCTGCTGCCGTCGACGGTGACCGCCGCCGAGGCCGCCCAGGGCGCGCAGGCCGATCCCGACACCGAACAGTTCCTGGACGCGCTGCACAGCGCGCAGCTCTACCCGGTCAACGAGCCGTCCTGGCTGCAGGTCAGCAATACCATCAAGCGGAACATCGGCAAGGCCGTCGCGCCGTCCGCCGACCCGAAGACCGTGCTGGAGGACATCGCCCAGCAGGCCCGGGAGGCGACGCGGCAGGAGTAGCGGCTCAGGGGAGCGGCGTCCCGCCCGTGGCGTTCACGATCTCCCCGGTGATGTAGCTCGCCCGGGGCGAGGCCAGGAAGACGTAGGCGGGAGCCATCTCCGCCGGCTGGGCCGGGCGCCCCAGGGGCGACTGCTCGCCGAAGTGCTTCGTCTCCGGCATCGTCGCGGGGATCAGCGGGGTCCACACCGGCCCGGGGGCGACCGCGTTCACCCGGATGCCGCGTTCCGCGACCATCTGGGCGAGGCCGTGGGTGAAGGAGATGATGGCCGACTTCGTCATCGCGTAGTCGAGGAGATGGGGGCTGGGCTGGTAGCCCTGGACGGACGTGGTGTTGATGACGCATCCGCCGCGCGGCATGTGGGACAGCGCCCGGCGGGTGAGCCAGAACATGCCGTACAGGTTGGTCTTCATCACCCGGTCGAACTGCTCCGTGGTGATCGCCTCGATGCCGTCGGGCTGTGACATCTGGTACGCGGCGTTGTTGACGAGGAGGTCGACGCGGCCGAGTTCGCCGACCGCGCGGTCGATCAGATCGGCGCACTGCCGTTCGTCCCGGATGTCGCACGGCACGGCGACCGCGGTGCGGCCCGCTTCGCGGACCAGGCGGGCGGTCTCCTCGGCGTCGGCCTCCTCCTCGGGCAGATGCGTGAACACGACGTCCGCGCCCTCCCGCGCGAACGCCAGGCACACGGCCCTGCCGATCCCGGAGTCGCCGCCGGTGACGACCGCCGCCCGGTCGGTCAGCAGGCCGTGGCCCTCGTAGGAGTCCTCGCCGTGGTCGGGCCGCGGCTCCATGTCCTCGGTCGAGCCGGGGTGCCGCTGGTGCTGGTCGGGCTGGGGCGGAGCGGGGTGCTGGGTGGTGGGGTCGGCGGGGGCTTGCCGGTCGGTCATCGCGGGTCCCTTCGTACGGTTGTGCGCCCGGCGTCGGTCGCGGGCCCGGGCGCCGGTGCGGTCGTGGGCTCCGGGTCAGGAGGAGGGGTACGGGGCGCTCTTGAGGAGCCGGGCGAGGTGGGCGGTGTTGGCGGCGAGGGTCGCCGTCGTGGCCGCGGTCTTCTCGGGGGTCTTGTCCAGGTCCTGGTAGTCCGTGCCCTGCATGGCCTCGCCGACCCAGTAGGTGACGGCGTTGGGGGCGAGGGAGAAGCCGACGTCGTCGAGGCCCTGGAAGAGATCGGCGCTGACCTTGTGGGCGCCGTCCTCGTTGCCGACGACGCAGACGGCGGCGACCTTTCCGTAGGTGAGCATGCGGCCCTCGTCGTCGGACTCGGAGAGCTCGGCGTCCAGGCGTTCGAGGACCCGTTGGGCCAGGCTGGAGGGGTGCCCGAGCCAGATGGGGGTGGACAGGATCAGGATGTCGGCGTCCAGGACGGCGGAACGGATGGCCGGCCACGCGTCGCCTTCGCCCATGTCGGTCTTCACCCCGGGCTTCACGTCGTGGTCGGCGATCCGGATGGCCCTCCCCGTGACTCCGTGCCCGGCGAGCTCGTCCAGCACCTGCTCCGCCAGCAGCTGGGAGCTGGAGGGGGCGGGGGAAGGGGACAGCGTGCACACGAGCGCGACGGCACAGAGCGGGGTCTTGTCGTTGGCAGTCATACTCCCCGGCTACCCGCCCGGGGCGGACGAATCCTCCCTGTCCCCCGCCGATGCCCCGTACGGCTGTACGCGGTCCCCGGGCGGCCGTCATCCGGGCCGTGCGGTGGTGCGCAGCAGGAGCACGGCGATGTCGTCGGTGTAGTGGGCGGTGGGCCGGGCCCGGTGCAGGAGCGTGTCGATCAGCCGGTCCAGGTCCTGTCCGTCGTGCTCGGCGAGGTGGACGGCCAGGTCTCCGGCGACCCGGTCCGGGTCCGCCCCGGGCGCCTCCACGAGTCCGTCGGTGTAGAAGGCGAGCGTCGCGCCGGGGCTGAGGGGCAGCGCGGTGACGGGGTAGGAGAGGCCGGGGTCGATGCCCAGCAGCGGACCGGGGTCGAGTTCCACCGGGTGGGCCCGCCGGCCGGGGCGGTGCAGCAGCGGGGGCGGGTGGCCCGCGCTGGCCAGGAGGACCTCCTGGCGGGCGAGGTCGATGTGCGCGTACGTGCAGGAGACGAGGAGGTCGGTCTCCAGGTCGGTCAGGACGCGGTTGGTCCGGGCGAGGACCTGCCCGGGCGGCCCCCCGGCGGTGGCGTGGATGGCGGTGCGCACCTGCCCCATGAGGGCGGCGGCCGCCGCGCTGTGCCCCTGGACGTCGCCGATGACCGCCGCGGCGGTGGTGCCGTCGAGGCGGATGACGTCGTAGAAGTCGCCTCCGATGTCCATCCCGTGGCTGGCCGGGAGGTAGCGGGCCGCCGTGTCCAGGCCTGGCAGGACGGGCAGCCGGTGCGGCAGGAGAGCCTGTTGCAGGCCGTGGGCGAGGTCCCGGGCGGCGTCGTAGAGGCGGGCGCGGTCCAGGGCCTGGGCGATCAGCCCGGCGAGGGAGGTCAGGACGGCCCGTTCGTCGGCGCTGAATTCGTGGGGGCGTTCGTAGGAGAGGATGCAGCAGCCGACGGGCCGGCCGGAGACGATCAGCGGCAGGAACGCCCACGCCTGCTTGCCGCTGATCCGGGGCGCGCCGGGGTGGCGTCGCGCCATCTCGTCCCGGTCGGCGAAGAACGACGGGACTCCTTCGGCCAGGGCCTGTCCGGCGGGGGTGAGGTTCGTGTCGAGGGGCAGGCCGTCCAGGCGGTCGATCGTCTCCTGGTCGTATCCGTGGTGCCCGGTGATCTTGAGTCGTCCGGCATCGGCCACGGACAGCACCAGGCCGTCGGCGCCGAAGGCGGGCAGCACCTGATCGGCGACGAGCTCGACGACGTCGCGGACGGCGACCGTCTCGGTCAGGGCCGCCGCCAGGTGGACCAGCTGGTAGAGGCGTCCGGCCTGCGCCGTACTGGACGGGGTGGAGGGGGCGGGCCGGGTCGACGCGGCCGGGGGGCGGTCCTGCGCGGTCGCGTCGGCGCGGGTGATGCGGACGCTGATGCCGCTGGCGTCCGGGTAGAGCTGGAAGCGCAGCCAGGTGGACGGGGGGCGCAGTGACGTGAAGGCGACGGGATCGCGGCTGATGACGGCGGTGCGGTAGCAGTCCTCGGCCACGGTGTCGTCCAGCCAGGGCAGGGACTGCCACGGCCGGGTGCCGAGCAGCCGTCCGGCTTCGAGGCCGAGGAGCGACGCCGCCTCGGCGGTCAGGAAGGTGATCCGGCCCTCCAGGTCCATGCCGAGGGCCCCCTCGGGCAGGCGCTCGACGTAGTCCGCCGCGGCCCGGGACGGCCGGTCGCCGTGCGAGGCGGCGGCCGAGGCGACCGGGACGAGGCGAGGCCGGTCGGGAAGGGGGATCGGCACGGTGACCTCGTCCAGGGCACGGGCCATGCGCCGGGCGGCGGACGCGATGTGGCCGCGCTCGCGGCGGGAGGCCTCGGCGGGGTGGCTGGCGGGCCAGAGGAGGAAGAACGCTCCCCGGCAGCGGTCGCGCCCGGGCAGCGGGGCCGCGGCGAGGGCGAACCGGTACGGCAGGCTGGCGGCGGCCCGGGGGTAGGTGCGGGCCATGTCGTTCTGCGAACCCACCCACACCAGGCGGTTCTCGCGGACCGCGTCGCTCACCGGGACGGGCGCGTTCAGCGGCACCCTCTGCCACGGCCACGCGACTTCCAGGGGCACACCGCAGAGCGCCGTCATGGCCAGGACCCCGGTGGCCTCGTCGAGCAGGTAGAGGGCTCCGGCGGAGGCCCCGGTGCGCCGGACCGTGTCGGCCAGCGTCTCGTCCAGCAGCCTGGCCCCGTCCGGGTCCCCGGGCCTGTCCATACGCCGCACCTCGCCTCCTCCGCCCGTGCCCCGCGACGCCTCCGAGCGGTTGCGCGGGCGCCGACCGTCACGACCGCCGGGCGGGCAAGACCGTCCTGCCGCGCCCGCATATCGACCATACGCCGGATATGCCCCCTCACCAGGTCACGCCTCCTGGTCGGCGCCCGATGTCGGGCGCGAGGACTCCGTCGCCGTCCAGGGTGGTGCGGAACCGGAAGAACGCGTGCCGGGCGACCTCGTAGTGGTTGCGCCGCCCGCGCCGGGAGCGGGTCAGGTGACCGGCGCCCTCCAGATCGCTTCGGTGGGCGGCTAGGCCTCGGGGGGCGGGAGCAGGGGGCCGAGGGGGCCCAGGTCGAGGTTGAGGTCGTCCAGGGTGAAGCCGTGCTGGGCGCACAGTTCGGTCATGCGGTCGTGGAGGGCCAGCAGGGTCGCGCCGAGTTCCTCCTCCTGGCCCTCGGTGAGACCGCCGGCGTCGACACGGCGCAGGGCCTGGCGTTCGATGAGCTGGCGGAGGAGTTCGACCACGGTCAGGACCAGCTTGACCAGGTCCTCCTCGACCGTGTCCGAGCCGGTGCGGATCCGCCGCGCGGGCGGCTGCCGGGAGGTGTCGGCCGGCGGGGCGGGCAGGAGCCGTACGGCATCGGCCATCGCCTCGCCGACGGCCCGCACGTCGGGGGTCTCACGGCCCATCGGGCTCACCTCCGCCGCGCCCCGCCGGACGCGGGGCTCCGAGGGCTCCGACCGAGTCGGTGACGGAGCTGACGAGGGCGCGCAGGGAGATCCGCACGAGGTCGATGTCCGCGATGGACAGGACGATGTCCCCGGTGATGACCACGCCTCCGGCGAGCAGCCGGTCGAGGAGGTCGACGAGTGCGACCTGTCGGGCCGGGAGGGCGGGGTCGTCGCGGTCAGCGGGGCTCATGGCCGGGACCGGGCGGCGGGGGTTCGGGGGCCGGGGATCCTGTGGCCGTGGGTGCGGAGGCCGGTGCTTCGGGGACCGGGGATCCTGTGGCCGTGGGTGCGGAGGCCGGTGCTTCGGGGACCGGGGATTCGGGGACCGCTGCTTCGGGGGCGGAGGGGAGAGCGGTGAACGAGTACGGGGCCCAGGGGCCGGTCGTTTCGAGCAGGATCCCGGGGAGGTCCTCCGCGGCGGCCTGGACCGCCCTGCGGAAGGCGTCGGCTTCCGCGTCGGGCACCAGGAAGGCGGCGTTGATCACGTTCTCCCCCACCGAGGCGGTGGCCAGCGGGCCGCTCTGCGGTGGATGGGCGACGTGGTCGGCCGCGTGCCGCAGGGCGATCTCGGCGATCCGGTCGGCGGCGGTCCTGGCCTGCCGGTAGTGGTCCTCATGGGCGTCGCGCTGCGCCCGGCGGGCCCGCAGATAGGCCTTGCCGGGGCCCGCGGACGGTGCGGCCGTCCCGGTGTCCGGGGCGGTGGCGGGGCGTACGTAGATCTTGACGCCGTACTCGGTGTGGGCGGCGAGCCGGGCCAATTGGGTGGCGAACTCCTGGCTCTGGTCCTGCAGGGCCCGCATGGCGCGGGTGTGGTCCTGGTAGAGGGTGGCCATGCGCAGGGGCAGGACGGTGGTGCGGGCGGCGAGGGTCTCGATGACGCGGTGGTGGGCGCGCGCGGTCTCCTCCAGCCAGCGCAGGTCCTCGAAGCGGGCGGGGAGCACCGCTTCCTCGAAGTCGGCGCGGGGGACGTCGCTGATGGCGAAGGCGACCGGCCCGGTGCCGTCGGGGACGGGGGCGAGGAGGGTGACCCGGCTGCCGGCCACCCCGGTCAGGGTGGGCAGGACGTCGTCCAGGGCAGGCGTCGGGGGGGTGACGGCGTAGACGTAGGTGAGGGTCGCCGCGGCGGGTCCGTTCATGTCCCGGTCCTCCGCTTCGCCGTACGGCGGGCCGGCCGCGGCTCGTCCACGGCCTCCTCGTCCTCGATGCCCACCGCGTCGGGGGCCGGGCCCGAACCGGCCGTGAGCCCGTCGCGGCGCAGTCGCGCGATCTCTTCCCGCAGGCGCCGGTTCTCGGCGGCGAGCGAGGCGACGTCGTCCTGGCGGGAGGAGTCGAGCCGGGACCCGTCGTGGCGGGACGGATCGTGGCGGGAGGAGAGGGACGGGTCGTACTCCCACCAGTCGATGCCCATCTCCTTGGCCTTGTCCACGGAGGCGATCAGGATGCGCAGTTTGATGGTGAGGAGTTCGATGTCGAGCAGGTTGATGCGGATGTCGCCCGCGATGACGATGCCCTTGTCCAGGACGCGCTCGAGGATGTCGGCGAGACTGCCCGAGGCGCTCGGCGGATAGCCGGCCATCGGTGGACCGGTGCCGAACCTGCGGGCGAGGGGATCGGTCACGAGGGTTCGCCTCCCACTGTCTGCCGTCGGACTCGTGCTGTCAGGTGTTCGGATCCGTGCTGTCCGGTGTCGGAGTCGTACTGCCCGGTGTCAGAGTCGGATCGGGGTCGTCCGGCCGGGGGTCGCCCCTGCGGTACCTGTCGATCTCCTCGAGACGGTCGAGCAGCAGGTCCTCCTCGCGGTCGAAGGTCTCCTCGTCGATCTCGCCCGCCAGCAGCCTCCGTTCCAGTTCGGCGAGCCGGGCCAGGACCGGCGCGGGGTTGTAGTACTCGGCCTCCGCCTGCTCCGTGACCCGCTGGGCGGCCCACACCACGGTGCGGACCGGGGCCAGCGGCAGGGTGACGAGTTTCCCCAGCAGGCCCATCGCGCTCACTCCTCCCTCGCTCCCTCCGGCCGGGCGCCGGGCGGCCTTACGACACGAAGCTGCGCCGGTCGGCCCTACGACACGAAGCTGTAGGGAGGCAGCGGCCCGGTCAACCGGACCTCGACGCCGTCGCCGCGGTCCCCCGCGTGTTCGCGGAGGGCCTTCAGAGCGTCCTCGTCGTCCTGCCGGACGAGCAGGGACAGGGCGAGGAAGTCGTCGCCGCCGACGGGGTGGACGACGTGCTCCCGCCCCAGCGGTGCCAGGGATCCGATCAGCTCCTCGGCCGCGTTCGCGCGGCGCTGCTCGACCTCTTCGGCGACCATGCGCCCCAGCTCCACGGGCAGCCGGGGATCCTCGGAGCCCTGGCGGATCTCCTCGTTGAGCCGACGCGCCTCGGGCAGGTCCTCGAGGATCTCCCGGAGGAGGAGGTCCTCCGCCCGGGAGGCCTTCACGTGGTACTCGGCACAGTCCGCGACGCGCTCCAGTGCCGCACGGTAGAAGTCCTCCTTCTCGTCGAGCACCCGCAGGACGGCGTCGTCGTCGGGGGCGGTGTAGCCGAACCGCAGCGGCAGCGGGGTCCCGTCCTCGATCAGGCGGTCCTGGACCGCCTGGTGGGCGACCACGTCCCGCCGCTTCGGACGGATCTCCCCCTCGATGTCGCTCACCACGGCGCGCAGCGCCTCCGTGGACAGGACCCGCACCGCCGCCCCCTCGGATCCGACCCCCGTCATTCCCTCGACCCGGCAGGGGTGCTCGCGCGTGGTCACCGCGTAGACGTAGACGGCCATGGTCATTCCCTCTCGCGTCGCGCCGTCCGCCGCACCGGCTTCCGGCGCCGAGGAGCCTCCTGCTCCTCTTCATCGCCCTCGTCCTCGTCCTCGTCCCCCCCGCCGGACAGCGACTGGGTGACCGCCTCCATCGCGCCGCTGAGGGCGCCCTTGGCCTTGCCCCGGCTGCCGCCCTCGACCATCTTGTCCATCATGTCGGGCAACTGGGTGGGCGCCTTGCGGCCGGATTCCAGGTCGAGACGGTTGCACGCCTCCGCGAAGCGGAGGTACGTGTCGACGCTGGCCACGACCACCCGGACGTCGATCTTGAGGATTTCGATTCCCACCAGGGAGACGCGCACGAACGCGTCGATGACCAGCCCGCGGTCGAGGATGAGCTCCAGGACGTCGTAGAGGCTGCTCGAACCACCCTGGCCGCCGCGCGCGGGACTCCCGCTCGCTCCCTGCGGCATCACCGTCATGACGTTTCCCTTCGCGGTTCGGCCGCCTCAGCGGCCGGACCGGTCGATCATGCCCCGGCTGTAGCGCCGAGTGCGTTCGTAGGAGATCAGCTCGCCGGACGCGTCCAGCTCGACCCGGTAGCTGCCCATGACGCTGGTGGTCTCCGGGATGCGTTCGAGCTCGACCACCTCCACCACCGCCTCCCAGCCCTCGTCGGTGGGCCTCAGGGACGTCACCGACTCCGGCGGTCTGCCGAGCAGTTCCGACAGCTGCTGGGCCGCGGCCCGCATCGCCGACGCCGCGCCCTGCCTGCGGGAGCCGGACGCCTTGCGCGCGGGCCGGGTGGGCCGCGGCGCGTCGTCGTCCCGTGCGGGACGGCGTCGACGGCGTTCTGGGTCCGGTGTGGTCATCTGATTCCTTCGTGAATCGGACTTCCCTCGACCCACGCGTCTCCCCCGGAGATCCGTCCCCCACTCCCCCTGAAGAGAATTTTCTTCGCATACCGCCGCATATCCCGAGCAGCGTCGAGCACCCACCAGATGAGGCCCCGAGCGTCGGGGCGGGCCGTCACCTGACGTCGGCCGACCATCACCCGGAAGGACGAGGCTGATGGAGGACACGACCAAGATCGCCCTGGCAGCCGCCGTTGCGGGAGGCTATGTCCTGGGGCGGGCGAAGAAGGGCCGCATGGCCCTGTCGCTCGCGACCTACATCGCGGGCCGCAAACTCGATCTCCAGCCCGGTCAGCTGCTGACACAGGGGCTGCGGAAACTCGGGGAGATGCCCCAGACCGCCGAACTCGGCCAGCAGCTTCGGGGCGAAGCCCTCCAAGCCGGCCGCAAGGCCCTCACCGCGGCCGCCAACCGCCAACTCTCCGGCCTCGCCGACTCCATCCATCAGCGCACGGTCGACCTCGGTCGCCGCGGCGAGGAGTCCGAGGAAGCCGACGAGGAGGACGAGGAGTACGAGGAGGAGCCGTACGAGGACGAGGACCTCGACGAGGAGCCCTACGAGGAGGACAGGCCGGACGACGAGGAAGCGGGCCCGGACGAGGCACGGGGAGAGGAGGAGGAAGAAGAAGAGGAAGAGGAGCCCTACGACGAGGAGGAAGAAGAGCCGGAGGAGGAACAGGAGCCCGAACCGGAGGACGAGGAGGACCGGGAGCCCGAGGACGAAGAGGAGGACGAGGAGGAGCAGGAGGCACCACCGGGGCGGTCCCGGAGCGCGAGCTCGCGGACCTCCACGACGGATCGCAGCGCGCCCGCCCGCCGCTCGGCACCCCGCAAGAGCGCCGCGAAGAAGTCGACGCCGACGGCGGCCAAGCAGACCCCGGCGAAGAAGACCACGTCCGCCGGTAGCCGGGGCACGGCGAAGAAGAGCGCGCCGGCCAAGAAGACCACGGCCTCACGCGGAAGCGCCGCGACGAAGAAGGCACCGGCGAAGAAGGCTCCGGCGAAGAAGACCGCCTCCGCCGGAAGCCGTACCGCGGCGAAGAAGACCGCCTCGCCCCGGCCCCCCGCCAAGAAGGCGGCCGCGAAGAAGACCCCGGCGAAGAAGACCACCGCGCGCAAGCCGGCGGGCAGCAGCGCCAGGAAGACCACGTCGGCGAAGAAGACGACGGCGCGCAAGCCGTCTACGCGGAGGTAGCGCCATGGCCACCGATCGTGAACGTTCGACGTCGAACTCCTCCTCCCCCATGGACCAACTGTTCGAGGAAGTCGGCGAGTACCTGCGGGCCCAGGCGGACCGCCTGGCCGACAAGGCCGTGGACAAGGTGGGGGACCTCACCGATCAGCTCTCCGACGTGGCGGAGAACGGGGGATCGCTCGCCGGCATCGGCGGCCGCCTCCTCAAGGGCGACTCGCCCCTGAAGGCCGTCGCGGGCAACACCTTCGACAACGTCAAGGACAAGGTCAAGGACATCGGCGGCGGGCTGCTCGGCAAGAAGGGCAAGTCCCGCAAGAGCGGATCCAAACCGACGCACATCTGCGAGTCGATCGACATCGGCGTCCCGCTGCGCACCGCGTACGACCAGTGGACGCAGTACGAGGACTTCAGCTCGTTCGCCAAGGGGGTGCGCAGCGTCTCCCAGGGCGATGACACCACCAGCGACTGGAAGGTCAAGGTCGGGCCCTCCACACGCAGCTGGAAGGCCACTGTCCAGGAGCAGGTGCCGGACGAACGGATCATGTGGAGCTCCGACGGCGCCAAGGGCACCACGCGCGGATGCGTCAGCTTCCACGAACTGGGCCCGTCCCTCACCCGCGTGCTCGTGATCGTCGAGTACTACCCCTCCGGTCTCTTCGAGAAGACGGGCAACATCTGGCGCGCCCAGGGGAGGCGGCTGCGCCTGGACCTCAAGCACTTCGCCCGTCACGTGACCCTCTCCAACGAGGAACCGGACGGCTGGCGGGGCGAGATCCGCGACGGAGAGGTGGTGCGCAGCCACGACGAAGTGGTCGAAGAGGAGGAGTCCTCGGAGGAACAGCCGGAGGAGGCCGAGGACGAGGACTACGACGACGAGGAGGCGGGAGAAGGGGAGGAAGGAGAAGAGGAGGAGGGGAACGACGGCGAGTACGAGGACGAGGACGAAGGCGCGTACGAAGACGAGTACGAGGACGAGGACGAAGGCGAGGGCGAGGACGAAGACGAGGGCGACTGGGACGAGGAGGATGAGGAGGAGGACCGCTCCGGCCGCCGGGTGAAGCGCTGAGGAACAAGAAGAGGACGAGAGAAGGAGGCTGTCGCCCGTCGAGGGTGACAGCCTCCTTCTCCGGCTTCTGGGCCGGACATTCAGTGCTTCATCGTGTCCTTGGCCTTCTGCCCGGCCTGCTTGGCGTCCGCCGCCGCCTGCTCGGCCTTGCCCTTCATCTCCATGCTCTCGTTGCCGACGGCCTTGCCGGTGGTCTCCTTCACCTTGCCCTTCATTCCCTTGCCGACGTTCTTGGCCTTCTTTCCCGTGGCCATTTACGTTCACCTCCGACCACTTGTCGATTTCCCCGAGTTCCCCGATTCAGGACGCCCCCAGAGGCGACCACGTTTCCAGCCTCAGCCATCTCGGCAGCAGGGCCCGGAACGTGGTGCTCACCATTCGACCGGCCATCCACCATCCGCCGCGTGCCGTCATCCGCATGCTCCACCGTGACGCCCGCACGGCGCCGCGGCACATCACGGCGCGGGGCGTCCAGTGGGCGAGCCTGCGGCGTCGGCGCCGCTTCCAGCGGTGCCGTCTCCGGCCCACGGCGGTCCTCACGAGCGTCTTCTGCCGACCACGAGCCGGTAGAGGAGCAAAAGGATGACGGATCCGACGATGGCGGCGATCCATGTGGAGAGCTCGAAGA
Organism: Streptomyces sp. NPDC053513; assembly: GCF_044544765.1. Taxonomy (NCBI): domain Bacteria; kingdom Bacillati; phylum Actinomycetota; class Actinomycetes; order Kitasatosporales; family Streptomycetaceae; genus Streptomyces; species Streptomyces sp. NPDC053513. Next base: position 44,092 of record NZ_JBITXP010000032.1, read on the forward strand.
AGCCGTCGATGGAGTCGACTCCGAAAATGACCTTTCCGAGCCATCCGCCCAGGAGGGCGCCGGCGATTCCGATCAGTATCGTCACGATGCAGCCGCCGGGGTCCCGGCCCGGCATCAACGCTTTCGCGATGATTCCGGCGAGCAGGCCCAGCAGAATCCAGCCGATGATTCCCATGGGGTTCCTCTTGTCAGGGCGCCAATCTTCTGTAATCCATCTGCGCAGCCCAGCGGATGCCAAACATGGGGGAACGCATGGATCTGAAGCGTCGATGAGTGCCGAAGCGCCAGGTGGCGGCGGTCTCCGGCTGGAGGAGGTTCGGCCCGGTCTCCCCGGCGGGACGATCCGCCTGTCGACCCGGCCTCTACCCAGGAAGCCCCCTCAGCGCGGGAGGACGGCGGACGGCGCTCATCCATCGGCCTGTCGCAGGGGTGCACGACCCCGATCCGTCCGGCGCGGGCGCGTCCGTGTATCGCGGGCGTATCGAAAATCGCATACGCTCCCGCAACCGCCCGCCGTCTCCAATGAAGGGCATGAACGTCTCCGACGAGAGCGCGGACCGCGACGTGTCCCTGCCCGCACCGTCCCGCCGCGCACGCGGGGCCGTACTCCTCTGCCTGACGGTCCTCGGCACGGCGGGCGCCCTGTTCGCCGTGCGGAAGCCGCTCATGATGTCCGCTCCGAGGTGCCTGGCCGGGCAGTGGCACGGTTGCCTGGACACGTTCAACGGCGTCGTGCTCGTCACCCTGGCCGCGCTGCCCCTGGCCTTCCTGGTGGCGTGGGCCCTGGCGCATCGGCGGCGTGCCGCCGGCGCCGCGGGGGCGTGGCGCATGTCGCTGGCCGAGGTGGGGATGGTGCACGGGACGGTGCCGTTCCTGTGGCTGACCATGATGCCGGGTGCCGGGGCCGGCACCGTGCCGGGCCGGGTGAGCCTGGTGCCGTTGCGGGACCTGGTCACGATGGGGCCGCTCGGGATCGCCGGCAACCTGCTGGTCCTCGCGTCCCTGGGGTTCTTCGCTCCGATGCGGTTCGGGGCGGTGGCGTCCGTGCCGAGGGTCCTGGCGCTCGGGGCGGGCTGCTCGGTCCTGGTCGAGACCGCGCAGTACGTCCTGCGGCTCGACCGGGTGTCCTCCGTGGACGACGTCCTGGTCAACGCCGCCGGTGCCGTGCTGGCCGCCCTGGCGTCGCGCCGCTGGTGGCGCGGCGCTCCGGCGGACGCCCCGTCGGAGCGGCCCCGCCCCGCTCCGACGCCGACGGGCTGAGTCACGGTCCCGGAGGCACGTCTTCGCATACGCGGGCGATATGCGGGGTTGCCTAGGCTTCTGCCATGCGTGTACTGATCGTGGAGGACGAGCCCTACCTGGCGGAAGCCGTACGGGACGGTCTGCGGCTGGAGGCGATCGCCGCCGACATCGCCGGTGACGGCGACCGCGCCCTGGAGCTGCTCGGCGTCCACTCCTACGACCTCGTGGTCCTCGACCGGGACATCCCCGGCCCCTCCGGCGACGAGGTCGCCCGGCGCGTCGTCGCCTCCGGCAGCGGCGTCCCGATCCTCATGCTCACCGCCGCCGACCGCATCGACGACAAGGCCTCCGGTTTCGAGCTCGGCGCCGACGACTACCTCACCAAACCGTTCGAGCTGCGGGAGCTCGTCCTGCGGCTGCGGGCGCTCGACCGCAGGCGCGCGTACGCCCGGCCCCCGGTCCGCGAGCTCGCGGGCCTGCGCGTCGACCCCTTCCGCCGGGAGGTCTTCCGCGACGGGCGGCACGTCGCGCTCACCCGCAAGCAGTTCGCCGTGCTCGAGGTCCTCGTCGCCGCCGAGGGCGGGGTCGTGGGCGCCGAGGAGTTGCTGGCGCGGGCCTGGGACGAGCACGCGGACCCCTTCACCAACGCCGTCCGCATCACCGTCTCGGCCCTGCGCAAACGCCTCGGCGAGCCGTGGGCCATCGCCACGGTGCCGGGTGTCGGCTACCGCATCGACGTCGGTCCGGACGCCCCCCGCTCCGGAGGCACGCGTGTCTAGGCGCCCGGGGCTGAGCGCCCGGACGAGGCTGACCCTCAGCTATGCCGGGTTCCTCGCCGTGGCCGGTGCCCTGCTGCTGGCCGTGGTGTGGGGGTTCCTGCTGCGGTACGTGCCCGACAACTCCCAGGGTCTGCTCGGGGTCTCGCCCAACCGCTACCTCCTGGTGCGCACCTTCGGTCCCGCCGCGGCCGTGGCGATGGCCTTCCTGCTCGTCTTCGGCCTGGTCGGAGGATGGCTCCTCGCGGGCCGGATGCTCGCGCCGCTCACGCGGATCACGACCGCGGCACGGACCGCCGGGAGCGGGTCGCTGTCCCACCGGATCCGCATGGAGGGGCGTCGGGACGAGTTCCGTGAACTCGCCGACACGTTCGACGCCATGCTCGAACAGCTGGAGTCGCACGTCGCCGAGCAGCAGAGGTTCGCCGCGAACGCCTCCCACGAGCTGCGCACCCCCCTGGCCGTCTCGCAGGCGCTGCTCGACGTCGCCCGCCGGGACCCCACGCGGGACCGGGACGAGCTCCTGGAGCGGCTGCGGGCCGTCAACGCGCGGGCGATCGGCCTCACCGAGGCCCTCCTCGTGCTCAGCCGCAGCGACCGGGGGGCCTTCGGCCGTGAGGACGTCGACCTCTCCCTCGTCGCCGAGGAGGCCGCCGAGACCCTGCTCCCCCTCGCCGAACAGCGCGGGATCACACTCGACGTCACCGGAGGAGCGGCCCGGGCCAGCGGCTCCTCGGAGCTCCTGCTGCGGCTGGTGACGAACCTCGTCCAGAACGCCGTCGTGCACAACCTCCCCACCGGCGGCACCGTGACGGTCCACACCGGGACGCGGGACGGTGCGAGCGTGGTGCGGGTCGAGAACACGGGCCCTCCGCTCCCGCCGGACCTGGTGCCGACCCTCACCGAGCCCTTCCGGCGGGGAACGGAACGGGTGCGCACCGACGAGCACGCCGGCGTCGGTCTGGGCCTGGCCATCGTGCACAGCGTCGTCCGCGCCCATGACGGGACCCTCGACCTCGCGCCCCGCCCCGCCGGCGGCCTCGTCGTCACGGTCCGGCTCCCCGGCGTGCCGTAGGCGTCGTTCCCGAGCGTCGCCGCACGCCCCGCGGTCACCCCCCCTCTCGCGTGACGCACGTCACAGGAGGCTCCTGTCAGGAATCGGGGCGCTGTCCCGCTCAAGTCACCGGAAAGCAGCGCACCGACGGGAGCATCACATGAAGCACCGCATCGTCGTCCTCGGCGCCGGGTACGCCGGAACCTACGCGGCCGGGAACCTGGCACGCCGGCTGTCCCCCGCGGACACCGGGATCACCGTGGTCAACGCCGTGCCGGAATTCGTCCAGCGGCTTCGGCTGCACCAGCTCGCGGCCGGTCAGGAGATCGCCGCGCCGAAGCTCGCCGACGTCTTCGCGGGGACCGGGGTACGGCTGCGCGTGGCCCGTGTCACCGCCGTCGACCCCGACCGCCGGGCCGTCACCGTGGCCGACGCCGACGGCGGCGGCGAGCTCGGCTACGACACGCTCTTCTACGCGCTCGGCAGCCACGGCGACGACCGGCACGTCCCCGGAGCGGCCGAGCACGCCTTCGACGTCGGTTCGCGGCCTGCGGCACTGCGGCTGCGCGAGCGCCTGGACGGCCTGTGCGGGCGGGGCGAGGGCGGGAACGTCCTGGTCGTCGGCGACGGGCTGACCGGCATCGAGACGGCCACCGAGATCGCCGAGTCCCGCCCGGGCCTGTCGGTCACACTGGTCGCCCGCGGGGAGCTGGGCGCCCGGCTCTCCGCCGGAGCCCGCGGCCACCTGCGCCGGGCCTGCGACCGGCTCGGCGTCACCGTCCTGGAGCACACCGAGGTCGAGGCCGTCGAGGCGACGCGGGCGCTGTGCGCCGACGGCACCGTCCTGGCGTCCGACGCGACCGTGTGGACGGCCGGGTTCGCGGTCGGTCCCCTCGCGGCCGCCGGCGGGCTGGAGGTCACCGGGGACGGCCGGATCGTCGTCGACCACGCCATGCGGTCGATCTCGCATCCGGAGGTCCACGCCGTCGGCGACAGCGCCCACGCCGTCGGGGACGACGGCCTGCCGCTGCCGATGTCCTGCGCCTCGGCCGGCTACACCGCCATGCGGGCCACGGCCTCGGTCGTGGGACGACTGACGGGCCGCAAGGCCACGCACACGAAGCTGGGGTACGTGGGCAACCACATCAGCCTCGGGCGCCGGGACGGAATCCTGCAACTGGTGGACGGCGAAGGGCGGGCGAAGCCGAAGTACCTGGGCGGCCGGAAGGCCGCGCGGGTCAAGGAGGGCATCCTGGGGATGTCGCTCTGGACCACCTCGCACCCGACCTTCGGGCTGCCCCGGCGCAGGCACCGTCTCGTCGCCGCGACGACCCCGTCCGGCGAGAAGTCGTTCGCGTAGCCGCCCGGGACGATCTCATGGACGGCATGACCACGGACGGCTTCTCCACAGACGGCGTCACCACGGACGGCTCCACCACGAACGGCTCCACCACGACCGGCATGACCACGAACGGCGTCTCCGCGGACCGCTTCGACACCGGCCGGTTCGAGGCCGACCGCGCGCGGCTGGCCTCGCTGTCGTACCGGCTCCTCGGCTCCGCCGCCGACGCGGAGGACGTCGTGCAGGACGCGTTCCTGCAGTGGCAGGCCGCCGACCGGCGGCGGATCCGGGTGCCGGAGGCGTGGCTGACCAAGGTCGTCACCCACCTGTGTCTCGACCGGCTCCGCTCGGCGCGGGCCCGTCGCGAACGGGCCGTCGGCGCCTGGCTGCCCGAACCGCTCCTGGACGGCGACCCGATGCTCGGCCCGGCCGACACCTTCGAGCAGCGCGAGTCGGTCTCCCTCGCGGTGCTGACGCTCATGGAGCGGCTGTCGCCCCTGGAGCGGGCGGTCTACCTCCTGCGCGAGGCGTTCTCGTACAGCCACGCCGAGATCGCCGGGATCCTCGACGTCACCGAGTCCGCGAGCCAGCAGCACCTGCACCGGGCCCGGAGCCGGCTCACCGCCGCGCGCCGCCGCGGCGGCGCCGACGAGGTCGACCCGGCGTCCGCGCGCAGGATCGTCGAGGAGTTCCTCGACGCCGCCTCCTCGGGCCGCACCGAACGCCTCGTCGCGCTGCTCACCGACGACGTGACCGCGATCTCCGACGGCGCCGGCCTGACCGGGAAGCTGCTGCGGTACGACACCCCGCGGCGCGTCGCCGCCGTCGCACGGGCCGGCTTCACGCCCACCCGCGCGAAACGGCGGTTCGCCGGCGGCACCCCCGCCGTCCACTCCGCGCTCGTCAACGGCGCTCCCGCCCTGCTCTTCGTCCTCGGCGGCCGGGTGATCGGCTGCGTCACCTTCGACGTCGTCGGCGGCCGGATCGCGACCGTGCGCGGCATCGCCGCGCCCGCCCGTCTCGCCCGCCTCGGCGAGGCCTGGCGGCGGCGCGAGCCGGAGGCGCCGCTCGTCGCCCGGTGGTGACGGCCGCGCGCGCTGCCCCGGGGGCCGTCAGACGCTTTCCGTGGCGGCCGGGGCCCGCAGGGCGTCGGCGATGCCCCGGGCCAGGAACGGGATCCGGTGCGCGGGGACGCCCGCGATGTTGATGCGGCCCGCGGTCGTGCCGTAGATGCCGGACCTGCGGCGCATCCGGAGCATTCCCCCGGGGGTGAGGGGCAGCATCGAGAACATGCCCTTCTGGCGTCCGAGGGCGCGCGCCTCCTCCTCGTGGCCGAGGGCGCCGAGGTGGGCGACGAGGTCCGTCCGGTTGGCCGTGATGCGGTGGCGCATCGCGTCGAGTTCGGCGAGCCAGGCGGCCTTCAGGCGCTCGTCCTCCAGGACGGTGGCGACGACGGCGGCGCCGTGGTCGGGCGGCATGGAGTACAGGGTGCGGGCGGCGTTCTGGAGGGCGGTCTCGGCGTGCCGGAGCGCCCGCGCCGAGGAGCCGACGACGACGGCGCAGCCGGTGCGGTCGCTGTAGAGGCCGAAGTTCTTGGAGCAGCTGACGGCGATCAGCACCTCGGGGAGGCGTTCGGCCAGCATCCGGGTCGGCCGCAGGTCGGCTTCGAGGCCGTCGCCGAGGCCGTGGTAGGCGAGGTCGACGAAGGGGATCCAGCCGTTCTTCGCGGCGAGTCCGGCGAGCTCCTCCCAGGTCTCGGGGGAGGGATCCGCCCCGGTGGGGTTGTGGCAGCAGCCCTGCAGCAGGACGACGTCGCCGCGGCCCGCCTCGCGGAGGTCCTCCAGGAGTCCCGTGGCGTCGAGCCAGCGGAACGTGCGGACGGTGAGGCCCGCGCCTTCGAGGATGGGGCGGTGGTTGACGTACGCGGGGTCGCTGATCCACACGGTGGTGCCGGGGCGCGTCTGCCGTACGAGGTCGGCGAGGAGGCGCAGGGCGCCGGTGCCGGCCACGGTCTGGACGGCCGTCGCCCGCGCGGTGAGGGCCTCGGTGCCGAGGACGGTGGTGAGCATGGCGCGGTTGAAGGCGGTGTTGCCGGACAGGCCGAGGTACTCCTTGGAGCCGGAGCGTTCCGCCAGGCGGATCTCGGCCTCCTTGACCGCCGCCATGACGGGGGTGACCCCGGTGTGGTCGCGGTAGACGCCGAGGACGAGGTCGAGGCGCTCGGGCCGCGGGTCGGCGGCGTACTCGGCGGTCAGGTCCCAGAGCGGGTCGGCGGGCGGGGCGGGGAGGAGCTCAAGCATCGGTGGGGACCTTGGTTCGGGGGCGTCGGTTGGCGAGCGCGACGCCGAGGGTGATGAGGGGGACGCCGACCACGACGGGCAGGGTCGGCGACTCGTCGAGGAGGGGCACGGCGAGCAGGACGACGGCGACGGGGCTGAGGCTGCCGACGACGGAGCTGCGCTCGGGGCCGAGCCGGCGGATGGCGAACGCGTACATCAGCCCGGCGCAGAGGCCGACGCCCAGGCCCTGGACGACGAGGAAGAGCGCGATGTCGCCGCCGGCCGCGTGGGCGAGGCCGGTGGGCAGGACGCCGGTCAGCGTCAGCAGTGCGACGACGGCGAAGGAGGGCAGGCAGAGCAGGCCGATGGAGCCGATCGGGTCGAGGTCGATCTCGCGCAGGCCCACGGTGTAGAGGGCCCACAGGCCGCTGGCGACGAGCAGGGTGCCCGTGCCGAGCAGGACGTCCGCGTCGAGGGCCGCGGTGTAGCGCCAGACCAGGGCCACGACGCCGGCCACGATGAGGGCGAGGCCGGCCGCCTGGGTGCCGCGCGGGGCGCTCTTGCCGCCCGCGACCACGAGGGCGGAGACGAACAGCGGGACCATGCCGGGCACGATCGCCCCGACGAACGCGGCGGAGGTCAGCGAGCCGCCGTACATGGCGGCGAGGAAGAACGGGACCCCCGCCCCACAGACGATCTTGGCCGCAGGGGCGAGTCGGACGGCGGCCAGTCGGCGCCTGCGCCGCCACAGGGCGGGCGCCAGGACCACCAGGGGCACGCCGAAGCGCAGCAGCGCGGCGTCCGCGGGCAGCAGCGTGGAGGCGCTCAGGGCGCGGGCGCTGAGCGCGAAGGCGGCCCAGATCGCCACGGTGAGGAGCAGGGCGAGCATGCCCACGGCCTGTGGGGAGGGTCCTTGGAGCCGGCCGGTACGGGGCTCCTCGTCGTGCCCGTGGGGCGGAGTGCGCGTGTCCCGCGCCTCCTCCGTCGTCGCCCCCACCGTTCGTGTTGCGGCCACCGGCCGTTCCTCCCTCTCGAAGCCGTGCGGGCGGAGCCGAGGCCCGGCTCACCCCCAGGAAGCAACGCTAGGGCTTCGGGCGGGGCAGGCGATTGCCAGTTATGCCCCTCAGGCATAGCGTGGGGGCAGAATCTGCCAAGTTCCGTAAAGGAGAGTCGATGGACGCCGTGGACTTCCAGATCGTCCATGAGCTGCAGTCGGACGGCCGCCTGTCGAACCAGGACCTCGCCGACCGGATCAGGCTGTCCCCCTCCCCCTGTCTGCGCCGGGTGCGCCGGCTGGAGGAGTCGGGGTTGATCGGCGGCTACACGGCCACCGTCGACCAGGTCGCCTTCGGGCTGCCGATCACCGTCTTCGTACGGATCCGCCTGGAGCGGCACACGGCCGAGGCGGTGAACGTGTTCGAGCAGCACGTCGGCCTCATCGACCACATCCAGGACTGCTATCTGATGGCCGGCAGCAGCGACTACCTGCTCAGGGTGGTGATCGAGAGCCTGGAGGCGTACGAGGCGCTCGTCCGCACCCGGATCCACGCCATCCCGGGCATCGCGTCGATCGAGTCGAGCTTCGCCTTCGGCAGCGTCAAGCAGTCCAGGGTCTATCCGCGTCCGGGCGCCCCGTCGAAACGGGGCATCGGGGCGCGGTGATCCATGTCGTCGCCACGGGATCTTCAGCAGGCCGCGGCGGAGCCCGTAGCGTTGCCGTGACGAGCCGGGCACGGTGAAGGGATCAGAATGTTCCGCAAGGTGCTGGTGGCCAACCGCGGGGAGATCGCGATTCGCGCGTTCCGCGCGGGCTACGAACTGGGGGCGCGCACGGTCGCCGTCTTCCCCCACGAGGACCGCAACTCGCTGCACCGGCTGAAGGCCGACGAGGCCTATGAGATCGGTGAACCCGGTCATCCGGTACGGGCCTACCTCTCGGTGCCGGAGGTCATCCGGGCGGCCCGCCTGGCCGGCGCCGACGCCGTCTACCCGGGCTACGGGTTCCTGTCCGAGAACCCGGAGCTGGCGCGCGCCTGCGAGGAGGCGGGCATCACGTTCGTGGGCCCGTCGGCGCAGACCCTGGAGCTGACCGGGAACAAGGCGCGCGCGGTGGCCGCGGCCCGCGAGGCCGGGGTGCCCGTGCTCGGTTCCTCGGCTCCCTCCACCGACGTGGACGAACTCGTGGCGGCCGCCGAGGGGATCGGCTTCCCGGTGTTCGTCAAGGCCGTCGCCGGCGGCGGCGGTCGCGGCATGCGGCGGGTCGAGGACCCGGCGGCGCTGCGCGAGTCGATCGAGGCGGCGGCCCGCGAGGCCGAGTCCGCCTTCGGCGACGCGACCGTCTTCCTGGAGAAGGCCGTCGTCGACCCGCGCCACATCGAGGTGCAGATCCTCGCCGACGGCGAGGGCGGGGTCATCCACCTGTTCGAGCGGGACTGCTCGCTGCAGCGCCGCCACCAGAAGGTGATCGAGCTCGCGCCCGCCCCGAACCTCGACCCGGCGGTGCGGCAGCGGATCTGCGACGACGCGGTGAAGTTCGCCCGCCGGATCGGCTACCGGAACGCGGGCACCGTGGAGTTCCTCCTCGACCCCGACGGCAACCACGTCTTCATCGAGATGAATCCGCGCATCCAGGTCGAGCACACGGTGACCGAGGAGGTCACCGACATCGACCTGGTGCAGTCGCAGCTGCGCATCGCCGCCGGGGAGACCCTCGCCGACCTCGGCCTGACGCAGGAGTCCGTCGTCCTGCGCGGTGCCGCCCTGCAGTGCCGCATCACCACCGAGGACCCGGCCAACGGCTTCCGCCCCGACACCGGCATGATCAGCGCCTACCGCTCCCCCGGCGGCTCCGGCATCCGGCTCGACGGCGGAACCACCCACGCCGGTACGGAGGTCAGCGCCCACTTCGACTCGATGCTGGTCAAACTGACCTGCCGGGGGCGGGACTTCAAGACCGCCGTCGGCCGGGCCCGCCGCGCGGTGGCCGAGTTCCGCGTCCGGGGCGTGTCCACGAACATCCCCTTCCTGCAGGCCGTGCTCGACGATCCGGACTTCCGGGCCGGGCGGGTCACGACGGCCTTCATCGAGCAGCGGCCGCACCTGCTCACCGCCCGCCATTCGGCCGACCGCGGCACGAAGCTGCTCACCTACCTCGCCGACGTCACCGTCAACAAGCCGCACGGCCCCCGTCCCGAGCTCGTCTCCCCGGTCACCAAGCTGCCCCGGCTGCCCGCCGGCCGGCCGCCCGCCGGCTCCCGGCAGCGGCTGGCCGAGCTCGGCCCGGAGGGCTTCGCGCGGAGCCTGCGCGAGTCGCCGACCCTCGGCGTCACCGACACCACCTTCCGCGACGCCCACCAGTCGCTGCTCGCCACCCGCGTCCGTACGAAGGACCTGCTCGCCGTCGCCCCGGCGGTCGCGCACACCCTGCCGCAGCTGCTGTCCCTGGAGTGCTGGGGCGGCGCCACCTACGACGTCGCCCTGCGCTTCCTCGCCGAGGACCCCTGGGAGCGGCTCGCCGCGCTGCGCGAGGCCGTGCCCAACATCTGCCTGCAGATGCTGCTGCGGGGCCGCAACACCGTGGGCTACACCCCGTACCCGACCGAGGTGACCGACGCCTTCGTGCAGGAGGCCGCCGCCACCGGCGTCGACGTCTTCCGGATCTTCGACGCGCTCAACGACGTCGGGCAGATGCGGCCCGCCATCGACGCCGTACGGGAGACCGGGACGGCGGTCGCCGAGGTCGCGCTCTGCTACACCGCCGACCTCTCCGACCCGGCGGAGAAGCTGTACACCCTGGACTACTACCTGCGGCTCGCCGAGAAGATCGTCGCCGCGGGCGCGCACGTCCTCGCGGTCAAGGACATGGCCGGTCTGCTGCGCGCCCCCGCCGCGGCGAAGCTGGTCTCCGCGCTGCGCCGGGAGTTCGAGCTGCCGGTGCACCTCCACACCCACGACACGGCGGGCGGCCAGCTCGCCACGTACCTCGCGGCGGTCCAGGCCGGAGTGGACGCGGTGGACGGCGCGGTGGCCTCCATGGCCGGCACCACCTCGCAGCCCTCGCTGTCGGCGATCGTCGCCGCGACGGACCACTCCGAGCGGCCCACCGGCCTCGACCTGGGGGCGGTCGGCGACCTGGAACCGTACTGGGAGGGCGTCCGCAGGATCTACGCCCCCTTCGAGGCGGGCCTGGACTCGCCGACGGGACGCGTCTACCACCACGAGATCCCCGGCGGGCAGCTCTCCAACCTGCGCACCCAGGCCGTCGCGCTCGGCCTCGGCGACCGGTTCGAGGACGTCGAGTCGACGTACGCCGCCGCGGACCGGATGCTGGGCCGGCTGGTGAAGGTCACCCCCTCGTCGAAGGTGGTGGGCGACCTCGCGCTGCACCTCGTCGGCGCCGGGGTGGCACCCGAGGACTTCGAGGCGGCACCGAACCGGTACGACATCCCGGACTCCGTCGTCGGCTTCCTCCACGGCGAACTGGGCACGCCGCCCGGCGGCTGGCCCGAGCCGTTCCGCACCAAGGCGCTGGAGGGCCGCGCCGGCCCCAAGCCGATGCGGGAGCTCACCGCGGAGGACCGCACCGGCCTCGCCGAGGACCGGCGCGCCACGCTGAACCGCCTCCTCTTCCCCGGCCCGACGGAGGCGTACGAGGCACACCGTCAGGCGTACGGCGACACCAGCGTGCTCGACAGCAAGGACTTCTTCTACGGGCTGCGCCCCGGGAAGGAGTACGGCGTGGACTTCGGACCCGGCGTGCGGCTGCTCATCGAACTGGAGGCCATCGGCGAGGCGGACGAGCGTGGCATGCGCACGGTGATGTCCACCCTGAACGGCCAACTGCGGCCGATCCAGGTGCGGGACAGGGCCGCGGCCGCCGGCCTCCCCGTGACCGAGAAGGCCGACAGGTCCGACCCCGGCCACGTCGCCGCGCCGTTCGCCGGCGTGGTCACGCTGGCCGTCGCCGAGGGCGACGAGGTCGAGGCCGGCGCGACGGTGGCCACGATCGAGGCGATGAAGATGGAGGCCTCGATCACCGCCCCGAGGAGCGGACGGGTCACCCGCCTGGCCATCACCCGGATCCAGCAGGTGGAGGGCGGTGACCTCCTCGTCGAGATCGGCTAGGGCCTGTCTGACCGGTCCCGTCGGATCAGGCCCTGGGTCGGAGGGAGTTCAGGCGTGAGGCCCCCTCCGTCATGCGGCACGCTCCCGGTCCGGTGAGGCTGGGCGGGACCGGGGCGGGGGCCGGGACCGGGACCGTGTCGCGGCCGTCGCCGTGGGGCTGTGGGACGTGGTCCTCCCCCGGCCCGCCGACGCGGTGAAGGAGGTCTGCGGCACCGTCGGCCGCGGCCCCGCCCCGGAGGAGCGCGCGACGTACCTGCCGGATCGTCCGGTCGGCCCGGTGCGCCCCGCGGGCTGACGCGCTCCGCGCCGTACGGTCCTCGACCGGGGCCGGCGCCTCGACGTGCGCGTCACGGCATGCGGGTGAACCATGGAAAGGGCATGCGACAGCTGCATGCGGGGGGCAGGTCCGGGCAAGGTCTCCGGATTCCAGAGGTGGCGAGCATGGACGTTTTCGATGCCGTCGTCGTCGGGTCGGGTTTCGGTGGATCCGTGACCGCGTTCCGTCTGGCCGAGGCCGGTCTGCGCGTGTGCCTCCTGGAGAGGGGGAAGCCCTTCCCGCCCGGCTCCTTTCCGCGTACTCCCCATGACGCCGCCAAGAACTTCTGGGATCCGGATTCCCGGCTGTACGGGATGTACGACATGTGGAGCTTCTCGAAGATGGACGCGCTCGTCTCCAGTGGGCTGGGCGGGGGCTCGTTGATCTACGCGAACGTGCTGATCCGCAAGCCGGAAAGCTGGTTCGTGCACGAGTCGTTCGACGGGGGCTACGAGGACTGGCCGGTCACGCGTGAGGACCTCGATCCCCACTACGACCGCGTCGAGCGGATGCTGGGTGCCCAGCGGTACCCGTTCGACGTGGAGCCCTACCGGGACACGCCGAAGACCATCGCCATGCGGCAGGCGGCCTCGCGGCTCGGTCTGCCGTGGCAACTGCCGCCGCTGGCCGTCTCCTTCGGGAACCCGCCGGTGCCCGGCGTTCCCATCGAGGGCGGCGAGGACAATCTGCACCACAGTCCGCGCTATACGTGCAGACTCGTCGGCGAATGCGACCTGGGCTGCAACTTCGGCAGCAAGAACAGTCTGGATTTCACCTATCTCAGCGCCGCGGACCGGCTCGGGGCGGACATCCGGACCCTCTGCGAGGTCCGTGCGTTCGAACCGGTCCGGCAGGGGTTCCTGGTCTCGTACCTCGAGCACGGGGACGCCGGGGACGGGGACCCGCTCGCTCCTCCCGAGCGGCACACCGTCAGGGCCAGGCGACTCGTTCTCTCCGCCGGTACGTTCGGCACCACCTATCTGCTGCTGAGGAACCGCAGCGCCTTTCCCGCGCTCAGTCCGGCGCTGGGCACCCGTTTCTCCGGGAACGGGGATTTCCTCGGGCTGGTGCTCACAGCGCGGGAACGCCGTGAGGACCGCCCCGGTGAGACGGTGCCGCGCATGCTGGAACCGAGTTTCGGTCCGGTCATCACGAGTGCGATGGTCAGGGACCGCGAGGAGAACGGCGAGGCCGACCGGGGTTTCTACATCGAGGACGCCGGCTACCCGGAGTTCCTCGACTGGCTGGTCGAGGAGAACGTCCTCACCCTGTCGCACAGGGTCGGGAGGTTTCTGCTGCGGCGCGGGTGGTCGCAGCTGACGAGGACGGCCGGGAGCCGCGTGGGCCGGCAGCTCGGCGACGCCCTGGGCAAGGGGCTGTTCACCGCGACGTCCCTCCCTCTGCTCGGCATGGGGAGGGACGTGCCCAACGGCCGCATGTTCCTCCGGGACGGACTTCTGGACCTCGACTGGCGTCCGGCGGCCTCCGACCGGTACTTCCACCAGATGAACGCGACCATGAAGCGCGTGTCACAGAGCCTGGGCGGCCGCTACGCCTCGAATCCCCTGTGGTGGCTCAACCGCCTCATCACCGTGCATCCCCTGGGCGGCGCGCCGATGGGGCGCAGTGTCCGGGAAGGCGTGGTGGACTCCTTCGGGCGCGTGTACGACTGCCCGGGGTTGTCGATAGCCGACGGCTCGGTGATGCCCGGTCCCGTGGGCCCGAATCCCTCGCTCACCATCGCGGCGCTGGCCGACCGGTCGGCCGACCGCATCATCGAGGATCACCGACAGAACTCCGCGAGGCCCTCATGACGACCGGCCAGAGCAGTGAACACCGCGGCGCCTCCCCGCGCAGGTCCCTCGTCCTCGCCGGCGGCGGCCTGAAGGTGGCTTTCCAGGCGGGCGTCCTCCAGGTCCTGCTCGACGAGGCCGAGTTGCGGTTCGACCACGTCGACGGTGCCAGCGGAGGCATCTTCAACCTCGCGATGTACTGCCAGGGGATGTCCGGGCGCGAGATCGCGGACAACTGGCGCAAGCTCTCTCCGCTGAAGGGCGTCAGCCCGAACTGGCGCGAACTGCCGAAGGGGCCCTACGCCCGTTCCCTCTTCACGCTGGACGGCTACCGGCGTCACGTCTTCCCGGGCTGGGGACTGGACTGGGAGCGGATCCGGGCCACCGACCGGGAGGCCACCTTCAACCTCTACAACTTCAGCGCCAACGAACTGGAGCCGGTGACCGCCGACCGCATGGACGAGGACCGCTTCTGCGCGGGAGTGGCGCTGCCCATGTGGTTCCCTCCCGTCGTCATCGACGGGCAGACCTACATCGATCCGGTCTACCTGACCGACGGCAACGTCGAGGAGGCGATCCGGCGGGGCTGCGACGAACTGTGGATCATCTGGACGGTCAGCCGGCGGCACCGCTGGCGGGACGGGTTCGTGGCCAATTACTTCCACATCATCGAGACGGCGGCCAACGGGCAGTTGAAGCACTGGCTGCGTCGGATCGAGGCCAGCAACGCGGCCGTCCGCGACGGAGAGCGCGGGGAGTTCGGACGCCTCATCGACGTCAGGCTCCTGAGCGCCGAGGTCCCGCTCAACTACCTCGTCAACTTCAGCCGAGACCGATTCGCCCAGGCCGTGGAGCTCGGGGTCCAGCGCGCTCGCCAGTGGTGCACGGCCCAGGGGATCCCCTGGAAGCCCGGCGTCCTTCCGGACCGCCCCGACGACCCCACCGGCCTCCGCTTCACCGAACGCATGGTCGGCCGCGTCGCCTTCGGCGGGGACGACGTCCAGGAGGCGCCCCCGCCGAGGGGCGGGGCGACCGCCGACCTGGCCCTGCACCTGACCATCGACATCCGCGGAGTGGACCGCTTCGTCGTCGGCCCGGAGCACGAGGCCTCGGTGCGGGGCGAGATCGTCTGCCAGGAGCTGGGCGGACGCCTTCCGGTCGAGGGCGGGACGTTCCGGCTGTTCGTGGAGCAGTCTGATCCGGAACACCTGCGGATGCTCTACCGGTTGTTCTTCACCGACCGAGCCGGTCACCGGCTCACGCTCAGCGGGCACAAGGACGTCGACGAGGACTCCCGTCGCGGCGTCTGGAAGGACACGTCCGTCCTGCACACGCGCATCGTCCGTGGCCACGTCGATGCCGACGAGGAGGCCGGGGCACCGCAGGTGGCGTCGGGAGCCGTCCACATCCGTCCCGCCGACTTCCTGAAGCAGCTCACCACCTTCCGGGTCGAAGCGGCGACGCTGCCCGGCAGGGTGGCGACGCTGAGGCGCTTCGGGCAGTTCTTCTTCGGCAAGCTGTGGGACGTGTACGCGCAGGACGTCCTGCCCTGGTCGCCGCTGTGACCGCTCTCGTGCCGACGGAGGAGCCATCGTGGACTTCCAGGAGTTGCGCAAGCAGGCGGCGGCGATCCTGTTCACCCCGCGGGAACCGGTGCGCTGGCTGGCGCCCAAGGAGCTGGCCCGCACGGCGGTCAAGGTCGGGCTGGCCGCCGTGTTCGCCAACTACTCGGACAAGCGCGAGATCCAGGGCGCGCTGGAGGCCGGTCTGCTGCGGGCTCCCCTGGCGGACCCCGGCGCCGAGGAGATCTGGATCGACTTCGTCGCCGACCTGGGCGACGGCTTCGAGGCGACGTGCTCGGTGGCATCGGCCCTGGCGGCGGACCGGCTCGCCGTCGCCGGGCCCGGCTCGTGCCCCCGCGGCTCACTGCTCGTCCTCGGCGGGGACCAGGTGTACCCGGTGGCTTCGGCCTCGGCGTACGAGGACCGGATGAAGGGGCCCTACCGCGCCGCGCTCCCGTCGGCACCGGACCAGCCGCTCATGGTCGCGCTGCCGGGCAACCACGACTGGTACGACGGACTCACCGCGTTCCTGCGGATGTTCGCCCAGGGAACGCCCATCGGCGGCTGGGAGACCCGGCAGACCCGGAGCTACTTCGCCGTGGAGCTGCCGCAGCGCTGGTGGCTCGTCGGGCTGGACAGCCAGCTCGGCTCCTACTTCGACGATCCGCAGCGGCGCTACTTCGAGACCTTCCTGTCGCCGCGGCTGCAGCCGGGCGACAGCGTGATCGTCTGCACCGCCGCGCCCACGTGGGTGCAGAGCGACGAGAAGCCCGACGCCTTCAACTCCCTGCACTGGTTCGACCGGAACATCATCCGGACGCGTTTCGACCGGGCGACCGGGCAGCCCGTGGACACGGGCGCGTCCATCCGCCTGTGGCTGACCGGCGACAAGCACCACTACGCCCGCTACGCGGAACGGCTGCCCGACGACCCGGCCGGGGCCGGCGACGAGCTGCCCCCGGACCCCCGGCGGCGCCAGATGGTGACGTGCGGCCTGGGCGGCGCGTTCCTGGCCTCCACGCACCGGCTTCCGAAGGAACTGGCGCTGCCTCCGGCCGCCTCGCGGATGCGGAGGAAGGACGACCCGCCACCGACGTTCGCCCTCGCGCGGCCCACGTACCCCGATGCGGAGGAGTCCCGCTCGCTCACGCGCGCGATCGCCGAGCCCTGGTCACGGTACTGGCTGCCGCGGCGCAACCCCGGCTTCGCGGTCCTGGCCGGGGCGGTGCAGCTGCTGCTCGTCCTGATGGCGGGCGGCGCGTTCGCCCTGGCCGAGGGCGGACACAATCCCGTCGACGCCGTACGGGGGGCCGGCGGCGACGACGTGCTCGGCCTGCTCTGCACGAGCGCCGCCTTCTTCCTGCTGCCCTTCGTACTCGGCTGGGGGAACGGGATGCTGCGCGGGCGGCGGCCCGGGCCACCGTCCGGTCCCACGGGGGCCGTGCTGTTCCAGCTGGCGGCCACCGCCGCGACCCTCGCCGTCGCCGTCGCCGCGGCCCGGTCGGTCCCCCTCGCGTGCAGCCGGTTCTGGGTCCTGCTCGTGCTCGTGGTCGTCGCCGTCGCGCTGGGCGCGTTGCTCGGCTCCCAGCTCTTCGCCCTGTGGGTGCTGTGGACGGACCGCGGCCTCGTCGCCGACTGGCAGATGTCCGGGCAGTCCATCGACGACCGCACGGGGTTCGTGCGGATGCGCATCGCACCGGACGGCACGCTCACCCTCTACCCGCTGGCCCTCGACGGCACCTGCCGGGACTGGGAGCTCCGCGAGGTTCCGGACATCCCGGCCGCATGGCAGCGCCCGGTGCCCTCGACGCCGCCGGCCGTGCGGCTCGTCGAAGAACCCGTCGTGATCGCGCGGACACGGGTGCCCGGTGCCCAGCGGCCCGGGCCGCGGACGGACCGCACCCCGTGACGTGCGTTTCCGCACGTCGGGCGGTCTGGCTCCCCGTACCGCCGACGGGCGAGGACATCGTGCACGACAGGAGGCGCCGAGGCGGTTTCCGGTGCACACTGGCACCGGAAACGGCGTCGAGTCCTGTTGGGGGCCGAAAGAGTGAACGGCGGCAGCGGCGGACGGCGCCTGCCCGGCCGCGGCTCGGCCGGGCGGGACCCGGCGGGACGCCGCGCTGCCCGGGAGAACATCCGGTTCCGAAGGGGCAGGGGCGTTCTGCCGCCCGACCGGTTCACCATGCGCAGCCGACTCGCCTGGCTGAATTCCGCCACCTCCAGGATCGGCACGACCCTGGACCTGGAGCGCACCGCGCAGGAACTCGCCGAGTTCACCGTGCCCCGCTTCGCCGACGGGGCGGCCGTGGACATCCTGGAGAGCGTCCTGCGGGGCGACGAGGGGTCTCGGTGGACGGAGCCGGGCGTCCCGCCCCTGCGGGCCACGGCGCTGTGCGCCATCGAGGAGCTGTCCTCGCTGGAGCCGACCCCGGTGGGCGAGACCTTCGTCCACGCCGAGCAGCCCCACGAGACCCTGCTCCACCGGTACTGCCTGCGTCAGGGCAAGCCGGTCCTGCTGAGCCGCATGCGCGACGACGACTTCCTGCGCGTCGCGCCCACCGCGAGCGCGGCCGCCAAGATGCGGGCCGCCGGGGTGCACAGCTATCTGGCCGTGCCCCTCATCGCCCGCGGGCTGCTCCTCGGCAGCGCCGACTTCGTCCGCGCCCCCGGGACTCCCCCGTTCTCCACGACCGACCTGGCGCTGGCCGAGCAGCTCGCCTCCAAGGCGGCCGTCTTCATCGACAACGCCCGGCTGTACGGGCGCGAGCGCGAGCACGTCGTCTCCTTGCAGCGCAGCCTGCTGCCCCGCGTGAACCCGACGACGCCGGGCCTGCTGGTGCACTCCGAGTACGCGCCCGCGGCGGCCCACCACGGGGTGGGCGGGGACTGGTACGACGTGATGGCGCTGCCCGGCGGGCGGACGGCCCTCATGGTGGGCGACGTGATGGGGCACGGGCTGCCGGCCGCCGCCACCATGGGGCGGCTGCGGACCGTCGCCCGCACCCTCATGACCCTGGACACGGCGCCCGAGCGGATCCTGGCCCGGCTGGACCTGGCCACCCGCGACCTGGAGGACGAGCAGGTCGCCACCTGCCTCTGCGCCGTCTACGACCCCGCCGACTCCACGTACACGCTGGCGAGCGCCGGGCACCTGCCGCCGCTGCTCCTCGACGGGCAGGGCGGCGGCGAGTTCGTCCGGGTGCCGATCGGCGCGCCGCTGGGGGCGGGGGTGATCCCGTACGACCCGCTGCGGCTCCGCGTCCCGGACGGCGCCCACCTGGTCATGTACACGGACGGTCTGGTGAAGTCCCGCGAGGAGGACGTGGACGCCCAGCTGGACCGGCTCCGCTCGGCCGCGCTGGAGCTGACCCCCGAGGCGCTGGAGCAGGGCGGTCTGGTGGAGTGCGCTCCGGCCGCGGCCGCCCGCTTCGACGAGGCGGTGCTCCTGGTGACGGCGGACTCCCCGCTGCCGGCCGGGGACCTGCGGGTGTGGAAGCTGCCGCAGGACGGCCGGGCCGCCTCGGTCGCCCGGGGACTCGTCACCGAGCAGCTCGCCGCGTGGGGGCTCGCGGAGCTGGCGGACGTGTCCGAGCTCGTCGTCTCCGAGCTGGTCGGCAACGCGCTGCGGTACGGGAACGGGCCGGGCGAGCTGCGGTTGCTGCGGGGGGAGCGGCTCGTCGTGGAGGTCTCGGACACCGGCCCCGACCTGCCCCAGATCCAGCACGCGGACCTCAGCGACGAGGGCGGCCGGGGGCTTCAGCTCATCAACATGCTGTGCCGCAGATGGGGCTCCTGCCGCACCGTCACCGGCAAGGTGGTCTGGGCGGAGCAGAACATGCCCTCCTGAGGCGGGCCCGGCGGGTCCCGGAGGGCAGGGCGCCGGGAAGCCGTCGGTGACCGGCCCGCCGGGGCGTGCCGGTCACCGCTCGTACCGGGGTCAGCGGACGGCGAGGGCGACGATCTGGGTGACCGCCTCCGTGTCGAAGTTGTCGTCGCTGACCAGGATCAGCGACCGCTCGCCGGAGGGCAGGACCGGTCCCCACGTCATGCCCTCGGTGTTGTCGACGGTGGAGAGGCCGAGGGTGTGGAAGTCCGCGACGAGCGTCTTGCGCATCGCCCGCACGGGCTGTCCGGCCAGCGAGTCCGTCGCCCGCACGTCGGTCGCCCCGCGGGTGGTGGCGTCGAAGAGGCGGATCTTGTATCCCGAGCCGGCGACCCAGGTGCGTTCGAGCACGAGGTAGCGCTCGGGGTCGTCGGGGAAGGCGAGGATCGACGGGACGCCGGTGTCCGGGGCCCAGGGGCTGGTCGGGTCGGAGGGCGCGAAGATCTTCTCCAGGGGGTACGCGTACTGGCCGAGCACCCGGCCCCCGCGCGTCTGCTGCGTGACCCGGACGAGGGCGCCGTGCTCCAGGTCGGGCACGGGACCGTCCTGGAGCAGGGGCCCTTCGACCGCGCTGGTCACCACGCGGCCCCGGGAGCCGAAGGTGATGGCCTCGATCGCCTGGTTCCGGCGCGGCCCGCGCTCGTCCATGGTGATCTCGTAGTTCGACGGCAGCCTCAGCTGTCCCCGGTAGGCGCCGGTGGGGCCGGCGAACTGGACGGAGGGCTGGATCACCGGTCCGGCGTCGGCCGCCTTGGGCCGGTCGCCCTCCTGGGCCCACCAGTAGTCGCAGCTGCGCGGGTCGACCCGGATCTCCTCGGGGTCGACGGCCTTGCCGTCCCCGACGGACGGCGACGGATAGACGGAGCCGTCCGGCTGGAGGAAGGGGTGGGTGCCGGTGAAGTCGACGGAGTGCACGCCGGCCGCGTCCACGTCCAGCCTGGCGGTGTAGAAGCGGGCGGGTTGCAGGTACGAGCGGTCGTCGCTGATGAACACGTACTCGCCGGTGCACCGGTTGCGGTCGACGCCGGAGAAGCCGCCGACCGTGGTGCCCTGGAAGTCGAGCTTGTGCGGGACGATTTTCTCACCGAGCAGACGGGCGTGGACGGCGCGCTCCGACGGGCGGCCCTCTCCGCCGGGTTGGGCGGCCACGGCCACGGCGGGGGCCAGCGTCGACGTCAGGAGCAGGGCCGCGGCGAGCGCCCGGCGTGTCAGGGAAGATCTCATGCCGATGATCTTGCCGTCGCCCGGTGTGACGGCGCAGTCACCCAATCGTGTGTTCCTGCCGGTGGGACGCGCCCGGGCCCCGTCGTGAGGACGGGGCCCGGGGCGGTCGGTCCGGTCAGGTCGTGCGACGGTGCGTCAGAGGACGTTGACGCCGGTCCAGGCCGCGGCCACGGTGGCGTACTCGGGGCTGGTGGCGCCGTACAGGTCCTTCGCGGCGTTCAGGGTCGCCGTGCGGGCGCCCTTGTAGTCCGTGGTGGAGGTCATGTAGACGGTCAGCGCCCGGTACCAGATGGCGGAGGCCTTCTGGTTGCCGATGCCGGTGACGGTGGAGCCGTTGTACGTCGGGCTGTTGTAGGTGACGCCGTTGATCGTCTTGGTGCCGCTGCCCTCGCTGGCGAGGTAGAACCAGTGGTTGCCGACGCCCGAGGAGTTGTGCACGTCGAGCCGGCCGACGGACTTCGACCAGTAGTCGGCGGAGCGGCCGTCGAGGGAGGGCTTGTCGAAGCGGCGCAGCCACGGCGGGGTGGACTGGTCGCTGAAGAGGTAGTCCGGGGTGTCGATCGGGTTGTCGGCGTACCACTCGACCATCGTGCCGAGGATGTCGCTGGTGGCCTCGTTCAGGCCGCCGGACTCGCCGCTGTAGCGCAGGTTGGCGGTGGCGGAGGTGACGCCGTGGGTCATCTCGTGGCCCATGGTGTCGAGGTCGACCTGCTCGGGGTCGACCGTGCCGTTGCCGTCGCCGGTCATCATGCAGAAGCAGGCGTCCGACCACTGGGCGTTGTCCCAGTTGGTGCCGACGTGGACGAAGACGGTGGCGCCGCGGCCGTCGTTCTTGATGCCGTTGCGGCCGAAGGTGCTCTTGTAGTAGTCGAAGGTCTTCGCGGTGTTGGCGTGGGCGTCGACGGCGGCGGTGGAGCGGTCGGTGGAGAACTTCCGGCCGTCGCCCCAGACGTTGTCGGCGTCGGTGAACAGGGTGCCGGAGGAGCTGTTCAGGGACGAGGACGAGGCGTTGCGCGCGTCCTTGGTGATGTGGCCGCGGATCGGGTCGATCAGCGCGAAGGTGCCGTTGGCCTGCTGGGTGGTGTCGAGGGTGATGTCGCCGGTGTACTCGGAGTGGCCGGTGCCGGTCGACTCGTGCTCGGAGTCGTAGTTCTCGATCGCGGCGCCGGTGGTGGCGTCGGTGACGAAGACCTCGCCGTGCGGCTGGCCCTTGTCGCCCAGGCCCTGCACGGTGGTGCGCCAGGCCAGGCGGGGGGCGCCGTCGGCGGCCCAGACGATCAGCTCGGGGGTGGACCTGGCGCTGCGCACCCGGCCGTCGGCGCGCTTGAGGGCGCCGGCCGCGGTGCCCTTGGCGTCGGTCGCGGGGGTGACGGAGGCGAGCGCCACCTTGTGGGCCTTGGCGTGGCTGGATCCCTTGAGCGAGCCGTCGGCCTTCTGGTGGACGACGAAGTCGCCGCCGACGACGGGGAGGCCGCGGTAGGTCCGGTCGAAGCGGACGTGCTGGGTGCCGTCGGCGTCGATCACGACGTCCTTGACCCGGAGCGCCTGGCCCGCGCCGAAGCCGAAGGTGTCGGCGTGCCGGGTCACGTTCGCCTCGGCCCGGGATATCGCCGTGTCGCGGACGGAGTTCCCGTGCGGCGCGTCGGACTGCGAGTACGCCGGTACGGCCACCGCGCCCGTGGTGATGACGGCGGCGGCGACCATCGTGGAGAGGGCAAGGAGAGGACGGGACATGACGGGGTGTTCCTTCGCTCGTCGTGGGGGGTGACGACGTCCTGGGACGTTGACGCGAAGTGTTCACCAGGTGACATGTTCCTGACGTGATCCCATGTGGGGTATAGCCCCGGAGTTATAGGGGGAAGCAGAGCGGGGGCCGCCGGACGGCCGTCCGCGCCGAGCGGGGAACCGCCGTCCGCACCGAACGAGGGGCCGCCGGTCAGCCGTCCGTGCCGAGCGCGAACTCCTCGCCGCCGCCCTCCCACCAGGCCAGGTACTGCGGTCGCTGCCGCACCAGCGACAGGTACGCCGCGAGCAGCCGCTCGGCCACCGCGTCGGCGAGCTCCGGCGGAACCGTCTCCGGGTTCCAGGCCAGCTGCAGCCGCCGGTGGAACGGGACGTCCACGAGCGGTCGCTGCACGGTGCCCTGGGCGGGCACCTCGGCGCTCGGCCACACCCCGCAGACGGCGCGCCGGCCGGCGACCAGGATCTGCGCCACGGACAGGTCCGGCGTCACGTGCGCGATGCGCGGGGTGAATCCCGCCGACTGGCAGGTGAGGTGGAGATAGGCGTGCACCCCGCTCTCGTCGGCCTCCGGCATGACCCATTCCTCGCCGCGGAGTTCGCCCAGCCCGACGCTCTCCCGGCGCGCCAGCGGATGGTCCTCGGCGAGCAGGACGAAGACCGGCTCGCGCACCAGCGTCCGCGTCACGACCGACTCGCCGACCGGGAGCGGGAAGCCGGGGAACTCGCCGAAGACCGCGATGTCGCATTTCGACTGGCTCAGCGCTTTCACGAGGGTGTGCACCGAACGGCGGGCGTCGATGGCCAGCCGGCTCTCCGGCACGAGCTCGAAAAGGGCGGATATGAGCAGTGACACCAGGGGGCCGGCCGTGCCGCCCGCGCGCAGCGGCGCGGCCGTACCGCTGTCCCTCTCGGCGGCCGACCGCGCGTGCTCGCGCAGCCGGTCGAAACCGACCACGAGGTCGCGCGCGCAGCGCAGGACGTACTGGCCGTGCTCGTTCGGCTTCACGCCCTCGGCGCTGCGGACGAAGAGCGGGCCGCCGAGCTCCTGTTCGATCCGTTTCAGTTGCGCGCTCGTGGCGGGCTGGGAGAGCTGCAGCCGTGCGGCGGCCCTGCGGATGCTGCCGGCCTCGGCGACGGTGAGCAGGACGCGGAGGTGCCGGAACTCGAGGTGCATGAACTTTCCCCGCTCAGGGCGGAGGGTCCTGTGCACCCCCCGTGACCAGCAGAACCAGCTGCCCGAGGGGCATGGTCACCCAGACTCCGACGGGCCCGCCGGGGCGGCAACCACGAGAGGGCAAAATCTACGTGGGCATGCCACGGTTCCGGCCGGCGCCGCGCTGCCGGAGCGCGTCCGGAGCGCGTCCGGAGCGCGTCCGGAGCGCGTCCGCGGGGCGCCTCTCTTCCGGGCCGGCCCCCCTGTCCGGGGGACCGGCCGGGGAGCGGCCGAGAACGGCTCGTTACAGTGGGTGCCATGCCTCGCACCTCGCCTTCGGTCGCTCTCGACGCCATGCTCGCCGGCAACCGCCGCTTCGTCGCCGGGACCCCGGACCACCCCAACCAGGACGCCGCCCGCCGTGCGCAGCTCGCACCCGGACAGGAGCCGTTCGCGGTCATCCTCGGGTGCTCCGACTCGCGCCTCGCCGCCGAGATCATCTTCGACCAGGGACTCGGCGACCTGTTCGTCGTACGGACCGCCGGCCATGTGCTGGGGGCCGAGGTGCTGGGGAGCGTCGAGTACGCCACGAGCATGCTCGGCTGCCGGCTGGTCGTCGTCCTGGGACACGACTCGTGCGGCGCCGTCGCGGCGGCCCGCGCCGCGGTGGAGGACGGGCTGCCGGCGGCCGGGTTCGTACGGGACGTGGTGGAGCGGGTGACGCCCAGCGTCCTGGCGGCCCGCGCCGCCGGTCTGACCGAGGACAGCGACATCATCGACGAGCACATAAGGCACACGGTGCAGCTGCTCATGGACCGTTCCCGGGTCCTGTCGGAGCAGGTGCGGACGGGCGAGGTGGCGGTCGTGGGACTGGCCTACCAGCTCGCCGAGGGCAATGCCCGGCTGGTGACCTCGCACGGCGTGGAGAGCACGGAGTGAACGACCCCATGGCACAGCGATTCGACTGCTCGGACCCGTCGGCCCGCCCGGCCGGCATCGCCGCGGCGGTGGCCGCCCTCGGGGAGGGGCGTCTCGTCGTCCTCCCGACGGACACCGTCTACGGCATCGGCGCCGACGCCTTCGACCCGAAGGCCGTCGCCGGTCTGCTGGCCGCGAAGGGGCGGGGCCGGCACAAGCCCTCCCCCGTGCTCGTCGGCTCCAGGGACGCGCTCGACGGCCTGGTCGCGGAGCTGCCGAGGAAGGCCGAGGAACTGATCGAGGCCTTCTGGCCGGGCGGCCTGACGCTGGTGCTCCGCCACCGGCCCTCGCTCTCCTGGGACCTGGGCGAGACCGGCGGGACGGTGGCCGTACGGATGCCCGACCACCCCCTCGCGCTCGACCTGCTGGCCGCGGCCGGCCCGATGGCCGTCTCCAGCGCGAACCTCACCGACCGTCCCTCGCCGGAGGACTGCGACGCGGCCTTCGGGATGCTGGGCGACTCCGTGGCGGTGTACCTCGACGGGGGCCGGACCGCCGGGCCGGTGTCGTCGTCGATCGTCGATCTGACGGGCGACGCCCCGGTCCTGGTCCGGGAGGGCGTCCTGTCCGCCGCGGAGCTGGCGAAGGTCGTACCCGATCTGATCGTGCCCTGACCCCTCCTTCCCCACCGGCACACCACCGCACCGCCGTTCCCCCCTCCCGGGGGGGGCGGCGGTGCCGTCGTTCCACGGGGCGGACGGCCCGGAGACAGAAGAAGCCCCGCACCTTCCCGGTGAGCGGGAACCTCCCCCTGCGCCGGGGCGCCCCTCCCTGCCAGGCTCCGATCCGCTGTGTTTCCACCGCCCGTGCCCCGCCGGGGGGCGGGGCAGCAGGGAGGACGTGACAGATCATGAGGGGCGCGCAGACCATCGCCGGGCTCGCGGACTGGGCGGCGGAGCGGTACGGGGACGAGGAGGCCCTCGTCTTCGACGGGGAACGCTGGACGTTCGCGGAGCTCCGCGACCGGGTGGACCGGGCGGCACGCGCGGTGATCGCGCAGGGGGTGCGGCCCGGCGACCCGGTCGCCGTGTGGGCCCCCAACAGCGCGCGCTGGGTGGTGGCCGCGCTCGGCGCGGTGGCGGCCGGCGGAGTGCTCGTGCCGGTGAACACCCGCTACAAGGCGGCCGAGGCCGCCGACATCCTGCGCCGCTCCCGGACCCGGCTGCTCTTCACCGAGCACGACTTCCTGGGTACGGACTACCGGGCGCTGCTCGCGGCCTCCGGGGAGGAACTCCCGCTCCTGGAGCGGACGGTGGCCCTGCACTCGGCGGACTGGCCGCGGTTCCTGGCGGCGGCGGACCGGGTGACCGGGGAGGAACGGCTCGCCCGTACCGCCGCCGTGCGTCCGGCCGACACCGCCGACGTCCTGTTCACCTCCGGCACCACCGGCCGTCCCAAGGGGGTGCCCACCACCCACGGGCAGAACCTGCGCGTGTACGACGCCTGGGCCCGTACGGTCACCCTCCGGCGCGGCGACCGCCACCTCCTCGTCAACCCGTTCTTCCACACCTTCGGCTACAAGGCGGGCGTCCTCGCCTGCCTGCTGCACGGGGCCGTGATCGTCCCGGAGCGGGTCTTCGACGCCGGGGCCGTGCTCGGCCGGATACGGGACGAGCGCATCTCCGTCCTGACCGGCGCCCCGACGGTCTTCACCTCGCTGATCCACCATCCCGAGCGCGAGGCGTACGACCTGACCTCGATGCGGATGGCGGTCACGGGCGCGGCGAACATCCCCGTCACGCTCATCGAGGAGATCAGGACGTCCCTCGGCGCGCGGAGCGTCAACACCGCGTACGGGCTGACCGAGTCGACGGGCGTGGTCGCGATCTGCCCGCCGCACGAGTCGCCGGAGACCCTGGCCCGCACCTCCGGGACGGCCCTGGAGGGCACGGAGCTGCGCGTCGACGCCCCGCCCGGGGAGCCGGGCGAGATCCTCACCCGCGGCTACCACGTGATGCACGGCTACCTCGACGACCCCGAGGCCACCGCCCGGGTCGTGGACGCGGAGGGCTGGCTGCACACGGGGGACGTCGGGGTGCTCGACGAGCGCGGGTTCCTGAGGATCACCGACCGGCTCAAGGACATGTTCGTCGTGGGCGGGTTCAACGTGTACCCGGCGGAGGTGGAGCAGGTGCTGCGCGGCCACCCGGCCGTCCGGGACGCGGCGGTCGTCGGCGTGCCGGACGCACGGCTCGGGGAGGTCGGCGTCGCGTACTGCGTGCCGGCGGGCGGGGCTCCGGTCGACGCGGCCGAGCTGACCGCGTACACGCGTGAGCGGCTGGCCAACTTCAAGGTCCCGCGCGCCTTCCGCTCCGTGCCGGAGCTGCCGCACAACGCGGCGGGCAAGGTCGACAAGAAGGCGCTGCGGCGGTCGGCGGCGAACACCACCACCACTCGATGAGGAGAGTACGAACGTGAACGACAGCATCACCGGGTCCGTCGACGTGGTCGTCGTCGGAGCGGGCGTCACCGGTCTGTACGCCGTGCACAGGCTGCGCGGTCTCGGCCTCGGCGTGCGCGGCTTCGAGCGCGGGGACGACGTGGGCGGCGTCTGGTACTGGAACCGCTACCCCGGCGCCCGCTGCGACGTGGAGTCCGTGGACTACTCGTACTCCTTCGACGAGGAGCTCCAGCAGGAGTGGGACTGGAGCGAGAAGTACGCCGCCCAACCGGAGATCGTCCGCTATCTGCGGCACGTCGCCGACCGCTTCGACCTGCGGCGCAGCTACACCTTCGGCACCTCGGTGACCTCCGCCGAGCTGGACGAGGAGACGCTGCGCTGGACGGTCCGCACGGACGGCGGCGAGGTGGTGTCGGCGCGGTACTGCGTGTTCGCCGTCGGCTGCCTCTCCAGCACGCACGTGCCGGACATCCCGGGGGCCGGGGACTTCGCCGGCGCCACGTACCACACCGGTGCCTGGCCGCACGAGGGCGTGGACTTCGGCGGGCTGCGCGTCGGCGTGATCGGCACCGGCTCCTCCGGCATCCAGGCCGTCCCCCTGATCGCCGAGCAGGCGGCGCACCTCACCGTCTTCCAGCGCAGCGCCAACTTCAGCATCCCGGCGGGCAACGCGCCCCTGGACGAGGAGACGCGCCGCCGGCAGAAGGCCGGTTACGCCGAGCGGCGGCGGCTCTCGCGGCTCAGCGGCGGCGGCTCGCCCCACGCGGCGCACCCGTCGCCGACGTTCGAGGTGTCCCCCGAGGAGCGGCGGGCCGCGTTCGAGGAGCGCTGGGCGCTCGGCGGCGTCCTGTACTCGAAGACCTTCCCCGACCAGCTCACCGACCGGGCGGCGAACGACGAGGCGCGCGCCTTCTGGGAGGAGAAGGTCCGCGCGCTCGTCGAGGACCCGGCCGTCGCGGACCTGCTCGTGCCGACGGACCATCCGATCGGCACCAAGCGGATCGTCACCGACTCGCACTACTACGAGACGTTCAACCGCGACGACGTCGAACTGGTGAGCCTGCGGGAGAACCCGATCGAGCGGATCGACCGCACCGGGATCGTGCTGGCCGACGGCGGCCGGGTGGAGCTGGACGCGATCGTGTTCGCGACCGGTTTCGACGCGATGACCGGGGCGATCGACCGGATGGACGTCCGGGGGCGGGGCGGCCGGAGGCTGAAGGACGTGTGGAGCGGGGGCCCCCGCACCTATCTGGGCCTGGGCGTCGACGGCTTCCCGAACCTGTTCAACCTCACGGGGGCCGGCAGCCCGTCCGTCATGGCCAACGTCGTGCTCTGCGCCGAACAGCACGTCGACTGGCTCGCCGACTGCCTGCGCCACCTGGACGAGCACGGCTACCGCGCGATCGAGGCGGACGGAGAGGCCGTCGAGCAGTGGGTGGCGCAGTGCCGCGACCGGGCGGCGGCCACGCTGTTCCCGGCGGCGAACTCCTGGTACCTGGGGGCCAACATCCCCGGGAAGCCCCGGGTGTTCATGCCGTTCATCGGGGGCTTCGGGGTGTACGGGGAGATCATCGCGGACGTCGCGGCCTCGGGGTACAAGGGGTTCACGCTGATACGGGACTGACGGGCGCCGATACGGGAAAGCGCCCCGCCCCCACCGGCCAGGTGGGGGCGGGGCGCACGCGCGCGTACGTCCGGTCAGCGCGGGGCGAGGGCCTCGCGCAGGGCGGCGAAGGCGGTCTCGCGGGCCTCGGCCGCCGCGGGCAGGGCGCCCGCCATGGAGAGGAAACCGTGGAACATCCCGGCGTGGTGGCGTGCCCGCACGGGGACGCCCGCGGCGGTGAGGGCCTCCGCGTACGCCAGGCCGTCGTCCCGGAGGGGGTCGAAGCCGGCGGTGACGATCTGGGCGGGCGGGAGTCCGGACAGGTCGGCGCCCGCCAGCGGGGCCGCGTAGGGGCTGGTGCGGTGCGCCGGGGCCTGCAGATAGCCGTCCCAGTACCAGCGCAGGTGGTCGGCGGTGAGGAAGTAGCCCTGGGCGTTCTCCCGGTGCGAGGGGCGGGAGCGGGTGGGGTCGAGCATCGGGTAGTAGAGCGCCTGGCAGGCGATCTCGGGGCCGCCCCGGTCGCGGGAGAGCAGGGTGAGGACGGTGGCGAGGTTGGCGCCCGCGCTGTCCCCGGCGACGGCGATCCGCCGGCCCGGGTGGGCCGCCGCCGCCCACAGCAGGGCCGTGTAGGCGTCCTCGGGGGCGGCGGGGAAGGGGTGCTCGGGGGCGCGCCGGTAGTCGACGGAGACGACGATCGCCTCCGTGGCGCGGGCGAGGGAGCGGCAGAAGTGGTCGTGGCTGTCGAGGTCGCAGAGGACGAAGCCGCCCCCGTGACAGAAGACGATCACGGGGGCGGTCTCGTGGACGGCCGGGTCGTAGACGCGTACGGGCACGCCGCCGGCGTCCTCGTCCGTGACGCGGGCGACGGGCGGTGGTGGGACGTCCGGCCGGGGGCGGGCGGCGAAGAAGGCGCGCACCTCGGCGATGTCCGTCATCTCCGTCGCCAGCGGGGGGAAGCCGGCGGTGGCCAGGTCGATGACCGCCTGGACCTCGGGGTCGGGCCGGTTCACGTGTCGGCTCCCTTCGGGGTCGGTGGTTTCACGCGTTCGTCTCCTTCGGGGTGAGGAGCGGCATGCGGCCGGCCGACGCGCCGCCGTCGACGGCGAGTTCGGCGCCGGACAGGTAGGAGGAGTCGTCGGAGGCGAGGAAGGCGACGAGGCGGGCGACCTCCTCGGGCTCCCCCACCCGGCCGAGCGGCGCGGCCGGATGCTCCCTGGTGCCCAGGTGCGCGGTCATGGCCGTGGCGATGGCGCCGGGGTGGACGGAGTTGACCCGGATGCCGTCCGGGCCGAGCTCCAGGGCGGCCGTTCTGGTCAGGCCGCGCAGCCCCCATTTCGCCGCTCCGTACGCGCCGTGTCCCCAGATGCCCTGGAGGCCGGCCTGCGAGGAGATGTTGACGATGGAGCCGCCGCCGCTCTCCCGCATCGCCCCGGCGACGGCGCGAACGCCGAGGAACGGGCCGACCAGGTTGACGCGGAGGATCGCCTCCAGGCGGGCCGGGTCCTCCTCGGTGATGGGCGAGGTGGAGTAGATCGCGGCGTTGTTGACGAGGACGTCGAGCCGTCCGAAGGCGTCCAGGGCGGCGGCCACGGCGGCCGCCCAGGACCGCTCGTCGGTCACGTCGTGGCGTACGAAGCGGGCGGCGGCGCCGAGGGAGGCGGCGGTCGCCTCTCCCTCCGGCTCCAGGACGTCGGTGAGGACGACCTGCGCGCCGAGGGCGGCGAACAGGCGGGCCTCGGCCTCGCCCATGCCGCGTGCCGCGCCGGTGACCAGCGCGACCTTTCCTGTCAGGTCGACGGGCATCAGGGGTTCTCCTCGATCAGGTCCTCGGTCGGCCGGAGGGTCGGGCCGGTCGTCCAGCCGCCGTCGACGGCCAGTTCGGCGCCGGTGACGTACGAGGCGGCGTCCGAGAGCAGGAAGGCGACCGCCCGTGCGATCTCGTGGGGTTCGCCGACCCGGCCCATCGGTGTGTCCGGGTACTTCCCCTCGCCGCGCTCGATGCCCACGTGGGCGGTCATCGGGGTGTGGATCATGCCGGGGTGGACGGAGTTGACGCGGATCCGGGCGGCGGCGAGCTCCACCGCGCCGAGCTTGGTGAGCCCGCGCACGCCCCACTTGGCCGCGCCGTAGCCGGCGGTCCTGGCCAGGCCCATGAGGCCGGCGGCGGAGGAGACGTTGACGATCGAGCCGCCGCCGCTCTCCCGCATCGCCGGGATCACGGCCCGCATCCCGAGGAAGACGCCGGTGAGGTCGATGTCGACGACGCGCCGGAACGCCTCGGGCGTCTGCTCCTCCAGGAGGTGGGAACCGCCGGAGATCCCCGCGTTGTTGACGAGGCCGTCCACCCGGCCGAACGCGGCGGCCGTGAAGTCGACGACCGCGCGCCAGTCG
This sequence comes from Streptomyces sp. NPDC053513, assembly GCF_044544765.1. Classification (NCBI taxonomy): domain Bacteria; kingdom Bacillati; phylum Actinomycetota; class Actinomycetes; order Kitasatosporales; family Streptomycetaceae; genus Streptomyces; species Streptomyces sp. NPDC053513. The sequence continues at coordinate 74,962 of NZ_JBITXP010000032.1, forward strand.
TCCTCGGAGGTGACGTCGTGGCGGACGAACCGGGCGTGGCCGCCGAGCCGCCGTGCCGCGGCCCGCCCCTCCTCCTCCCGTACGTCGGTGAGGACGACCCGGGCGCCGGACTCGACGGCCACCCGGCCGGTCTCCGCGCCGATCCCCCGCGCCCCGCCGGTGACGATCACCGTTCTGCCCCGCAGGTCCGTCACGGGGACGCTCACCGCGCGCCGGCGGAGCGCGTCCGGGCGATGTGGCCGGCCGCGAGCCAGCTGAACGTCATGGCGGGGCCGATGGTCGCGCCGGGTCCCGGATAGGTCTCGCCCATGACGGCGGACGACACGTTGCCGGAGGCGTACAGGCCGTCGATGGGCGTGCCGTCCTCCCGCAGCACGCGGGCGGTGGCGTCGGTGACCAGGCCGCCCTTGGTGCCGATGTCGCCGGGGTGGACGGGGATCGCGTAGTAGGGGCCCCTCTCCAGCGGCGCCAGGTTGGGGTTGGGCAGCGTCGGGTCGCCGTAGTAGCGGTCGTAGACGCTCTCGCCGCGGTGGAAGTCCTCGTCGCGGCCGGCGCGGGCGAAGCCGTTGAAGCGGTCCACGGTGGCCCGCAGCCTCGCCGGGGCGACGCCGATCCGGTCGGCCAGCTCCTCGACGGTCGCGGCCTTCCTGACGAAGCCGCTCTCCAGCCACGGCTTGGGGAACGGCTGCCCCGGGAAGAGGCCCATGAAGATGTAGCGGGCCCTGGCGGTGGCGTCGAGGATCAGCCAGGACGGCACGGTGCTCGCCCCCGGCCTGTCGTGGGCGTACATGGCGTCGACGAACTCGTGGTACGGGGCGGCCTCGTTGGCGTAGCGCTCCCCCGCCGCGTCGACGATCACCATGCCGGGGACGCCGCGGTCGGCGACGAGGAAGAACGGCCTGCCCTCGGGGGGCACCACCGACGGCGCGCCCCAGACCTTGTCCATCAGGTCGGTCGCGGCGCCGAGGGCCACGGCCGGCTCCAGGGCGTCGCCGGTCTGCCCCTCGGCGGCGGAGCTCCACTCGGTGGAGGTGGGTGCCGGCAGGTGCTTCTCGCGGAGCCGCTGGTCGTGGGAGAAGCCTCCGGCGGCGAGGACGACGCCGCCCTTCGCCCGGACCGTGAGCTCACGGCCGTTCCTGGTGATCCGGACGCCGGTGACCCGGCCGTCCTCCTCGACGAGGCCGGTCATCGGGGCGGAGAGCCACAGGTCGGCGCCGAGGGCGTCGAGCGAGTGCCGCATGCGGGCGATCAGCGCCTCGCCGAGGGAGAGCGGTTCCCTGCCGGTGAGCCTCGCCCCGACCGCCCGGGCGCCGACCTTGAGCGCGGTGCGGCGGCCGGCCCAGGTGCGCGCCACCATGTTCAGCTGCCGGAAGTCCTTGGACGTGATGGTGAGGCCGTACGTGGGGAGACCGGCGCGGCGCATGGTGGCGCGCTGTTCGGCGCCGAGCTTCCGGAAGTCGAAGACCTGCGGTTCGACGGAGCGGCCCTGCGGGTAGCCGCCGAGCCGCTCGGGGTAGTAGTCGGAGTAGCCGGGGGTGTAGACGAACCTCACGGCCGTGCGGTCGTGGAACTCCCGCACCATTCGCGGCCCGTGGGTGACGTAGGCGTCCTTGCGCTCGGCGGGGACCCGGTCGCCGACCGTGGCGTCCAGGTAGGCGCGGGCCTTCTCGGGGGTGTCGCCGAGGCCGGCGGCGTCCAGGTGGAAGTTGTTCGGGACCCAGATCGCGCCGCCGGACAGGGCGGTCGAGCCGCCGTAGACGTCGGTCTTCTCCACCACCAGGGCGGTCAGTCCGCGCAGTCGGGCGGTGAGGGCCGCGGCCATGCCGGCGGCGCCGGAGCCGACGACCACCACGTCGTACGTGTGGTCCCACTGGTCGTTCATGCGGTTCTCCCTGGTCGTGTCCGAAGGTCCCTGGGTGGGTCGGGGGGGGGGGGGGGGGGGGCCCCCCCCCCCCCCCCCGGGGGGGGGGGGGGGGGGGGGGGGGGGGGGGGGGGGGGGGGGGGCGCGGCGGGGGGGGGGGCGGGGGGGGCCCC
>NZ_JBITXP010000033.1:0-74300 GCF_044544765.1 Streptomyces sp. NPDC053513
GGTGCGGGTTCAGGCTCGGGACGCGGAGGCGCCGCTCAGGGCGCCGTCCCGTGTGCCCACCCGTCCCGCCCCAGCGGGACGATTGCCCACACGGGCAGGGGGAACCGCTCAGGCGGGCGCGGCCCGCACGGGCAGGGGGCAACGCCCAGCACGGGCGCGGGCCCACACAGGCAGGGGGAGCCGCCCCGGTGGGCGCAGGTCCCGCGCGGGCGGGTGGGCGCCGCCCCGGCGGGCGCGGGTCCGTGCCGGTAGGGGTGCTGCCCCGCGAGGGTCGGGGGCGGCCGGATGGGGCAGGTGGGCGCGGGTGAGGGGCTCAGGTGCCATGCTGAAGGTCTTGTCGGAGGACCGGAGCATGGGGGCGCAAGGCGTGAGCACGCAAGACGTGGCGGGGCGGGTACGGGTGGTCATCGCCGAGGATTCCGTCCTGCTCAGGGAGGGGCTGACCCGGCTCCTGACGGATCTGGGGCACGAGGTCGTCGCCGGGGTCGGGGACGGCGAGGCGCTGGTGAAGACGGTGGCGGGGCTCGCGGACGAGGGCGCGCTGCCGGACGTGGTGGTGGCGGACGTGCGGATGCCGCCGACGCACACCGACGAGGGCGTGCGGGCGGCGGTGCGGCTGCGCAAGGAGTACCCGGGCCTCGGGGTGCTGGTGCTGTCGCAGTACGTGGAGGAGCAGTACGCCACCGAACTCCTGGCCGGTTCCACCCGGGGCGTGGGGTACCTCCTGAAGGACCGGGTCGCGGAGGTCCGGGAGTTCGTGGACGCCGTCGTCCGGGTGGCCGGGGGCGGTACGGCGCTCGACCCCGAGGTCGTGCAGCAGCTGCTGGGCCGGAGCCGTCAGCAGGACGTGCTGGCGAACCTGACCCCGCGCGAGCGGGAGGTCCTCGGTCTGATGGCGGAGGGCCGGACGAACTCGGCGATCGCGAAGGCGCTGGTGGTGAGCGACGGCGCGGTGGAGAAGCACATCAGCAATATCTTCCTGAAGCTGGGCCTCTCCCCGAGTGACGGTGATCACCGCCGGGTACTCGCGGTGTTGACGTACCTGAAGTCCTGATCGTCTGACACCCTGTCAGATAACCTGGTCCCGGGCCCTAGGTCCAAAGGATGAGGCGGAATCCGACTTTCCGGAACCTCCGGGTGGCGGCAGATCGTGACAATTCCAGACAAGAGGACGTCTCAAAAAGAGGTCCACGATGCGAGAAGTCCCGGGAAGGGCCCCCTTACCGTCGTAGGGTGGGCCTCGGGACGAAAGGTGATCTCCGGGGATCGGCGAGTGATCGACGATCGACCGGTGGTCACCGGCCGCGCCCGAGCCTTCTCCCCGCCTCCGGCGGAGAGTCCCCTTGCCGCGAGGGAGGTCCAGTTCAGTGACCAGCCAGGTCAGTAGCGAGGCCGGTGAGGCCCTGGTCGGGGAGCAGCGCAGCGCCCCGGCGACGCCCCACCACGGCACCGAGAAGGAAGTGCGCCGGCTCGACCGGGTGATCATCCGTTTCGCGGGTGACTCCGGTGACGGCATGCAGCTCACGGGTGACCGCTTCACCTCGGAGACGGCGTCCTTCGGGAACGACCTCTCCACGCTGCCGAACTTCCCGGCCGAGATCCGGGCACCCGCCGGGACCCTGCCGGGCGTGTCGTCCTTCCAGCTGCACTTCGCCGACCACGACATCCTGACCCCGGGCGACGCCCCGAACGTGCTGGTCGCGATGAACCCCGCCGCACTCAAGGCGAACCTCGGGGACGTGCCGCGCGGCGGAGAGATCATCGTCAACACCGACGAGTTCGCGAAGCGCGCGATGGCCAAGGTCGGGTACACCGTCTCCCCCCTGGAGGACGGCTCGCTCGACGGGTACCGGGTGCACCCCGTGCCGCTGACGACGCTCACCCTGGAGGCCCTCAAGGACTTCGGGCTCTCCCGGAAGGAGGCCGAGCGGAGCAAGAACATGTTCGCGCTCGGGCTGCTCTCCTGGATGTACCACCGCCCCACCGAGGGCACCGAGACCTTCCTGCGCCAGAAGTTCGCGAAGAAGCCGGAGATCGCCGAGGCCAACGTGGCCGCCTTCCGGGCCGGCTGGAACTTCGGCGAGACGACGGAGGACTTCGCCGTCTCCTACGAGGTCGCCCCCGCGACCCGGGCCTTCCCCACCGGCACCTACCGGAACATCTCGGGGAACCTGGCCCTCTCGTACGGACTGATCGCCGCCGGCCGCCAGGCCGACCTGCCGCTCTACCTCGGCTCGTACCCGATCACCCCGGCCTCGGACATCCTGCACGAGCTCAGCAAGCACAAGAACTTCGGCGTGCGCACGTTCCAGGCCGAGGACGAGATCGCCGGCATCGGCGCCGCGCTCGGCGCCGCCTTCGGCGGTTCGCTCGCCGTCACCACCACCTCCGGCCCCGGTGTGGCGCTGAAGTCCGAGACCATCGGCCTCGCCGTCTCGCTGGAGCTGCCGCTGCTGATCGTCGACATCCAGCGCGGCGGCCCGTCCACCGGTCTGCCCACCAAGACCGAGCAGGCCGACCTCCTCCAGGCGATGTACGGGCGCAACGGCGAGGCCCCGGTGCCGGTCGTGGCCCCGAAGACGCCGGCCGACTGCTTCGACGCCGCCCTCGACGCCGCCCGCATCGCGCTCACGTACCGCACCCCGGTCTTCCTGCTCTCCGACGGCTACCTGGCCAACGGCTCCGAGCCCTGGCGCGTCCCCGAGGTCGACGAGCTCCCCGACCTGAAGACGCCCTTCGCGACCGGTCCGAACCACGAGCTGGCCGACGGCACCGAGGTCTTCTGGCCGTACAAGCGCGACCCCGAGACCCTGGCCCGCCCCTGGGCCGTGCCCGGCACCCCCGGTCTGGAGCACCGCATCGGCGGCATCGAGAAGCAGGACGGCACCGGCAACATCTCGTACGACCCCGCGAACCACGAGTTCATGGTCCGCACCCGCCAGGCCAAGGTCGACGGCATCGAGGTGCCCGACGTCGAGGTCGACGACCCGGACGGCGCGAGCACCCTGGTCCTCGGCTGGGGCTCCACCTACGGGCCGATCACGGCGGCCGTCCGCCGCATCCGCCGCGAAGGCGGCGCCATCGCCCAGACCCACCTGCGCCACCTCAACCCCTTCCCCAAGAACCTCGGCGAGGTGCTGAAGCGGTACGAGAAGGTCGTGATCCCCGAGATGAACCTCGGCCAGCTCGCCACCCTCGTCCGGGCGAAGTACCTCGTCGACGCCCGCAGCCACACCCAGGTCAACGGCATGCCGTTCAAGGCCGAGCAGCTCGCCGCCGCCCTCAAGGAGGTCATCGATGCCTGAGCCCCTGCTGCACCTGGTGCCGAAGGCCGAGGCCGCGCAGTCCATGAAGGACTTCAAGTCGGACCAGGAGGTCCGCTGGTGTCCCGGCTGCGGTGACTACGCGGTCCTCGCCGCCGTGCAGGGCTTCATGCCCGAGCTCGGGCTGGCGAAGGAGAACATCGTCTTCGTCTCCGGCATCGGCTGCTCCTCCCGCTTCCCGTACTACATGAACACCTACGGGATGCACTCCATCCACGGCCGCGCCCCGGCCATCGCCACCGGTCTCGCCACCTCGCGCCGCGACCTGTCGGTGTGGGTGGTCACGGGCGACGGCGACGCGCTGTCCATCGGCGGCAACCACCTCATCCACGCCCTGCGCCGCAACGTGAACCTGAAGATCCTGCTCTTCAACAACCGGATCTACGGCCTCACCAAGGGCCAGTACAGCCCCACCTCCGAGGTCGGCAAGATCACCAAGTCGACCCCGATGGGCTCCCTCGACGCCCCCTTCAACCCGGTGTCGCTGGCGCTGGGCGCGGAGGCGAGCTTCGTGGCCCGCACGGTCGACTCCGACCGCAAGCACCTCACCGAGGTGCTCCGCCAGGCCTCCGAGCACAACGGCACGGCGCTCGTCGAGATCTACCAGAACTGCAACATCTTCAACGACGGCGCCTTCGAGGTCCTCAAGGACAAGGACCAGGCGAAGGAGGCGGTCATCCGCCTCGAACACGGGCAGCCGATCCGCTTCGGCGCCGAGAACGAGAAGGGCGTCGTCCGCGACCCGGCCACCGGCGACCTCCAGGTCGTCACGGTCACCCCGGACAACGAGTCCCGGATCCTCGTCCACGACGCCCACGCCGCGACCCCGACGACCGCCTTCGCGCTCTCCCGCCTGGCCGACCCGGACACCCTGCACCAGACCCCGATCGGCGTCTTCCGCTCGGTGGACCGCCCGGTGTACGACACGCTGATGGCGGAGCAGCTGGAGACGGCCGTCGAGCGGTACGGCAAGGGCGACCTGGGCCAGCTCCTCGCGGGCAACGACACCTGGACGGTCGTGGGCTGACACCCGTCGGCCGACGCCCGCCCGCGCGGTCGGTCCGGGTCCGCCGACCCCGACCGGCCGCGCGGTCAGTCGTCGCGCTTCGCCGCCTCGGTGTACGGGCCGAGGCAGCGGGGCCTTCCGGACACGATCTGCCAGAGGGACAGCCCTACGAGCTGGGAATCCGATCGGTCGTTGGAGAGGGCGTTGTAGGACCTGGCCACGCCGCGGTACGCCTGGTCGTCCTTCGCGAACGCGTTCGCCACCGCCGCCGCCTGGTGCCCCGCGTTCCTCCGGATCGCGGTCCGGAGAGCCTGAACCGTCCAGTTCAGGGCGTCGTACGACTCCACCGCGAACCGGTCGACCGGATCCGTCGTCGCGAGCTTCCAGCGCTTGCGGTACGCGGCCGCGAACTCCTTCGCGCCCGGGACCGTGTCGGGGTCGGTGTAGCCCGTACCGAAGTACCAGCCCTCGGCGGCCGGACCCGCCATGGCGGGGAACTCCGGCCCGAGCGCGGCCTCGACGCTTCCGCGCGGGCCCCTGTAGCCCTGCTGCCGCAGGGCCTTGGCGCACAGGGCGGCACGGCGCGGCGACGTCCCCATGTAGAACACGCCCGTCGGCGAGGTGGCGAGTGCCGCCCGGACCGCCCCGGCGAAGTCCTCGGTGTCCGCCGCGACCCGGTGCACCGTGACCGTGCCTCCGGCGGGGGGCGAGTTCCGCGCGCTCTGGGCGGCGCTCCAGCTGTAGGTGCCGGCGGCCCGGTCCTCGATGACGGCGGTGCGGCCCAGGTGGTGCTCGCTGAGGTAGCGGCCGAAGGGCACGATCATCACTTCGGCGCTGGGCCGCATCTCGAAGTACGTGCGCAGCTCGTCTGTCTGGCCCCGGATTTCCCCGATCGCGACCGACGGCACCAGGCCCAGCATGGGCACCCTCAGATCCACGAGCACGTCCGCCGCCGCCTTGGCCGTCCCGGTGGTCGTGGGGCCGAGGACGGCGACCAGAGCCGGGTCCTTGAGGAGGGCGCGGGCGCCGGCGGTGGCCCGCTTCGGGTCGGCCCCGTCGTCCGTCACCTTGAGCACCAGGTCGAAGGGCCGGTCCGTACGGGCGTTGAAGGTCTCCGCGGCGAGGCGCAGCCCGCGTTCCTGGGCGCGCCCGTCCACCTTCGTCGGGCCGCTGAGGTCGGTGACGACGCCGAGCGTGTACGCCGTCCGTACGGTCCCGCCGCCCGTACCGTTTCCCGGGTCGCGGCCGAGCAGCCAGGCGGTGACGCCGACCGTGCCCGCGACGGCCCCGGCCGCGCCGAGCACGAGGAAGCGGCGCCGCGAAGTCCCGTGAGGCTCCTCGGGGTTGAGCACGGTCGGGTCGGCGACCGGCAGGTCGAGGACCCGCGACGAGCGCTGGGCGATCAGCGCGGGCAGGCCGGCAGGCAGCCAGTTCCCGGCCGGCGGGCCCTCGTATGGGCCGAGGGCGTCGCGTACCTCGGCGGCGCTGGGCCGGTCCGCGGGATCCTTGGCGAGGCAGGCGGTGACGAGCGGGAGCAGGGTGTCCTGCACGTCGGCGAGGTCGGGCTCCTCGTGGACCGTGCGGTAGACCACGGCCGCCACCGCGCCCGTACCGAAGGGGCGTTCGCCCGTCAGCGCGTACGCGAGGACGCAGCCGAGCGAGAAGACGTCGGCGGCCGGGCCGACCTCGCCCGCCCCCGCGACCCGGGCCTGTTCGGGGGCGAGGAAGCCGGGGGTGCCGATCATCGCGTCGGTCGCGGTGAGCGCGGTGGCACCGCTGACCCGGGCGATGCCGAAGTCGATGAGCCGGGGCCCGTCGAGGGCGAGGAGGACGTTGCCGGGCTTGACGTCCCGGTGGACGAGCCCTGCCGCGTGCATGCCGTCGAGGGCGTCGGCGAGCCGCGCGCCGAGGGCCCGCACGGTCGGCTCGGGCAGGGCGCCGTGCAGGGCGACGGCCTCGGCGAGCGAGGGCCCGGGCACGTACTCGGTGGCGAGCCACGGCTCGCGGGCCTCCGGGTCGGCGCCGAGGACGCGGACGACCCAGCGGCCGGTGATCCGCTCGGCGGCGGTCGCCTCGCGGCGGAAGCGAGCCCGGAAGCCGGGGTCGGCGGCGTGCTCGGCGCGGATCAGCTTGAGCGCGGCGAGCGCGCCGCCGGAGGTTCGGGCGAGGTAGACCACACCCATGCCGCCGGTACCGAGCCGCCCGAGGAGGCGGTAGCCGGCGAGGGAGGAGGGGTCGGCCTTCTTCAGCGGCTGCACGCTCAGGCCTTCTTGCGCTTGTTGGGCTCGGCGGGGGCGGGGCCGAGGTACTTGTAGGCCCCCTTCTGTACGCCGTAGAGGAAGGTGCCGATGCCTTTGAGCTCGCCGTTCTCACGGAACTGGTAACCGCCCATGGCTCCGGTGTACTTCTGCTTGCGCAGGGCCCCCCACAGACCCTTGCGGGTGAGCGGGCCCTTGGCGGCGCTCGTGGCGAGCCAGGACGCCACCATGCCGACCACGTCGAAGGACTCGCCGGTGTAGTAGGCCGGGGCGGTGCCGTAGCGCTTGCGGTGGGCGTCGAGGAAGTCCTGGGTGAGCTTGCGGTCGGCGGGCTTCTGTTTCGGGTCGGCGGCCCGCTGGACGGGGTCCATGACGGGCGCGCAGACGAACCAGCCCTCGGCGTCGCTCCCGGCCTCCTTCAGGAACTCCGGACCGAAGACGTGCTGGCCGGTGAACCGGGGTCCGGTGAAGCCGAGTTGCTTCAGGGCGCGGGCGGCGAGCACGGCGGTGGAGCGGACGCCGTTGTGGACGTAGGCGTCGATGCCGGCGTCGATCATCTCCCCGATGATCGAACGGTAGTCGACGGCCCGGCCCGGGACGACCCGGAAGTGCGGCGTGATGCCGGCCTGGTCGAAGCCGTAGCGGACGCCGCTGGTGTACTGCCAGCTGTACGGGTCGTCGGTGCGCTCCTGGAGGACTCCGGGACGGCGGATCTGCGGCAGGAGCGTGGCAGACCAGGCGAGGTAGACGCCCGCGATGAAGTGCTGCGGGATGGCGCGGAGGACCGTCGTGTTCGGGACGCCGCCGGCGTCGCCGCGCAGGGTGAAGAGGTGGTAGCCGGCCGAGGTGGTGAGGAGCGGCACGTCGGCCTCCTCGAAGGCGGGGAGCGCGGCGATGCCGGTGTAGTCAGAGGTGGGGCCGAGGACGGCGAGCACGGAGGGGTCGGTGGTGAGCCGCCGGGCGGCGGCGAGGGCGCCGGTTCTCTGCCCCCGGTCGTCGGAGACCTTGAGTTCGAGGGTGAAGGGCTTGCCCTTGTGCGCGGCGTTGAACCGTTCGACGGCGAGCCGGGCGCCGCGCTCCTGGGCCCGGCCGATCTCCCGGGCGGGCCCGGAGAGGTCGGCGAGGACGCCGATGGCCCAGGTGTTCCGGGGCTTGGGCGCGGGGTGCTTCCCGTCGGCGCCGGTGTCGTCGTCCCGGTTGAACAGGGCGAAGGCGCCGCCGCCCGCCGCGAGCACGGCGGCACCGGCGCCGAGCAGCAGGAAACCGCGCCGGCTGGGCTTCGCGGGGGCGTCGGGGTCCGTGCCGGGCGCCGTGGCGTCGATGTCGGGCAGGGCGAGCATGGCCGCCGAGCGTTCGGCGATGGTGGTGACGACGGGCGCGGGCAGCCAGTCGGCGGCGGCGCCGGGGGTGTCCTCGGTGAGCCGGTCGGCGATCTCCTCGGCGGTGGGCCGGTCGGCGGGGTTCTTGGCGAGGCAGGCCGCCAGGAGCGGGAGCAGGTCCTCCGGTACGTCGGCGAGGTCCGGTTCGTCGTGGACGGTGCGGTACATGAGGGCGTCCACGGCGCCGGTGCCGAAGGGGGGGCGGCCGGTCGCGGCGTACGCGAGGAGGCAGCCGAGGGCGAAGACGTCGGCGGGCGGACCGATGGCGTCGGTGCGGGCCTCGGCCTGCTCGGGGGCGAGGAAGCCCGGGGTGCCGACGACCACGTCGGTCGCGGTGAGTGCGGTCTCCCCGGTGGTGCGGGCGATACCGAAGTCGATGAGACGGGGGCCGTCCACGGCGAGGAGGACGTTCCCGGGCTTCACGTCCCGGTGCACGAGTCCGGCCGCGTGGACGGCGGCGAGCGCGCGGGCGACGGCGCCGCCGAGGATCCGTACGCTCCGCTCGGGCAGCGGCCCGTGGGCGCGGACGGCCTCGCCGACGGACGGGCCGGGCACGAAGGCGGTCGCCATCCACGGTTCGGGGGCGTCGGGGTCGGCGCCCGTCACGGGCACGGCCCAGGGGCTGACGACCCGGCGCGCGGCCTCGACCTCGCGGCGGAAGCGGGCCCGGAAGTCGGGCTGGTCGGCCTGGTCGGCGTGGGTGACCTTCACGGCGGCGAGCTCGCCGGTGCCGGTGCGGCCGAGGTAGACGACGCCCATGCCGCCGGCGCCGAGGCGGCCGAGGAGTCGGTAGCCGGCGATCGTGGACGGGTCGGCGGGGAGCAGTGGCTGGAGCGCGCCGGGCGCGGGATCGGCCATCGGACTCACGACGTGGCTCCCAACTGCGCCTTGGCGCGTGCCTGCATGAGGCCGGTGACCCGGATCTGGGCGGTGTTGCCCTCCGCCGGGGTGCGGCCGGGGGCTCCCTTGACGACGGCGGCGATACTGACCTGCCCGATGCGCAGCTGGTACCAGCTGTAGTACTGCGGTCCCTTGAAGGCGTCGGCGAGGTACGAGCCCTGCTCCATAAGGGTGTCCAGGTTCTCGTCGGCACCGTAGGGGACGGCGAGCGACTTGAGGCCGGTAATGCGTTCGCCCTGACGCAACTCCTGTTCCGGGCAGCGCAGCGCTTCCTCCAGGGTCGAGGCCATCTCCCAGTCGGCGTCGGTGTCGGTGCGGTGGACGGTGACGGTGGTGGCGACCCGGAGGGGTCCCTTGCCGCCGGCGGCCGGGATCTCGCTGTAGGTGGTGACGCTGTAGAGGACGGACCGGGGCGCGGTCCCGGCCTCCCACGCGCAGTCCGTGTCGAGGACCGGCCAGTAGCCGGGAGCGCTGAGGTACGGGCTGCGCTTGACGAAGTCGGGCCCCCAGTCGTCGGGCTCCCCCACGATCGCGAGGGCGATCCGCTTCGCGTCGGCCGCGTTGCGCGGCGCCTTCTCCGGGTCGGGGGTGAAGCCCTGTGCGGTCGGGGACGTGGTCGGCGTCCCGGGCGCGCTGGTGCTCGGTTTCGCTCGGGACGGTTTCGCCTCGTCCCCGCCGCCTCCCGACGAACAGCCCGCCAGGAGTGCCGCGCCCGCCGCCAGTACGGCGGCGGTGCGCAGCGTTCTTCCGTACGCGTCCCTCACGATTCCCCCACGGTCGCTCACACGATCCCCCGGTCGGTGAGCGAGATCGTACGGGGCCGCGGATCAACTCGCCCGGGCTACAACCTCATTGGGACGCTTCGCGCACCGTGTCGTAACGCACACGTGCCTCTTCGACGGCCTGGACCCGGCGCTCGGTCCAGCGGGCGAGCTCCCAGACCTGGCGGGCGGCCTCCTCGCCGAGGGCGGTGAGGCTGTAGTCGACGCGGGGCGGGATGACGGGTTTGGCATCGCGGTGGACGAAGCCGTCGCGCTCCAGGGTCTGAAGGGTCTGGGCCAGCATCTTCTCGCTGACGCCGCCGATCGTGCGGCGCAGTTCGCTGAAGCGGTACGAGCGCTCCAGGAGGGCCGCGAGGACGAGGACGCCCCAGCGGCTGGTGACGTGCTCCAGGACGAGGCGCGAGGGGCACATCGGCTCGTTCACGTTCGGCGGCTTACTTACTCCCATGCCAGTACCTTACTTCAAAGTGGGTACTTTCGAATAGATAGCGCCCACCGTACGGTGAGTGCATCACGGTGAGTGCACCGCCCACCGGACCCCACGGGAAGAAGGAAGCACCATGAGCATCGTCGTCACCGGAGCCACCGGACAGCTCGGCCGTCTCGTCGTCGACGCCCTCCTCGAGACCGTCCCCGCCGAGTCCGTCGTCGCCGTCGTCCGCGACAAGGCCAAGGCCGCCGACCTGGCCGAGCGCGGGGTCGAGCTCCGCGTCGCCGACTACGGCCGCCCGGAGACCCTGGCGGAGGTCTTCGAGGCCGGCGACCGGGTGCTCCTCATCTCGGGCAGCGAGGTCGGGCAGCGGGTCGCCCAGCACCGCGCCGTGATCGACGCGGCCAAGGCCGCCGGCGTGGCCCAGCTCGCGTACACCGGCGTCCTCGGCGGCCCGGAGGCCGACTTCACGCTCGCCGACGAGCACAAGGCGACCGAGGAGCTGATCCTGGCGTCCGGCCTGCCGTACACCTTCCTCCGCAACGGCTGGTACTCCGAGAACTACACGGCCAACCTCGCCCCCGTCCTGGCCCACGGCGCCGTCGTCGCCAGCGCCGGCGAGGGCCGGGTCGCCTCCGCCTCCCGCGCCGACTACGCCGCCGCCGCGGCCGCCGTCCTGACCGGCCCGGCCGAGGAGCACCTGAACAGGACGTACGAGCTGAGCGGCGACACCGCCTGGTCCTTCGCCGAGTACGCGGCCGAGGTCGCCGCCCGGTCCGGCCGGGAGATCACGTACAGCGACGTCCCCGCCGCGACCCACCTGGAGATCCTCACCGGCGCCGGGGTCCCGCGCCCCTTCGCCGAGATCCTGGTCGACGTCGACCGGGCCGTCGCGGGCGGCGCGCTCGCCCTGCGGACCGGCGACCTGGCCCGGCTCATCGGCCGCCCGACCACCCCGATCGCCGTGTCGATCGAGGAGGCGCTCGCCGCCTCCTGACGCTGTCATGACCGTATGGCGATACGGGCATGACAACCCGCCCCGTGCGGCGCTACCTTCGACGGGACAGGCGCGGCGCACAGGGCGGGAGGTCCAGGGTGAAGACCGAGAAGAACGAGGGACGAGCAGGACTGCTCTACGGGATCGGCGCCTACGGCATGTGGGGACTGGTCCCGCTCTTCTGGCCCCTCCTCAAGCCCGCCGGGGCCGTCGAGATCCTCGCCCACCGCATGGTGTGGTCCCTGCTCTTCGTCGGCGTCGCCCTGCTCGCGCTGCGCCGCTGGGGCTGGGTGTCCGAGCTCGTGCGCAGCCCGCGCAAGCTCGGCCTGATCACCCTGGCCGCCGCCGTCATCACCGTGAACTGGGGCCTCTACATCTGGTCCGTCAACACGGGCCACGTCGTCGAGGCCTCCCTCGGCTACTTCATCAACCCGCTCGTCACCATCGCCCTCGGCGTCCTCGTCCTCAAGGAGCGGCTGCGCCCCGCGCAGTGGGCGGCGGTCGGCGTCGGCTTCTCGGCCGTGCTCGTCCTGGCCGTCGGGTACGGGCGGCCGCCGTGGATCTCGCTCACCCTCGCGTTCTCCTTCGCCCTCTACGGCCTGGTGAAGAAGAAGGTCAACCTCGGCGGACTGGAGTCGCTCGCCGCCGAGACCGCCGTCCAGTTCCTGCCCGCCCTCGGCTACCTCGTCTGGCTCGGGACGCGGGGCACGCTGGCCTTCGGCTCCCACGGCGCCGGCCACACGGCGCTGCTCGCCGCCACCGGCCTCGTCACGGCGGCCCCCCTGGTCTGCTTCGGGGCGGCGGCGATCCGCGTACCGCTGTCCACGCTCGGACTGCTCCAGTACCTCGCGCCGACCTTCCAGTTCCTGCTCGGGATCCTCTACTTCCACGAGGAGATGCCGCCGGAGCGCTGGGCCGGCTTCTCCCTCGTCTGGCTGGCCCTGACGCTCCTCACCTGGGACGCGCTCCGGACGGCCCGGAAGAGCCGGGCCGCGGTCGAGGCGGCGGTCTCCGCGGCCCGTACGGAGACCGCTTCCGCGGAGACCCCTTCCGCGCAGACCGCCTCCACGCAGGCCCCTTCCGCGCAGGCCGCTCCCCAGCAGGCCGTCCCCGCGAACGGGCACGCCGGCGGGGAGGCCTGAGCCGCGCCGGTTTCCACCCCATCGGCCCAGCCCGGACGCCGGCAAGGAGCGTGCGGCACGCGCGCGTAGTTGTGTCGCAAGTCCAGGCCCCGGCGGTACGGGGCCCCTCCTGAGCGGAGTGATGGCCCCATGTCGCAGCCCCTCGCCCTCTCGGTCGACTTCGGCAAGGGATTCACGGACGCGTGGTCCGCCGTCGCCGCGTTCGTCCCGAAGTTCATCGGCTTCCTGGTGATCCTGCTCATCGGCTGGTTCGTCGCCAAGATGATCGCCAAGGTCGCCGACCGCGTCCTGCGCCGCGTCGGCTTCGAGCGGATGGCCGAGCGCAGCGGCGTCGCGAACGCCCTCCGGGGATCGAAGTACGACGCCACCGGCATCATCTGCAAGATCCTCTACTACGCGATCCTGCTGATCGCCCTCCAGCTGGCCTTCGGGGTCTTCGGTCCCAACCCGGTCAGCGTCATGATCAACGGTATCGTCGCCTGGCTGCCGCGGGCGATCGTCGCCTGCGTCATCGTCGTCGTCGCCATGGCCATCGCCCGCGCGGTACGGGACATCGTGGAGGGCGCGCTGGGCCGGGCCTCCTACGGCAAGGTCCTCGCCACGGCGGCCTGGGCGTTCATCGTCGGCCTCGGCGTCATCGCCGCGCTGGGCCAGGCGGGCATCGCGACCGCGATCACCGGCCCGGTGCTCACGGCCGTGCTCGCCATGATCGCCGGTGTCGTGATCGTCGGCGTCGGCGGCGGCCTCGTCACCCCGATGCGGGGCCGTTGGGAGCGCTGGCTGTCGGCCGCCGAGCAGGAGAGCGGCCGGGCGAAGGACCAGATCTCGGCCTACCAGCGGGGCCGCGAGGACGCCCGGAGCGGGATGCCGGCGGCGCAGGAGCGCGCGGTGCGACGCGAGGGGGACGAGCGCGGCGGGTCCCACGAGCCGCCCATGGACCCGATGTAGGCGCCCATGGCCCCGATGGAGCCGCCCATGGATCCGATGCGGGCGCCTTCCGGGAGGCGCCCGCCGGTCCGGCTCAGGCGCCGGGACTCACACCGCCCAGCAGGTCGTGCTCCCGGATCAGCCAGCAGACCGCCGTCAGGCGGAGGGTCGCGAAGTCGTGGCCCACGGGCTCGGTCCAGTCGACCTCGGAGAGCCAGTCGGTGAACCCGAGGACGTAGTCGGCCAGCTCCTCCCGGTGGACGGTCCGGCCCTCCGGACCCCGCTGGGGCGGGATCAGCGCGTCGCACACGGCCGCCGCGTGCTGGTCGACGGCGGCCACGAGCCCCGGCTCGAAGGAGAACTCCGAGAGCCGGGGCATGTACGCGGCGGCGACCTCGATCAGCGGGCTGCCGGGCGAATCGTTCATCACTCCAGATTAGGGGCGTACCGGGGCGTTCAGGCCGTGACTTCGGTCGCACCTTCCGGGACATCGGTCCGCCGCCCGCCCCGTACCCCCGTCGCCGTGATCAAGGCCCCCAGCGCGACCATCACCACGGGCACGACGAGCGCCGCCCGGAAGCCGCCGAGGCCGCCGCCCGCGAGACCGTACGCCGCCGTCACCGCCGCGATGCCGACCGCCGAGCCGAACTGGGTGGCCGTGGTGAGCAGCCCGCTCGCGAGCCCCTGCTCCTCCTCCGCGACCCCCTCCGTGCCGGCGATCGTGAGCGGCCCGTACGCGAGGGCGAAGGCGATCCCGGTGAGCAGCAGGGTCGGGAACATCGCCGCGTACGACCAGTCCGGGCCGACCGGCAGGAACAGCGCGTACGAGACGACGGCGAGGACGAAGCCGCCGAGGATCACCCGGGCGTTGCCGAAGCGGGCCACAAGGCGTGGGGTCAGCGTCGGAGCGAGGACCGCGTCGCAGCCCATGACGAGCAGGGCGAGCGCCGTCTCCAGGGAGGACCAGCCGCGCAGCTCCTGGAGGTAGAGCGTGGCGACGAACTGGAAGCCGAAGAAGGAGCCGACGAAGAGCAGGGCGCCCAGGTCGGCGCGGAGCAGCGGGGCCCTGCGGAGGATGCCGAGGCGGACGAGCGGGGTGGCGGCCCGGCGCTCGACGGCGACGAAGACCCCGGCGAGGAGGAGCCCGGCGGCGAGCGCGGCGGCCGTGACCGTCCAGTCGTCGAGCCCGTGCTCCAGGCGGACGACGCCGTACGCCAGGAGCAGCATCGCCCCGGCGGCGGTGAGTGCCCCGCCGAGGTCGAAGCCGCCCTTCGCCCGGGTCGGGCGCGGCTCCTTCGGGACCAGCCGGAGCGCGGCGAGCAGGATCGCGGCGGCGAGCAGGACGGGGGCGAAGAAGACCCAGCGCCAGCCGAGCTGGGTGAGCAGCCCGCCGCTGACGAGGCCGAGGGAGAAGCCGCCGGCGGCGGTGCCGGCGAAGACGAGGAGCGCCCGATTGCGCTGCGGACCCTCCTCGTACGAGGTGGTGATGATCGACAGGGCGGCCGGGGTCATGAAGGCGGCGGCGACGCCGGTCACGAAGCGGGCCAGGATCAGGGTCCAGCCCTCCTGGGCGAATCCGCCGAGGCCGGAGAAGACCAGGAAGACGACGAGCCAGCCGAGGAACATCCGGCGCCGCCCGAGCAGGTCGGCGGCGCGGCCGCCGAGGAGGGTGAAGCCGGCGTAGCCGAGGACGTAGGCGGACATGACCCAGGCGGCGGTGCCGGTGGTGAGGCCCAGGTCGGCGCGGACGGTGGGGACGGCGACGGCGAGCATGGCGACGTCGATGCCTTCGAGGAAGATCGTCCCGCAGAGGACGAGGAGCAGACTCCAGGCACGGAGGGACACAACTGTCTCCAGGGCGGGGTGGGTTGGGGTGGCCGGTTACGAACGTGGGGTTCGGTTCCCTCTTGTAACCACCTGCATCCTGCGGGAGCATCGGATGCCATGGAAGAAGGCACTTCGAAGTACCCCGGTCACTGCGCGGGAACCGGGGGAACCCACGGAGGCGCGGGGGATCCGGACCCCTTCCAGTGGGACACCCGCGAGGACTGCGAGGTGCGCCAGATCCTCGACCGCGTCGCCGACAAGTGGTCCCTCCTCGTCATCGCCCTCCTCGACCGCCGCGTCCTGCGGTTCACCGAGCTCAAGCGCGAGATCGACGGCATCAGCCAGCGCATGCTGACGGTGACGTTGCGCCAGCTGGAGCGCGACGGCCTGGTGAGGCGCACGGTCCACCCGGTGGTCCCGCCGCGCGTGGAGTACGAACTGACGCCCCTGGGCGGGACCTTGCACACCACGATCCGCTCCCTGGTGACCTGGACCGAGCAGCACCAGCACGAGATCGCGGCGGCCCGGGAGGCCTACGACGCGCGGGAGGCGGCGGGGGCGTCCTGAGAAAAACCGGTGGCCCGCCCGCGGGCGGCCCCCGCACCCTGGGGCGCATGGAAGAACCGAAGTACCGGATCCGCGCGCTCCACACCGGGCGCACGATCACCGTCTACCAGGCGTACCGGCCCGAGATCGGCCGGGCCGCCGCCCGCGACGGCCGTTTCCCCGCGGCCTGGAAGCGGGACCGGATGACGTGGATCAAGCCGTCGTTCCTGTGGATGATGTACCGCTCCGGATGGGGAACGAAGGAGGGCCAGGAGACCGTCCTCGCCGTGGAGATCACCCGCGAGGGCTTCGAGTGGGCCCTGCGGAACGCCTGCCTCTCCCACTACAAGCGCGGCTTCCACACCGACCAGGCCTCCTGGAAGCGGCAGCTGCGGCAGTCGCCGGCCCGGGTCCAGTGGGACCCCGAGCGCGACCCGCACCTGCGGCCCCTCCCGTACCGCTCGCTCCAGCTCGGCCTGGCGGGCGAGGCGACCCGCCGGTACGCGGACGAGTGGACGGTCTCCGTCACCGACGTGACCGCGCTCGCCCACGAGGCCCACGCCCTGGTCCGGGCCGGCGACCTGGAGGCCGCCGGCCGGCTGCTGCCCCGGGAGGAGCCCTACCCGGAGCCGGAGGGCCTCCTGGACCACCTGCGGCATCAGGCTCCCGCGACGCCGAAGTTGAAGTCGCCGGTGCCCAGCATCCCGTAGAGCCGCAGCCACAGCGGCAGGAGCTGCTCGGTGGCGCGGGCGCTCGACAGTTCGCCGAGGTCGATGATCCGGTCGGCGGCCCAGCCGAAGGAGGCGAGCAGCTCCGCGACCACGGCCTTCGCGTCCGCGTCGTCACCGCTGAGGAAGACGTTGTGGTGTCCCGGAACCCGGCCGGGCTCGACCATGACGGTGTTGGTCATGGTGTTGAGCGTCTTGACGACGCGCGTCTCCGGGAAGGCGCTCTGGAGCTGCTCGGCGACGCTCCTGCCGTCGGGCAGGCCGACCTTGGGCGGGAAGCCCTCCGAGAAGTCGAGGGCGTTGGACACGTCGATCAGGACCTTGCCGCGCAGGTTCGCGGCGCCCGCGGCCTGGAGGACGGCGAGGGAGACCAGCCCGCCGGTCGCGTTGACGACCAGTTCGGCGGAGCCGGTGGCGTCGGCGAAGGTGCCGTGCGTCCCGCCGTGCTCCTCCGCCCACTTGGCGGCCTCGGCGTTGTCGGCGGTGCGGGACCCCATGGCGACCTCGTGCCCGAGGGAGACCAGCTTGGTGGCGAGCCGGCGCCCGACCTCGCCCGTTCCCAGTACGGCGATCTTCATCTGCGTGCGCTCCTTCAGGACGTCGAGCCGGGAGCCCGACCCTAGTGCCTCGGCGTCGTCCGCGGCCGGATCCGCTTCATCGAGGTCATCGGCCGTCCGGTCGTGATCCGTCGTGACCTGTGAGGAAGCGGCATACCACGTTCCGGGTCCGTTGTCCGGTGAGCGAACACACCTGACCGGTTTCCGCTCTTGACGTGAAGTCAAATTCTCACTGAACATTCAGCACGCACAACAGAACAACCGAACACCGCACATGCACTCGTACAGCTCCAACGCCTCGTGGCACCGCCGCCCGAGGCGTCTCGCACGTTCCGTCCCATCCCCGTTCGGAATCCGGAGCCCCCACATGAACCTCTCCGTTCCCAGACGCGCCACCGCGGCCGCCGCACTCACGGCGCTCGCGCTCGCCGGACTCACCGGCACCAGCGCCTCCGCCAGCCCGGCCGCGGCCTCGGCCGTCGCCGCGCCCGACATCTCACTGGCCAACGTCAAGCAGCACTTGGCGGACCTCCAGTCGATCGCCACCGCCAACGGCGGCAACCGCGCCCACGGCCGTACCGGCTACAAGGCCTCGATCGACTTCGTGAAGGCGAAGCTGGACGCCGCCGGCTACACCACCACGCTCCAGCAGTTCAGCTACAACGGCGCCACCGGCTACAACCTCATAGCCGACTGGCCGGGCGGCGACCCCAACCAGGTGATCATGTCCGGCTCGCACCTGGACTCGGTCACCTCGGGCCCCGGCATCAACGACAACGGCTCCGGGTCCGCCGCGATCCTGGAGACCGCGCTCGCCGTCTCCCGCGCCCAGCTCCAGCCGACGAAGCACCTGCGCTTCGGCTGGTGGGGCGCCGAGGAGCTCGGGCTCGTCGGGTCGAAGTACTACGTCAACAACCTTCCCAGCACCGAGCGTTCGAAGATCAAGGGCTACCTGAACTTCGACATGATCGGCTCGCCGAACCCGGGCTACTTCGTCTACGACGACGACCCGACGATCGAGCAGACCTTCAAGGACTACTACGCCGGGCTCGGCATCCCCACCGAGATCGAGACCGAGGGCGACGGCCGCTCGGACCACGCGCCCTTCAAGAACGTGGGCATACCGGTCGGCGGCCTGTTCTCCGGCGCCGACTACACCAAGACGTCGGCGCAGGCGCAGAAGTGGGGCGGTACGGCCGGGCAGGCCTTCGACCGCTGCTACCACTCGTCCTGCGACACCACGGCGAACATCAACGACACGGCCCTGGACCGGAACGCGGACGCCATCGCGTACGCGGTCTGGAACCTGTCCTCGGGGACGACGACCCCGCCGACCGGCACGGTCTTCGAGAACACCGCGGACGTCCCCATCCCGGACAACGGCGCCGCGGTGACCTCCTCGGTCACCGTCAGCGGCGTCGCGGGCAACGCGCCCTCGACCCTCAAGGTGGGCGTGGACATCGTCCACACCTACATCGGCGACCTGGTCGTCGACCTGATCGCCCCCGACGGCTCGGTCTACAACCTGAGCAACCGGGCCGGCGGCAGCGCCGACAACATCAACCAGACGTACACCGTGAACGCCTCCTCCGAGGTCGCCAACGGCGTCTGGAAGCTCCGCGTCCAGGACAAGGCGTCGGTCGACACGGGTTACATCAGCGGCTTCAAGCTGACGTTCCCGTAGGACCGCGAAGAGCTCCCGGGCGGGTCGGTGACCATCGCCCCCGACCCGCCCGGGGTCCCAACCCGGCCGCTACTCGCCGGCGTTCGCCGCGTCCACCAGGGCGTCCTTCGTCACCGCGCCGACGTAGACCTTGCCGTCGTCGGTGAGGAGGGCGTTCACCAGCTTCGTCTTGAAGACGGTGCCCGAGCCGAACTTCCCGGTGACCTTGTCGCCGAAGGAGTCCAGGAAGCCCTGGACCTCCTTCGGCGCCTCGTCGGTCTTGGGTGCCGGCGCGCCCGTGTCGATCTTCGCGATCGTCGTCCAGCCCTCGCCGATGAGGTCCGGGCCGCCGCCCTCCCCGAAGTCCTTCCCGAAGTCCCCGAGGCCGGGGACGGCCTCCTCGAAGCCCTCCGGCAGGCCCCCGGGGACCTTCTCGCCCTTCTCGGCCCTCTCCGCCGCGTCCTCCGTCACCTTCGCGCCCTTCGGCGCGGTGAAGGCGAACTCGGAGGCGGCCGGCTTCCCGAAGTCGACCTTCGTGAAGCCCGCGTCGACGACCGGCTTGCCGCCCTCGACCGAGGAGAGGGTGAACTTCAGCGGGGTGCCGTTCGCCGCGTCCACCGCGATCTTCACCGACTCGACCGTCGAACCGCTCTGCTTCGGCTTGATCACCAGCTGGTACGCGTCCCGGCCGGCCACCTTCGCCGTCCCGTCGACCGTGATCGACGTGGTGTCGCCCGCGGCCTTCAGGACCTCGTCGGCGAGCTGCTTGGGCGTGCCGGGGAGCTCCCGGTCCTTCTCGGGGGCGCCGGACGACGCGCCCTTCTCGTGGAAGGCCTCGTTCGACTTGCTGTCGTAGGCCCAGACGTCGTCGCCGTTGTGGATCAGGCTGTACTCGTCGGATCCGTCGAGCAGGGTGAGCCGCTGGCGCTCGGGGCCGTCCGCCGCCACGCGCAGGGTGTGGCTGCCCGAGACGAGCTCGGTGAGCTTCTGGGAGGGGTCCGCCGACGCGGAGCCGCCGTCCAGGCCCCCGAGGCCGGACGCCAGGCCGCCGAGGGACGGCAGCCCCAGGTCGGTGGAGATCTTGAAGGTGCCGGACAGGGTCTGGGTGTCCGAGGCGGCGATCTTCTCGATGAGCTGCCGGGCCGTGATCTTCGGCAGGTCCGGGTCGCCGGACGCCGCCAGCGCCGGAACGAGCCCGATGGTCGCCGCGGCCACTCCTGCCACCGCGACCGGGACGACGAACCGGCTCGCCTTACGGGTCTCTGCCATGGTCTGCGTTACCTCCGTGCCGTGCTGCCCCTGTGGATGATGTCTCCATCTCACCAAGGCGGGGGCACGGAATCGTCAGCCCTCGGGATCAACCTCGCGTACTGCTTCGGGATGACCCGACCCTGAGAAGGGCTAGCCCGCGCGGTGGACCACGGCGTCGCACATCTCCGCCAGGGCCGCCTTCGCGTACCCGTCGGGCAGCGGCGCGAGCATGGCGCGCGCCTCCTCGGCGTACCGCACGGTGTCCCGGCGGGCCTGCTCCAGGGCGGGGTGGGCGCGCAGCCGGCGCAGGGCCTCGGCGTGCCGCTCGTCGTCGCTGAGGTCGCCGTCGATCAGGGCGACGAGCTCCAGGTCCTCCGGGCGCCCGTGGGCGGCCGCGGCGGCCCGCAGGTGGAGGACGGGGAGGGTCGGGATGCCCTCGCGGAGGTCGGTGCCGGGGGTCTTGCCGGACTCGTGGGAGTCGGAGGCGATGTCGAGGACGTCGTCGGCGAGCTGGAAGGCGACGCCGAGCCGCTCGCCGTACTGGGTGAGGGTGTCGACGACGCTCTCGTCGGCGCCGGACATCATGGCGCCGAAGCGACAGGAGACGGCGACGAGGGAGCCGGTCTTGCCGCCGAGGACGTCGAGGTAGTGCTCGACGGGGTCGCGGCCGTCCATCGGGCCGGCCGTCTCCAGGATCTGGCCGGTCACGAGCCGTTCGAACGCCTCGGACTGGATGCGTACGGCCTCGGGGCCGAGGTCCGCGAGCGTGTGCGAGGCGCGGGCGAAGAGGAAGTCACCCGTGAGGACGGCGATCGAGTTGCCCCACCGGGTGTTGGCGCTGTCGACGCCGCGGCGGACGTCGGCCTCGTCCATGACGTCGTCGTGGTAGAGCGTGGCCAGGTGGGTGAGCTCGACGACCACGGCGGAGGGCACGACGCCCGGCGCGTAGGGGTCGCCGAACTGGGCGGCGAGCATCACGAGCAGGGGGCGGAACCGCTTCCCCCCGGCCAGGACGAGGTGCTGCGCGGCCTCCGTGATGAAGGGGACATCGCTCTTGGTGGCGTCCAGGAGGCCCGCCTCCACAGCCGCCAAACCGGTCTGGACATCGGCCTCAAGAGCCTGGTCCCGCACGCTAAGACCGAACGGCCCGACGACGGTCACGAGGGGGTCTCCTGTCTGCTGACGCCTGCTGACGCTGTCCGGACCGCACACCGCTCATTCGGATTGTCGATGTGTCGGTCCATTCACTCAAGCCAGCGTATCCGGTCACGTTTCGATCACCGTGGGCGCCTTCCCGTCACCCCCGGTATGTTCGCGATCAGCTCATACGACCGGAAGTGAGCGTTTCATCCCGAACGGTGAGCGACGGGGATCCGAACGGCGGGCGGCGCCCCCGGTACGGCGGATCCCCCGCACGGCGGCCGGAGCGCGGCCGTACGGGGGATCCGGGCGGTCCTTACGCGTCGGCGCCGGCCTTGCGGCGGCGGGCGACGACCAGCGCGCCGGCGCCCAGGACGACGGCCCCGGCGGCGGCGAGGCCGAGCGGCAGGGTGTCGTTCGCGCCGGTGGCGGCGAGGGTGCCGTTCACGGGGGTGGCGGACGAGCCGCCCTGCTGGGTGGTGTTCGTGTTGCCGCCGGTGGTGACGGTCGGCGCCGGGGTCGGCGTGTCCGTGGGCTTCGGCTTGTCGCCCTTGTCGGCGGCGGCGATCTGGAAGTCGATGGTCGCGAAGTCGTCGCCGGTGCCGCAGCTGCCGTCGTTGTTCTCGTACGCGCTGAAGGCGAAGGCCACGCCCTTGCCGGCCGGGGCGTCCGCGTCGACGGTGAGGCGCAGCTTCACGTCGGCGTGACCGCCCTTGGCGATCTCGCCGATCTCGATGGAGGGGTACTTCTCGGTGAAGCGCGTCCACTCCAGGTGGTCGGCGGAGGACCACTCGACGGTGATGAAGCGGTCGGTCAGGTCCGTGTCCTCGTCGATGACCTCGTCGTCGGACTCGGGGGCCCGCAGGGCGTTGACGTAGGCCTCGACCGCGTCCAGGTTCCGGCCCGTCTCGTTGCTGACGCGCAGCGAGAAGAGGGCGCTCTTGCCGGCCGTGACCTTCTTGGGGCCGGTCAGCGCGACCTTGAGGGGGGCCTCGTCGGCGCACTCCCCCTCCATCTCCTCGGCGAACTCCAGCTCGTCCTTGGCCTCGGCGAGCTTCTCCTCGGCGGCCTTCTTCGCCTTCTTGGCGAGTTCCAGCACCCGGAACGCCTGCACGCGCGCGTCGTCCAGGGCGGTGGAAGCCGCCTTGGCCTTCGTGTCGGCGGCGGTCTTCGCGAGGGCGGCCTCGTCGGCGGCCTTCTTCGCCTCGGTGACGGCGGCCGCGGCGGCCGCCTTCTGCTCCTCGGTCGCGTCGACGGGCAGGTCCTTCACGGCCTGCTCCGCCTTGCCGAGCGCCTCGTCGGCGGCGGTCTTCTTGGCGGCGGCCTCGTCGGCGGCCTTCTTCGCCTCGGCGGCGGCGACCGCCAGCGGGTGGTCGGCCTTGGTGAGGGCCTCGACGTCCGTCTTGGCCTTCGCGAGCTCGACGACGGCGTCGTCGTACTCCTTCTGCGCGAGCGCGACGGCGGCCTTCAGCTCCTCGATCGAGGGCATGTCCTCGTCGGGGTCGTCCTCGTGGGTCGCGGGCTTCTGCGTCGACGGGGCCGACGGCTTGGTGTCGGCGAACGCGGGGGCGGCCGAGAGGAACACGACCGGAGTGGTCACGGCGGCGGCCACTGCGGTCGCCAGGATGCGGCGGATCTTCACGTTGCGGACCTTTTCCTGGTCAGAGAGAAAGCTGCGAAGAATGGTGGCGGGTGCGCGCCAGCGGCTACCTCACGCGGCGCGGCACCCGGCATGATCGTAGGGCGGGGAGGGGGTCGCGGGGAGCCCTGTTTCCACAGCTCGCAGGGGTGTTCCGGGGGCACCGGGGACACAAACCGCGCGAATGCGGGCAGTTGCCCACGGAGGCCGCGGTTTCTGTGTGATCCATGTCATCAGCGCCCGGCGGCCCGCCCCGTAACGTGTCCCCCACACACGTGGAAAGCGAGGCACGCACCGATGTCCGAGCACAGCCCGCTCGATCTGGCCGAGGGCGATCCCTTCGGCCCGCACAACCTCCCGTACGGCGTCTTCTCCACCGCCGACGAGCCCGGGCGGCGCCGGCTCGGCGTCCGCATCGGCGGGCACGTCCTGGACGCGGGTGCCGCGGCGCACGCGCTCGGCTCCCCGTACGCGGCGCTGCTCGCGCAGCCCAGCCTCAACCCGCTGCTCGCGGCCGGGCGGACCGCCTGGCGCGACGTCCGCCGGGCGCTGACGGCCTGGGTGACGGTGCCCGCGCACCGGGCGGACATCGAGCCGCTGCTGCACCCGCTGGACGCGGTGACGCTGCACCTGCCGTACGAGGTCGCGGACTACGTCGACTTCTACGCGAGCGAGCACCACGCGACGAACGTGGGCCGCATCTTCCGCCCGGACGGCGACGCGCTCACCCCCAACTGGAAGCACCTGCCGATCGGTTACCACGGTCGCGCGGGCACGGTCGTGGTCTCCGGCACCGACGTCGTGCGCCCCTCCGGGCAGCGCAAGGCCCCGACCGACCCGGCCCCGGTCTTCGGCCCGTCGGTCAAGCTGGACATCGAGGCGGAGGTCGGCTTCCTCGTCGGCACGCCCTCGGAGCTGGGCAAGCCCGTCCCGCTCTCCGACTTCCGGGAGCACGTCTTCGGTCTGACGCTGCTCAACGACTGGTCGGCGCGGGACGTGCAGGCCTGGGAGTACGTGCCGCTGGGCCCGTTCCTCGGCAAGTCGTTCCAGACCTCGGTGTCGGCGTGGGTGACGCCCCTGGAGGCCCTGGACGCGGCCCGTACGGCACCCCCGGCCCGCGACTACCCGCTCCTCCCCTACCTGGACGACGCGGCCGAGGAGGAGCCGGGCGGCTTCGACCTGCGGATCTCGGTGGAGATCAACGGCGAGGTGGTGGCCGAGCCGCCGTTCTCCTCGATGTACTGGACGGCGGCCCAGCAGCTCGCCCACATGACGGTGAACGGCGCCTCGCTCCGCACGGGCGACCTGTACGGCTCCGGCACGGTCTCCGGGCCCGAGGTGAACCAGCGCGGCTCGCTCCTGGAGCTCACCTGGAACGGCCGTGACGCCCTCGAACTGCCGGGCGGCAAGCGGACGTTCCTGGAGGACGGCGACGAGGTCGTCCTCACGGCCTGGGCGCCGGGCCCGGACGGCACCCGGGTGGCGCTCGGCGAGGTCCGCGGCCGGATCGTCCCCTCGGCCTGAGCCTCAGGTCCTCCGCCACAGGGCGGGGACGTTCGGCGGCTCCCAGCCGGCCTGGGCCGTGTGCGCCTGGAGGCACACGTAGCCCGGGCCGCCGTACGTGACGGCGTCCCCCGCCCGGTAGGCGGTCCCGGCGGCCCAGGTCCCGCCGGGGACCCCCGTGGACGTCGGGGTGGGCGTCGGCGTCGGGCCGGGGTCCTGCGGGACGTTCAGGACGAAGTCGAAGGCGGCCTCCTTCGCGGTGCCGGCGTCCCGGACGGTCATGAGGAGCCGGGGGTCGAAGATCGTGTCGGTGTTGTTCCGCGGCTCGTTCGGGAAGTACAGCTGGGTGGTGAGCACCGGCCGCCCCGGCGCCTGGAGCTTGACGTGGATGTGGCGGGTGCGGCCCGGGTAGAGGCCGGGCACGATCGTGGTCAGCTCGAAGGCGCCGGTGGCGTCGGTGAACTGGTGGCCGCGGAAGCGGAATCCGGTGTTGTCGTAGGCGCCGTTGACGTCCGCCTGCCAGAAGTCGAGCAGGACGCCCGGTATCGGCCGGCAGGCGCGCCCGAAGACGTAACCGCTGACGGTGAGCCGGACGCCGGGGGTGCCGGCCTCCAGGAGGCTGGTCCGCAGCGGCGAGTTCGGCTTGAAGTACGGTCCTTCCGTCTGCTCCGGGGTGGGGTCGTCGCCGTCGTCGCACTCCGGGGTGAGCGCGGGCGCCGCCTCCGCGTCGGTCAGCGTGCGGGCGAGCGCCGGGACGCCCATGAGGACGGCGGGCGCCGCCATCCCGGCCGCGAGCGCGGCGCGCAGCACGGTCTTGCGGGTGAGGTGTCCGGCGGCGGTCTCGTTGTCCATGCCTGCTCCTCCGTGGGGGGCCTGGGGGGATGGCAACGAACCTAGGCGTGCGGGCCGCCGGCTTCGATGGACGGATCCCGGCGGTCGTGGTGTTTTCGGAAGTCCCCCGGGGTCCGTCCGGTCTCCCGGCGGAAGAAGCGGCAGAAGTACGCGGGATCCGCGAAGCCGACCCGGGACGCGACCTGGCGTATCGACATTCCGGTGCTGACGAGGAGCCGCTGGGCCTCGCGGGTGCGGGCCTCGCGCAGGAGGGCGGCGGGAGTGCGGCCGGTGGCGGCCCGGACGGCCTCGGCGAGGTGGCCGGGGCTGACCCCGAGCCGCTCGGCGCACTCCCGTACGGACAGGCCGTCGGCCCCGGCCCGCCCGGCGAGCCGGACGAACTCCTCGGCGATCCCCCGCACGGGCGCCGGCCGGACGGCGGCTCCGGGCAGCCGGGCGGCCCGCACGAGGAGCACGTGGAGCAGGGAGCGCAGCACTCCGGCGAACCCGTCGGCGCCGCAGCGGTACTCCTCGGCGAGCTCCGCCATCAGCAGCGAGGTCCGCTCGTGGGAGGCGTCGTCGAGCCCCACCCAGGGCCGTTCGCCGAGCCGCCGCAGCAGGCCCTCGTCGCCGTCGCCGAGCAGGAACTCGGGCGTGAACAGCACGAGCGAACCCTCCAGGCCCCGCACGCCCTCCCAGTGGTGGACCTGTCCGGGCAGGATCACCCCCAGTTGCGGCGGCCGCACCTCGTACCGCTCGGCGTCGAGCACGTGCGCGCCGCTCCCCTCCACCACGTGGACGATCTCGTAGAAGGTGTGCCGGTGCGGGAACGCGGCCCGCGACATCGGCCCCATGGCGTCGAAGCCGCCCGCCGCGAAGGGCACCTCCCCCGGCGCCCGCACCTCCAGCCGGTGGACGGGCGGCTCCCCGCCCCGGGGAGCGAGACAGGGAGTCCCCGGTAAGGCCGTCGTCCCGCGCATCGCCCGCCTCCTCGCCTGGTCCAGACCATTCGGTCGTCCACGATGCCATGCGCCGCGGGCCGTGTCAGGAACGCGAAGGGCCC
Source organism: Streptomyces sp. NPDC053513 (assembly GCF_044544765.1). Classification (NCBI taxonomy): domain Bacteria; kingdom Bacillati; phylum Actinomycetota; class Actinomycetes; order Kitasatosporales; family Streptomycetaceae; genus Streptomyces; species Streptomyces sp. NPDC053513. The sequence continues at coordinate 25,893 of NZ_JBITXP010000033.1, forward strand.
GGCTCGCCCCCGAGCCGGGCCCTTCGCGCGTGCCGTCCGGGCTACCGCACGAACGTGCTCGCCTGGTTCGCCAGGTCCAGGAAGTACTGCGGGGCGAGGCCGAGGGCCAGGGTGACCGCGACGCCCGCCGTGATCGTGATGCTCGTCAGGGCCGAGGGCACGGCGACCGTGGGGCCGTCCGCCTTCGGCTCGCTGAAGAACATGAGCACGATGACCCGGATGTAGAAGAACGCGGCGATCGCCGAGGAGATCACGCCGACCACCACGAGGGCGCCCGCGCCGCCGTCGGCCGCCGCCTTGAAGACCGCGAACTTGCCGGAGAAGCCGGAGGTCAGCGGAATGCCGGCGAAGGCCAGCAGGAAGACCGCGAAGACCGCCGCGACGAGCGGCGAACGGCGCCCGAGCCCGGCCCACTTGGACAGGTGGGTGGCCTCGCCACCCGCGTCCCGGACCAGGGTGACGACGGCGAACGCGCCGATCGTCACGAAGGAGTACGCCCCCAGGTAGAAGAGGACGGACGAGATCCCGCTCGGGGTGGCGGCGATGACGCCCGCGAGCAGGAAGCCCGCGTGCGCGATCGACGAGTACGCCAGGAGCCGCTTGATGTCGGTCTGGGTGATGGCGACGATCGCGCCGCCCAGCATGGTGACGATGGCGACGCCCCACATGACCGGGCGCCAGTCCCAGGTGAGGCCCGGGAGCACCACGTACAGCAGGCGGAGCAGCGCGCCGAACGCGGCGACCTTGGTCGCGGCGGCCATGAAGCCGGTGACCGGCGTCGGGGCGCCCTGGTAGACGTCCGGGGTCCACATGTGGAACGGCACGGCGCCGATCTTGAAGAGGAGCCCCATGAGGACCATGGCGAAGCCGATGAGCAGCAGCGCGTCGTTGCCCATGGTGTCGGCGAGCGCCGGGTCGACGGCGCCGATGGAGCCGTCGACGACGCGGGCGATCGTGGCGTACGAGACGGAGCCCGCGTAGCCGTAGAGCAGGGCGATCCCGAAGAGCAGGAAGGCCGAGGAGAAGGCGCCGAGCAGGAAGTACTTGACGGCCGCCTCCTGCGACATCAGCCGCTTGCGGCGGGCGACGGCGCAGAGCAGGTACAGCGGGAGGGAGAAGACCTCCAGGGCGACGAAGAGCGTCAGGAGGTCGTCGGCCGCCGGGAAGACCAGCATGCCGGAGATCGCGAAGAGCGCGAGCGGGAAGACCTCGGTGGTGGTGAACCCGGCCTTGATCGCGGCCTTCTCCTGGTCGCTGCCGGGGACGGCGGCGGCCTCGGCGGCGAAGGAGTCGACCTTGTGGCCGTGGTCGGCCGGGTCGAGCCTGCGCTCGGCGAAGGTGAAGACCGCCACGAGGGAGGCGAGGAGGATGGTGCCCTGGAGGAAGAGGGCGGGTCCGTCGACGGCGACGGCTCCCATGGCCGCGATGTGGGCCTTGGTGGAGCCGTAACCGCCCGCCGCCAGGCCGACGATCGCGGCGAAGGCGGCGGCGAGCGCGAGGACGGACAGGAAGACCTGGCTGTGGTAGCGGGCCCTGCGGGGCACGAAGGCCTCGACGAGGACGCTGACGAGCGCGGCGCCGAGCACGATGAGCACGGGCGAGAGCTGCGTGTACTCGATGTGGGGTGCCGGGATCTTCTCCAGCGGCCCGGCAGCTGTCGTCCACAAGCTGTGGACAGCCATGGAACTCACTTGGCCGCCTCCACGTTCTGAATCTGGGGCTGGGGGTCCTTCTTCTGGACGTCGGACAGGGTGTGCCGGACGGCCGGGTTGACGACGTCCGTCAGCGGCTTCGGGAAGACCCCGAGGAAGATCAGGACGGCGATCAGCGGGACGACCACGGCCAGCTCGCGCGCCCTCAGGTCGGGCAGCGCCCGGACCTCCTCCTTCACCGGCCCGGTCATCGTCCGCTGGTACAGGACGAGGGTGTAGAGCGCGGCGAGGACGATGCCGGTGGTGGCGACGATCCCGGCCACCGGATACCGGGCGAACGTGCCGACGAGCACCAGGAACTCGCTGACGAACGGGGCGAGTCCGGGCAGCGACAGGGTCGCGAGGCCGCCGATCAGGAAGGTGCCGGCGAGCACCGGGGCGACCTTCTGCACACCGCCGTAGTCGGCGATGAGCCGCGAGCCGCGCCGGGAGATCAGGAAGCCGGCGACGAGCATGAGCGCGGCCGTCGAGATGCCGTGGTTGACCATGTAGAGCGTGGCACCGGACTGGCCCTGGCTGGTCATCGCGAAGATGCCCAGGATGATGAAGCCGAAGTGCGAGATCGAGGCGTAGGCGACCAGGCGCTTGATGTCCCGCTGGCCGACGGCGAGCAGCGCCCCGTACACGATGCTGATGAGGGCGAGGACGACGATCGCGGGCGTGGCCCACTTCGACGCCTCGGGGAAGAGCCCGAGGCAGAAGCGGAGCATCGCGAAGGTGCCGACCTTGTCGACGACGGCGGTGATGAGGACGGCGACCGGGGCGGTGGCCTCCCCCATCGCGTTCGGCAGCCAGGTGTGCAGCGGCCAGAGCGGCGCCTTCACGGCGAAGGCGAAGAAGAAGCCGAGGAACAGCCACCGCTCGGTGCCGGCCGCCATCTCCAGCGAGCCGTTCGCCCGGGCCGCGGTGATCTCGGTGAGCGAGAAGTTCCCCGCGACCACGTAGAGCCCGATGACGGCGGCCAGCATGATCAGGCCGCCGACGAGGTTGTAGAGGAGGAACTTGACCGCCGCGTACGAGCGCTGGGCCGCCGCGTTCTCGTCGGATCCGCTGTGGGCGCGGTCGCCGAAGCCGCCGATGAGGAAGTACATCGGGATGAGCATGGCTTCGAACAGGATGTAGAAGAGGAAGACGTCGGTGGCCTCGAAGGAGAGGATCACCATCGCCTCGACCATGAGGATCAGGGCGAAGAAGCCCTGCGTCGGGCGCCACCGCCTGGAGGAGGTCTCCAGGGGGTCGGCGTCGTGCCAGCCGGCCAGGATCACGAAGGGGACCAGCAGGGCGGTGAGCGCGATGAGCGCCACGCCGATGCCGTCGACGCCGAGTTCGTACCGGACGCCGAAGTCCTTGATCCAGGAGTACGACTCGACGAACTGGTAGCGGTCGCCGCCCGGTTCGAAGCCCGCGAAGACGACGGCGGCGAGCACGAGGGTGGCGAGCGAGACGAGCAGCGCCAGCCACTTGGCGGCGGTGCGGCGGGCGGCGGGGACGGCGGCGGTGAGGACCGCGCCGGCCGCCGGCAGCAGCGCCGTCGCCGTGAGGAGCGGGAAGCCCGCGTTGACCACTGGGGACATGGGAGTCACACCGCCCTCATCAGCAGGGTCGCGGCGATCAGCACCGCCGTACCTCCGAACATGGAGACCGCGTACGTGCGGGCGTAGCCGTTCTGGAGCTTGCGCAGCCGGCCGGAGAGGCCTCCCACGGCGGCCGCGGTGCCGTTGACGACGCCGTCGACCAGGCTGTGGTCGACGTAGACCAGCGAGCGCGTCAGGTGCGTGCCGCCGGTGACGAAGACGGCGTGGTTGAAGTCGTCCTGGAGCAGGTCGCGGCGGGCGGCCCGGGTGAGGAGCGAGCCGCGCGGAGCGACCACCGGAACGGGCCGGCGGCCGTACTGGAGGTACGCGAGGCCGACGCCGATCACCATGACGGCGACGGTGGCGGCGGTGACGGCGGCGGCGCTGACCGGGGAATGGCCGTGCGCGAAGCCGGTGACCGGCTCCAGCCACTCGACGAAGCCGGAGAACTCGAAGACGGCGCCTCCGGCGACCGAGCCGACGGCCAGCAGGACCATCGGGATGATCATGGACTTGGGCGACTCGTGCGGGTGGGGCATGGCGCCCGCCGCGTGCTCGGCGGCCGGCTCGGCGCTGGGCGCCTCGTCGGCGTCCGGCGCCGGCTGCCAGCGCTTCTCGCCGAAGAAGGTCATCAGCATCACGCGGGTCATGTAGTACGCGGTGATGGCGGCGCCGAGCAGGGTGACCGCGCCGAGGATCCAGCCCTCGGTGCCGCCCTTGGCGAAGGCCGCCTCGATGATCTTGTCCTTGGAGAAGAAGCCGGACAGGCCCGGGAAGCCGATGATCGCGAGGTAGCCGAGGCCGAAGGTGACGAAGGTGACCGGCATGTACTTCCGCAGGCCGCCGTACTTCCGCATGTCGACCTCGTCGTTCATGCCGTGCATGACCGAACCGGCGCCGAGGAACAGGCCGGCCTTGAAGAAGCCGTGCGTCACCAGGTGCATGATCGCGAAGACGTAGCCGATGGGGCCGAGGCCGGCCGCCAGGATCATGTAGCCGATCTGCGACATCGTCGAACCGGCCAGCGCCTTCTTGATGTCGTCCTTCGCGCAACCGACGATCGCACCGAAGAGGAGCGTGACCGCGCCGACGACGGTGACGACGAGCTGCGCGTCCGGCGCCGCGTTGAAGATGTCGGCGGAGCGGACGATCAGGTAGACACCGGCGGTCACCATCGTGGCCGCGTGGATGAGGGCCGAGACCGGGGTCGGGCCCTCCATCGCGTCCCCGAGCCAGGACTGCAGCGGCACCTGGGCCGACTTGCCGCAGGCGGCGAGGAGCAGCATCAGGCCGATCGCGGTCAGCTTGCCCTCGGAGGCCTCGCCGGTCGCCCCGAGCACCGGCCCGAAGGCGAAGGTGCCGAAGGTGGTGAACATGAGCATGATGGCGATCGAGAGGCCCATGTCGCCGACCCGGTTGACCAGGAAGGCCTTCTTCGCGGCGGTGGCCGCGGTGGGCTTGTGCTGCCAGAAGCCGATCAGGAGGTACGAGGCGAGACCGACGCCCTCCCAGCCGAAGTACAGCAGCAGGTAGTTGTCGGCGAGGACGAGCAGGAGCATCGCCGCGACGAACAGGTTGAGGTAGCCGAAGAACCGGCGGCGGCGCTCGTCGTGCTCCATGTATCCGATGGAGTAGACGTGGATGAGCGTGCCGACCCCGGTGATCAGCAGGACGAAGGTCATCGACAGCTGGTCGAGCTGGAAGGCCATGTCCGCCTGGAAGCCCTCGACGGGGATCCAGGTGAAGAGCCGCTGGTGCAGGGCCCGGTCCTCGGCGCCCTTGCCGAGCATGTCGGCGAAGAGCGCCAGACCGATCACGAAGGACACGGCCGCGAGCAGCGTGCCGAGCCAGTGCCCGCTCTTGTCCAGCCGCCGCCCGCCCAGGAGCAGGACGGCCGCGCCGAGCAGGGGCGCCCCGATGAGCAGCGCAATGAGATTTTCCACGGTCAGCCCCTCACAGCTTCATCAGGCTGGCGTCGTCGACCGAGGCCGAGTGGCGGGCACGGAAGACGGACACGATGATCGCGAGCCCGACGACGACCTCCGCGGCGGCGACGACCATCGTGAAGAAGGCGATGATCTGGCCGTCGAGGTTGCCGTGCATGCGGGAGAACGTGACGAACGCGAGGTTGCAGGCGTTGAGCATGAGCTCGACGCACATGAAGACGACGATCGCGTTGCGCCGGATCAGCACCCCGGCCGCACCGATGGTGAACAGCAGGGCGGCGAGGTACAGGTAGTTGACGGGGTTCACCGGGTGGCCTCCTCTTCGTCCCGGTCCCGGCCGAGCCGCTCCTCGGAGCGCTGCTCCAGGGCCTTGAGGTCGGCCATCGCCTCGGTGGACACGTCCCGGATCTGGCCCCGCTTGCGCAGGGTCCGCATGACGGTGAGCTCCGACGGGGTGCCGTCGGGCAGCAGACCGGCGATGTCCACGGCGTTGTGCCGGGCGTACACGCCGGGCGCGGGCAGCGGCGGGACGTGCTTGCCCTCGCGCACGCGCTGCTCGGACAGCTCGCGCTGGGTGCGGGCCCGCTCGGTGCGCTCCCGGTGGGTGAGCACCATCGCGCCGACGGCCGCCGTGATCAGCAGCGCGCCGGTGATCTCGAAGGCGAAGACGTACTTGGTGAAGATGAGGGCGGCGAGGCCCTCGACGTTCCCGCCGTGGGCGCTGTTGGCCGTGCCGAGTCCGGCGAACTCCGTCAGCGAGGCGTTCCCGATGCCGGCGGCGAGCAGGATGCCGAAGCCGAGACCGCAGACGACGGCCAGCAGGCGCTGGCCCTTGATGGTCTCCTTCAGCGAGTCCGCGGCGGTGACGCCGACCAGCATGACGACGAAGAGGAAGAGCATCATGATCGCGCCGGTGTAGACGACGATCTGGACGATGCCGAGGAAGTACGCGCCGTTCGCCAGGTAGAAGACCGCGAGGACGATCATCGTGCCGGCGAGGGAGAGCGCCGAGTGCACGGCCTTCTTCATCAGGATCGTGGACAGCGCGCCGACGACGGCGACGGTGCCGAGGACCCAGAACTGGAAGGCCTCACCGGTGGACGTCGTGTACGAGGCCAGGTTCGCGCTCATGCGTCCGTCCCCTCCGGCTCGCCCTTCTCCCCCTTGGAGACGGCGACCTGGCGGACCGTGCCGGGCGCCGCCTCGGTGACGAGCCCCCGGTAGTAGTCCTGCTCGGTCATGCCGGGGAAGATCGCGTGCGGGGTGTCGACCATGTCCTCCTCCAGGCCCGCGAGGAGCTGCTCCTTGGTGTAGATCAGGTTCTCGCGGGAGGAGTCGGCCAGTTCGAACTGGTTGGTCATCGTCAGCGCGCGCGTGGGGCACGCCTCGATGCACAGTCCGCAGAGGATGCAGCGGGCGTAGTTGATCTGGTAGACGCGGCCGTACCGCTCGCCCGGCGAGTAGCGCTCCTCGTCGGTGTTGTCCGCGCCCTCCACGTAGATGGCGTCGGCGGGACAGGCCCAGGCGCACAGCTCGCAGCCGACGCACTTCTCCAGACCGTCGGGGTGACGGTTGAGCTGGTGCCGGCCGTGGAAGCGGGGCGCCGTCGTCTTCTGCTGCTCCGGGTACTGCTCGGTCAGCCGCTTCTTGAACATGGCCTTGAAGGTCACGCCGAAGCCGGCCACCGGATTCTGGAAATCAGACACCGTCCGTCTCCTTTCCATCACTCGCAGTAGCAGTATCGGGGCCACCACTGACAACGAGGTCGCGGTCGTACCGGGACCTGCGCCGCGGCACGGGCGGCAGGGACTGTCCGGGCTTGGGCGGTACGGGGAAGCCGCCGGCCATCGGGTCGAAGGCCGGCTCCTCGGCGGGACCGGCCGCGGCCCCCTTCGCCTTCCGGTCGCGCAGCGCGTCCACCACGAAGGAGAGGAGGAGCAGGGCGAGGACGGCGCCGGCCACGTACAGCACGATGTTGGAGAAGGCGATGTTCTCGTTCCGCAGCGCGCGGACGGTGGCGACCAGCATCAGCCAGACCACGGCGACCGGGATGAGGACCTTCCAGCCGAGCTTCATCAGCTGGTCGTAGCGGACGCGGGGCAGGGTGCCGCGGAGCCAGATGAAGAAGAACAGCAGCAGCTGCACCTTCACGACGAACCAGAGCATCGGCCACCAGCCGTGGTTGGCGCCCTCCCAGAAGGTGGAGACCGGGTACGGGGCCCGCCAGCCGCCCAGGAAGAGGGTCACCGACACGGCCGAGACCGTCACCATGTTCACGTACTCGGCGAGCATGAACATCGCGAACTTGATGGACGAGTACTCGGTGTTGAAGCCGCCGACGAGGTCGCCCTCGGACTCCGGCATGTCGAACGGGGCGCGGTTGGTCTCGCCGACCATCGTGACGATGTAGATGATGAACGACACCGGCAGCAGGATCACGAACCAGCGGTCCGCCTGCGCCTCGACGATCTTCGAGGTCGACATCGACCCGGAGTAGAGGAAGACGGAGGCGAAGGCCGCGCCCATGGCGATCTCGTACGAGATCATCTGCGCGCAGGACCGCAGGCCGCCGAGGAGCGGGTACGTGGAGCCGGAGGACCAGCCGGCGAGGACGATGCCGTAGATGCCGACGGAGGCGACCGCGAGGACGTACAGCATCGCGATCGGCAGGTCGGTGAGCTGCATCGCGGTCCGGTGCCCGAAGATCGAGACCTCGTTGCCGGCCGGGCCGAAGGGGATCACTGCGATCGCCATGAAGGCGGGGATCGCGGCGATGATCGGGGCGAGGACGTAGACGACCTTGTCGGCCCGCCGGACGATCACGTCCTCCTTCAGCATCAGCTTGATGCCGTCCGCGAGGGACTGGAGCATGCCCCAGGGGCCGTGCCGGTTGGGGCCGACGCGCAGCTGCATCCAGGCGACGACCTTGCGCTCCCACACGATGGAGAAGAGCACGGTGACCATCAGGAAGGCGAAGCAGAAGACGGCCTTGACCAGCACGAGCCACCAGGGGTCCGTGCCGAACATGGACAGGTCTTCGGCGGCCAGGACGTTCGGGGTCATGCCTGCACCTCCTGCGGGGTCGCCGGGCCGACGCGGACCAGGTCGCCGGGGCGGGCGCCGGTGTCGGAGAGGACGCCCCGGCCCGTCGAGTTCAGCGGGAGCCAGACGACCCGGTCGGGCATCTCGGTGACCTGGAGCGGGAAGGCGACCGAGCCGGCGGGGCCGGTCACCTCCAGGACGTCGCCGTCCTTGACGCCGGTGTCGGCGGCGGTGGCGGCGGAGAGCCGGGCGACCGCCGCGTGCCGGGTGCCGGCCAGGGCGGCGTCGCCCTCCTGGAGCCTGCCGAGGTCGAGGAGGAGCCGGTGGCCGGCGAGGACGGCCTCGCCGTCGCCGGGCCGGGGCGCCGCCCGGCCGGGCACGCCGGGCTCGGTCGCCCGCTCCTCGGCCCAGCCGCCGAGCCGGTCCATCTCGCGCCGCACGGACCGCAGGTCGGGCAGGCCGAGGTGGGCGTCGAGGGCGTCGGCCAGCATGTGGAGCACGCGGGCGTCGGTCGGCGCGAGGGGCCGGGTCATCTGCTCGGGCTTGAGCGCGGCCTCGAAGAGCCGGGCCCTGCCCTCCCAGTTCAGGAAGGTGCCCGCCTTCTCGGCGACGGCCGCGACCGGCAGGATCACGTCGGCGCGCTCGGTGACCTCGCCGGGCCGCAGTTCCAGGGAGACCACGAACGCCGTGTCGAGGGCCTCACGCGCGCGTGCCGGGTCCGGCAGGTCGGCGACCTCGACGCCGGCGACGAGCAGCGCGGCGAGTTCGCCGCCTGCCGCGGCCTCCACGATCTGGCCGGTGTCGCGGCCGTAGCGGTGCGGGAGTTCGCGGACGCCCCAGGCGGCGGCGACCTCCTCACGCGCGCGGGGGTCGGTCGCGGGCCGGCCGCCGGGCAGCAGCGCCGGGAGCGCCCCCGCCTCGACGGCGCCGCGCTCGCCGGAGCGGCGCGGGATCCACACGAGGCGGGCGCCGGTGGCGATCGAGGCGCGCAGGGCGGCGGTGAGCGCGCCGGGCACGCCCGCGAGCCGCTCGCCGACGGCGAGGACGGCGCCCTCCTGGCGGAGGGCCTCGGCCGCGGCGGCGCCGTCCTCGGAGAGGCCGACCCGGGAGGTGAGGGCGTCGAGCCACTCGGTCTCGGTGCCGGGGGCGGCCGGCAGCAGGGTGCCGCCGGCCTTCGTCAGGCCCCGGGTGGCGAACGGGGCGACCGCGTAGGTCTTCTGGCCGTGTTTGCGCCAGGCCTTGCGGAGCCGCAGGAAGACGGCGGGCGCCTCCTCCTCGGCCTCCAGGCCGACGAGGAGCACGGCCGGGGCGGCCTCCAGCGAGGTGTACGTGACCCCCGTGCCGTCCAGGTCGCGTCCCCGTCCGGCGACGGCCGAGGCCAGGAAGTCGGCCTCCTCGCCGGAGTGGATCCGGGCCCGGAAGTCGATGTCGTTGGTGTCGAGGGCGACCCGGGCGAACTTGGCGTACGCGTAGGAGTCCTCGACGGTCAGCCGCCCGCCGGTCAGGACGCCGGTCCGGCCGCGGACGAGCCCGCGGGCGGCGGCCTCCAGGGCCTCGGGCCAGGAGGCGGCCTCCAGCTCACCGGACTCGGGGTTCCGGACGAGCGGCGTGGTCAGCCGGTCGCGCTGCTGGGCGTACCGGAAGCCGAAGCGGCCCTTGTCGCAGATCCACTCCTCGTTGACCTCCGGGTCCTCGGCGGCGAGCCGCCGCATGACCTTGCCGCGCCGGTGGTCGGTGCGGGTGGCGCAGCCGCCGGCGCACTGCTCGCAGACGGACGGCGAGGAGACCAGGTCGAAGGGGCGGGAGCGGAAGCGGTAGGCGGCCGAGGTGAGGGCGCCGACCGGGCAGATCTGGATGGTGTTGCCGGAGAAGTACGACTCGAAGGGGTCGCCCTCGCCGGTGCCGACCTGCTGGAGCGCGCCGCGCTCGACGAGTTCGATCATCGGGTCGCCGGCGATCTGGTTCGAGAAGCGGGTGCAGCGTGCGCACAGGACGCACCGCTCGCGGTCGAGCAGCACCTGGGTGGAGATCGCGACCGGCTTCTCGTAGGTCCGCTTGACGCCCTCGAAGCGGGACTCGGCCTGTCCGTGGGACATGGCCTGGTTCTGCAGGGGGCACTCGCCGCCCTTGTCGCAGACCGGGCAGTCCAGCGGGTGGTTGATGAGCAGCAGCTCCATCACGCCGTGCTGGGCCTTCTCGGCGACGGGCGAGGTGAGCTGCGACTTCACCACCATGCCGTCGGTGCAGGTGATGGTGCAGGAGGCCATGGGCTTGCGCTGGCCCTCGACCTCGACGATGCACTGGCGGCAGGCGCCGGCGGGGTCGAGGAGCGGGTGGTCGCAGAAGCGCGGGATCTCGATGCCGAGCTGTTCGGCGGCGCGGATGACCAGCGTCCCCTTGGGGACGGAGATCTCGGCGCCGTCGATGGTCAGCGTCACGAGGTCCTCGGGCGGTACGGCCGGGCTGCCGCCGCCCGCGGGGTGGGACGTGGTGACGGTCATGCGGTCACCTCCTTGTGGTTGTCCGCCCAGGCGGTCGACTTGGCCGGGTCGAAGGGGCAGCCCCGGCCGGTGATGTGCTGCTCGTACTCCTCGCGGAAGTACTTCAGCGAGGAGAAGATCGGCGAGGCGGCGCCGTCGCCGAGGGCGCAGAACGACTTGCCGTTGATGTTGTCGGCGATGTCGTTGAGCTTGTCGAGGTCGGCGAGGGTGCCGGCCCCGTTCTCGATGGCACGGAGCAGCTGGACGAGCCAGTACGTGCCCTCGCGGCAGGGCGTGCACTTGCCGCAGGACTCGTGGGCGTAGAACTCGGTCCAGCGGGTGACGGCCCGGACGACGCAGGTGGTCTCGTCGAAGCACTGGAGCGCCTTGGTGCCGAGCATGGAGCCGGCGGCGCCGACGCCCTCGTAGTCGAGGGGCACGTCGAGGTGTTCGTCGGTGAACATGGGGGTGGAGGAGCCGCCGGGGGTCCAGAACTTGAGCCGGTGGCCGGGGCGCATCCCGCCGCTCATGTCGAGGAGCTGGCGCAGGGTGATGCCGAGGGGGGCCTCGTACTGGCCGGGCGAGGCGACGTGCCCGCTGAGCGAGTACAGGGTGAAGCCGGGGGACTTCTCGGTCCCCATCGACGTGAACCAGTCCTTGCCCTTGTTCAGGATCGCGGGAACCGAGGCGATGGATTCGACGTTGTTCACCACGGTGGGGCAGGCGTACAGACCGGCGACCGCGGGGAAGGGGGGGCGCAGCCGGGGCTGGCCGCGGCGCCCTTCGAGCGAGTCGAGCAGCGCGGTCTCCTCACCGCAGATGTACGCGCCGGCGCCGGCGTGGACGGTGAGTTCGAGGTCGAGTCCGCTGCCGAGGATGTTGGTGCCGAGGTAGCCGGCGGCGTAGGCCTCGCGGACGGCCTCGTGGAGGCGGCGCAGGACGGGGACGACCTCGCCGCGCAGATAGATGAAGGCGTGGTTCGAGCGGATCGCGTAGCAGGCGATCACGATGCCCTCGATGAGGGAGTGCGGGTTGGCGAAGAGGAGGGGGATGTCCTTGCAGGTGCCGGGTTCGGACTCGTCGGCGTTGACGACGAGGTAGTGCGGCTTGCCGTCGCCCTGCGGGATGAACTGCCACTTCATGCCGGTGGGGAAGCCGGCGCCGCCGCGTCCGCGGAGGCCGGACTCCTTGACGTACGCGATGAGGTCGTCGGGGCTCATCGCGAGGGCCCGCTTGAGTCCCTGGTAGCCCTCGTGGCGCTCGTAGGTCTCCAGGGTCCAGGAGTTCGGCTGGTCCCAGAAGGCCGACAGGACGGGCGCCAGGAGCTTCTCGGGGCTGCTGTTGTTGATCTCGGCGGCCAAGGTCATTCCTCCCCCTCCTGTCCGGAGGTCTCACCACGCGGGTGGACGATTCGGTGGTGCGGCTTCTCGCCCTTCGCCAGGCGCAGTCCCACGAGGGAGGCGGGGCCGGCGCCGCCGGTGGCCTCGACGGCGCCGGGGCGCTCGTCGGGGAAGCCGGCGAGGATGCGGGCGGTCTCCTTGAAGGTGCAGAGCGGGGCGCCGCGGGTGGGTTCGACGGTGCGTCCGGCCCGGAGGTCGTCGACCATCTTCTTGGCGGACTCAGGCGTCTGGTTGTCGAAGAACTCCCAGTTGACCATCACGACGGGTGCGAAGTCGCAGGCCGCGTTGCACTCGATGTGTTCGAGGGTGATCTTGCCGTCGGCCGTCGTCTCGTCGTTGCCGACGCCGAGGTGGGCCTTGAGCTCCTCGAAGATGGCGTCGCCGCCCATGACCGCGCAGAGCGTGTTGGTGCAGACGCCGACCTGGTAGTCGCCGGAGGGCTTGCGCCGGTACATCGTGTAGAAGGTGGCGACGGCGGTGACCTCGGCGGTGGTCAGGCCGAGCATGTCGGCGCAGAACTGCATGCCGGTGCGGGTCACGTGGCCCTCCTCCGACTGCACGAGGTGCAGCATCGGCAGGAGCGCGGAGCGGGAGCCCGGGTAGCGGTCGATGATCGCCCGGGCGTCCTCCTCCAGACGGGCGCGGACGTCCGCCGGGTACGCGGGGGCGGGGAGCTGGGGCATGCCCAGGCTGATCTGGTCGGTCATCGGTCGACGCCTCCCATCACGGGGTCGATGGAGGCGACGGCGACGATGACGTCGGCGACCTGGCCGCCTTCGCACATCGCGGCCATGGCCTGGAGGTTGGTGAAGGACGGGTCGCGGAAGTGGACCCGGTACGGGCGGGTGCCGCCGTCGGAGACGACGTGGACGCCGAGCTCGCCCTTGGGCGACTCGACGGCCGCGTAGGCCTGCCCGGCGGGGACCCGGAAGCCCTCGGTGACCAGCTTGAAGTGGTGGATCAGGGCCTCCATGGAGGTGCCCATGATCTTCGCGATGTGGTCGGTGGAGTTGCCGAGGCCGTCCGTGCCGAGGGCGAGCTGCGCGGGCCAGGCGATCTTCTTGTCGCCGACCATGACCGGTCCGGGGGCCAGGCGGTCGAGGCACTGCTCGACGATCCGCAGGGACTGCCGCATCTCCTCCAGGCGGACGAGGAAGCGTCCGTAGGAGTCGCAGGTGTCGGCGGTCGGGACGTCGAACTCGTAGTTCTCGTAGCCGCAGTACGGGTCGGTCTTCCGCAGGTCGTGCGGGAGGCCCGCCGAGCGGAGGATCGGGCCGGTGGCGCCGAGGGCCATGCAGCCGGTGAGGTCGAGGTAGCCGACGTCCTGCATGCGGGCCTTGAAGATGGGGTTGCCGGTGGCGAGCTTGTCGTACTCCGGCAGGTTCTTCTTCATGGTCTTCACGAACTCGCGCACGGCGTCGACGGCGCCGGGCGGGAGGTCCTGGGCGAGGCCGCCGGGGCGGATGAACGCGTGGTTCATGCGCAGGCCGGTGATCAGCTCGTACAGGTCCAGGATCATCTCGCGGTCCCGGAAGCCGTAGATCATGATCGTGGTGGCGCCGAGCTCCATGCCGCCGGTGGCGATGCAGACCAGGTGCGAGGAGAGCCGGTTGAGCTCCATCAGCATCACGCGGATGACGCTGGCGCGGTCCGGGATCTGGTCGGTGATGCCGAGGAGCTTCTCCACGCCCAGGCAGTACGCCGTCTCGTTGTAGAACGAGGTGAGGTAGTCCATGCGCGTGACGAAGGTGGTGCCCTGCGTCCAGGTCCGGTACTCGAGGTTCTTCTCGATGCCGGTGTGGAGGTAGCCGATGCCGCAGCGGGCCTCGGTGACGGTCTCGCCGTCGATCTCCAGGATCAGGCGGAGCACGCCGTGGGTGGACGGGTGCTGGGGGCCCATGTTGACGATGATGCGCTCGTCGTCGGCCTTCGCGGCGGACTGGACGACCTCTTCCCAGTCGCCGCCGGTCACCGTGTAGACGGCGCCTTCTGTCGTCTCGCGTGCGGACGACGCGTCGGTGCTGTTCACGAGTACGACCTCCGCTGGTCCGGAGCCGGGATCTGGGCGCCCTTGTACTCGACGGCGATGCCGCCGAGGGGGTAGTCCTTGCGCTGTGGGTGGCCCTGCCAGTCGTCCGGCATCATGATCCGGGTGAGGGCGGGGTGGCCGTCGAAGACGATGCCGAAGAAGTCGTACGCCTCGCGCTCGTGCCAGTCGTTCGTCGGGTAGACGGCGACGAGGGACGGGATGCGCGGGTCGGCGTCGGGGGCCGAGACCTCCAGGCGGATCAGCCGGCCGTGGGTCAGCGAGCGCAGGTGGTAGACGGCGTGCAGCTCGCGGCCCTTGTCGGCCGGGTAGTGGACGCCGGAGACGCCGGTACAGAGCTCGAAGCGGAGGGCCGGGTCGTCGCGCAGGGTGCGGGCCACGCGGACGAGGTGCTCGCGCTCGATGTGGAAGGTGATCTCGCCGCGGTCGACGACCGTCTTCTCGATGGCGTTCCCGGGCAGGAGGCCCTGCTCCTCCAGGGCGCCCTCCAGTTCGTCGGCGACCTCGTCGAACCAGCCGCCGTACGGCCGGGCGGCCGGTCCGGGGAGCCGGATCGAGCGGACCAGGCCGCCGTAGCCGGAGGTGTCGGCCCCGCTCTGGGCGCCGAACATGCCGCGCTGGACGCGGACCTCCTCGCCGTGATCACCGCGCTGACCTGGCAGGTTCTGCGCGCTGAGGTCCTTGTCGGGGTTGGGTGTCTCGTCACTCAACGGAGCAGACCCTTCAACTCGATCGTCGGCAGCGCCTTGAGCGCCGCCTCCTCCGCCTCGCGGGCCGCCTCCTCGGCGTTCACGCCGAGCTTGGAGGACTGGATCTTCTGGTGGAGCTTGAGGATCGCGTCCATGAGCATCTCCGGACGCGGCGGGCAACCGGGCAGGTAGATGTCGACCGGCACGATGTGGTCGACGCCCTGCACGATCGCGTAGTTGTTGAACATGCCGCCCGAGGAGGCGCAGACGCCCATGGAGATGACCCACTTCGGGTTGGGCATCTGGTCGTAGACCTGCCTCAGGACGGGCGCCATCTTCTGGCTGACCCGTCCGGCCACGATCATCAGGTCGGCCTGGCGCGGCGAGCCGCGGAAGACCTCCATGCCGAAGCGGGCCAGGTCGTACCGGCCGGCTCCGGTGGTCATCATCTCGATGGCGCAGCAGGCGAGGCCGAAGGTCGCGGGGAACACGGACGCCTTCCGCACCCAGCCCGCGGCCTGTTCGACCGTCGTCAGCAGAAAGCCGCTGGGGAGTTTCTCTTCGAGTCCCATGAGTGTGCCTCTCAGCCCCTCAGTCCCATTCCAGGCCGCCGCGACGCCACACGTACGCGTAGGCGACGAAGACGGTGAGCACGAAGAGCAACATCTCCACGAGCCCGAAAAGCCCCAGGGCGTCGAAGGTGACGGCCCAGGGGTAGAGGAAGACGATCTCGATGTCGAAGACGATGAAGAGCATCGCCGTCAGGTAGTACTTGATCGGGAAGCGGCCGCCCCCGGCGGGAGTGGGCGTCGGCTCGATGCCGCACTCGTACGCTTCCAGTTTGGCCCTGTTGTACCGCTTGGGCCCGATAAGCGTGGCCATGACCACGGAGAAGATCGCAAACCCCGCACCCAGGGCACCGAGCACGAGGACGGGCGCGTACGCATTCACGCTCCTCGCTCCTTCCAGTCGTCCTTGACCGTTGGACCGCACCGCCGGGCCCCGGAAGATCGCCCCATGTGAGGCAGTTCACAAGCCCGGCTGCCCCGCATCTTATGCCCGCCCCTCTGTGATCTGCGACACGGGGTACAGCGCGGACTTTGTGATCTCCACCACCTGACGAAGGATCATGAAGTCGGATGAGCGGTGATCTTGTTGCGCGAAGCACGCAGGTGATCACCAGATGTGACATCCGGACCGGAAATAGCTGTTCGGAAGGGGTGTCGCACTATCAAGTGTTGGCCAGTGCAGGCAAATTGGCGGGGAACGCGTCCGGGTGATAAGGAAACCGACCGTCGCCCGGTCGGGGGGTCCGGCGTACGGAGGTGGACGCGTGCGCGTTTTCACGAGCGGCGTGTGACCTGCGTCACGTCACAGGAGCTTCAAAAGAAGAGGGCTTGGCCATCGGCGTCAAGAGGTGGTAAGCGTCGGGCAATTCGGGCTTTTCAATGAAAACCCGTGATCAAGGGCCGGATGAGCCATGCCCGATTTGCCCGTTACGGCGTCAATAAGGTTGCGACGGGAGCGGATTCACGGATTCCAAACGCAACTGTGGCGCACCCCACGTTTCTTGAAGGGAACCGTCGCGCCCTGATAGCGGTTGTTCCCATGTCCCACACCGCTCACATACCCAGCCACCGGAAGCCCCGCCGCAGCGCCTCGAAGCTCGCGCTCCGCGCCGGAGTTGCCGGTGGCGTCCTCGGCACCATCGCGGTGGCCGGTGCTGCCGGGCCGGCGAATGCCGAGCCGGTGACCGAGACCATCGAAATGCCCACCCTGGGCTCCCTCGACGCCGCCGGCGGCCTCGCCAGCGCCGTCGCCGCCTCCGCCGAGGCCTCCCAGCAGGAGGCGCTCGACCAGAGCCTCCGGTCCCAGGAGGACGCGGCGCTGCAGAAGGCCGCCAAGGAGGCCAAGAAGGCCAAGGCCGAGGCCGACCGCAAGGCCGCGGCCGAGCGGGCCGAGGAGGCCCGCCTCAAGGCCGAGCAGGAGCGCCAGGAGGCCGCGGCCCGCGCCTCCCGCGACGCCGCCCGCACCCAGCTCTCCACCCAGAGCTCCTCGAACGACGGCGGCTCGTCCTCGGACAGCGGCTCCACCGCCTCGGACAGCGGCAGCCAGACGCAGGCCCCCACCGGCTCCGCCGCCGCGATCGTGGCCTTCGCCAAGGCCCAGATCGGCGACGCGTACGTCTCCGGCGGCACCGGCCCCAACTCCTGGGACTGCTCCGGCCTCGTCCAGGCCGCCTACCGCGCGGCCGGCATCGACCTGCCCCGCATCTCGTACGAGCAGTCGAGCATGGGCACCTCCGTCTCCCTGAGCAACCTGCAGCCGGGCGACATCCTGTACTGGGGCAGCCGCAGCGGCTCGTACCACGTCGCCATCTACGTCGGCGGCGGCCAGTACGTGGGCGCGCAGAACCCGTCCAGCGGCGTGGTCCAGCACTCCATGGACTGGGACACCCCCTCGGGCGCGGTCCGCATCCTCTGATCCGTCCCGCAGCGTGCCGAAGGGCCGTCACTCCTCGGGGGAGCGACGGCCCTTCGGCGTGCCGGCGGATCAGCGGCGCAGCGCCTCGGCCGGGGCGGTGTGGCGCCCGCGTGCCCCGGCCCCCGGTGGGCCGGCGGTTCGCCGGGGTCTCCGGGCGCCACGCCTGACGGCGCTCAGGCCTTCGGCGCCACCTTCGACAGGCCGTTGATGATGCGGTCCATGGCGTCGCCGCCCGTCGGGTCCGTGAGGTTCGCCAGCATCTTGAGGGTGAACCTCATCAGCATCGGGTGGGTCAGACCGCGCTGGGTCGCGAGCTTCATGATCTTCGGGTTGCCGATGAGCTTCACGAACGCGCGGCCCAGCGTGTAGTAGCCGCCGTAGGTGTCCTTGAGGACCTGCGGGTAGTTCCGCAGGGCCAGCTCGCGCTGGGCGGGCGTCGCGCGCGCGTGCGCCTGGACGATGACGTCGGCCGCGATCTGGCCCGACTCCATGGCGTACGCGATGCCCTCGCCGTTGAACGGGTTGACCAGGCCGCCCGCGTCGCCGACCAGCAGCAGGCCCTTGGTGTAGTGCGGCTGGCGGTTGAACGCCATCGGCAGGGCGGCGCCGCGGATCGGCTGCGTCATGTTCTCCGGGGTGTAGCCCCAGTCCTCCGGCATGGAGGCGCACCAGGCCTTGAGGACCTCGCGCCAGTCCAGCTCCCGGAACGCCTTCGAGGAGTCGAGGATGCCGAGGCCGACGTTGGAGGTGCCGTCGCCCATCGGGAAGATCCAGCCGTAGCCGGGCAGCAGACGGTCCTGCGGGCCCCGGCGGTCCCACAGCTCCAGCCAGGACTCCAGGTAGTCGTCGTCGTGGCGGGGGCTCGTGAAGTACGTCCGGACCGCCACGCCCATCGGCCGGTCCTCGCGCCGGTGCAGGCCCATGGCGAGGGAGATCCGGGTGGAGTTGCCGTCGGCGGCGACGACGAGCGGGGCGTGGAAGGTGACCTCGCGCTTCTCCTCGCCGAGCTTGGCGTGGACGCCGGTGATCCGGCCCGTGCGGTCGTCGATGATCGGCGCGCCCACGTTGCAGCGCTCGTACAGCCGGGCGCCGGCCTTCTGCGCCTGGCGGGCGAGCTGCTCGTCGAAGTCGTCGCGCTTGCGGACGAGTCCGTAGTCCGGGTACGAGGCGAGCTCCGGCCAGTCGAGCTCCAGGCGGACGCCGCCGCCGATGATCCGCAGGCCCCGGTTCCGCAGCCAGCCGGCCTCTTCGGAGATGTCGATGCCCATGGCGACGAGCTGCTTGGTGGCGCGCGGCGTGAGGCCGTCGCCGCAGACCTTCTCGCGCGGGAAGGCGGTCTTCTCCAGGAGCAGGACGTCGAGTCCGGCCTTGGCCAGGTAGTACGCGGTGGTGGAGCCGGCCGGGCCTGCCCCGACGACGATCACATCGGCGGTGTGCTCGGAGAGGGGCTGCTCGGTCACGGCGGATCTCCCGGAGGGGTCGAGGGAAGGATGGGGGAATTTCATCGGGCGGAGGGGCGGGGTCAGGCCTTGAAGCCGCGGTGCAGGGCCACGATGCCGCCCGTCAGGTTCCGGTGGGCCACCTTCGACCAGCCGGCCTTCTGCATCATGCCCGCCAGGGTCGCCTGGTCCGGCCAGGACTGGATGGACTCCGCGAGGTACACGTACGCGTCGGGGTTGGAGGACACGGCGCGGGCCACCGGCGGCAGCGCGCGCATCAGGTACTCCTCGTACACCGTGCGGAACGGCGCCCAGGTGGCGTGCGAGAACTCGCAGATGACGACCCGGCCGCCGGGCTTCGTCACCCGGTACAGCTCGCGCAGCGCCCGGTCGGTGTCCTGGATGTTCCGCAGCCCGAAGGAGATGGTGACCGCGTCGAAGACGTCGTCGCGGAACGGCAGGTTCATGCCGTCGCCCGCCGTGAACGGCATCCACGGGTGGTTCTTCTTGCCGACCCGCAGCATCCCGAGGGAGAAGTCGCACGGGACGACGTACGCCCCCGCCTTCACGAACGGCTGCGAGGAGGTCGCGGTCCCGGCGGCCAGGTCGAGGACCTTCTGCGCGGGCCGCGCGTCGACCGCCTTGGCGACCTCCTTGCGCCAGCGCCGGTCCTGCCCCAGGGAGAGCACGTCGTTGGTGAGGTCATAGTTCGCCGCCACGTCGTCGAACATCGAGGCGACTTCGTGCGGCTGCTTGTCCAGGGATGCTCGGCTCACCCGGCCATTGTGGCAGCCGCCCCCCGGACGGCCGGGGACCGGCCCCGGCGCCCACGAGATTTCCGGGAATCGGCTTCGGCCTCCTCCCGGACCGGCGCGCTCAAGGAAGGGTGACAGCGCTGACGAAGGGAGCGGGATGCCGTCACCGGTCTGCCGCAGTACGCGGACGAGTACCCGGTCCAGAGGAAGGACGCCCCCGTCCGGGGCGGGTGAGCCGGGTCCCGGCTACCGGCGCCGGTGGACCAGACGGCCGCCGAGGACGGTGGCGACGCAGGTCGACGCGCCGAGGCGGACCAGGGCCGCCCGGTCGGGGACGTCGAAGACGGCGAACCGGGCGGGGCCGCCCGGTGCCGGGGCGGGCAGCAGGATCAGCGGCACCGGGGAGAAGGACGGCGGACCGGGCAGGGACGGGGGCCGCTGCCCGACGGCGAGACCGGCCCTCCGCACCGCGTCCACCGCGGCCCGGCCGCGCAGTTCGCCGGCGACCGCGACCGTGCCGTGCGCCAGCATCCGCTGCACCCCGCGCCGCGCGCCGGCGCCGAGCCGCGCCGGGTCGGCGCGGAAGATCTCCCGCGCCCGCTCCCCCGTGATCGGCTCGGTGCCGAACTCCGCGGCCTCCCGGGGGTCCGGGTAGTAGGTCTGTTCGAGCAGCTCGGGGCCGTACGGGTTGAGGAGTCCCGGAGTGAGGATGCCGGGCCACCGCCGCACCCGCGCCTCGGGGCGGGCGGCGGCCAGGTCCTCGTACGGGCCGACGGCGGCGACGAGGGCGCCGTCGACGAGGACGGCGCTCTCGGGGGTCGCCTCGGCGACGTGGAGGGTCAGCACGGGCGCGTCAGTGGGCGTCGAGGAGCTTCAGCTCGGGGTGCGCCGTGCCCCCGGCGATCGCCGTGGACGAGATGTGCGAGGCGACGCGCTCGTCGACCGGGTCGTTCGCCGGGTCGTCGTGGACGACGAGGTGCTCGTACGTGGTGCTGCGCTGCGCCGGGACGCGGTCGGCCGTGCGGATCATGTCGATCATCTCGCGCAGGTTGGAGCGGTGCTTGGCCCCGGCGGAGGAGACGACGTTCTCCTCCAGCATGATCGAGCCGAGGTCGTCCGCGCCGTAGTGCAGGGTCAGCTGGCCGATCTCCTTGCCCGTGGTGAGCCACGAGCCCTGGATGTGGGCGACGTTGTCGAGGAAGAGCCGGGCGATCGCGATCATGCGCAGGTACTCGAAGAGCGTGGCCTGCGTGCGGCCCTTGAGGTGGTTGTTCTCCGGCTGGTACGTGTACGGGATGAAGGCCCGGAAGCCGCCCGTCCGGTCCTGCACGTCACGGATCATGCGCAGGTGCTCGATCCGCTCGGCGTTGGTCTCGCCGGTGCCCATCAGCATGGTGGAGGTGGACTCGACGCCCAGCTTGTGGGCGATCTCCATGATCTCCAGCCAGCGCTCGCCGCTCTCCTTGAGCGGGGCGATGGCCTTGCGCGGCCGCTCGGGGAGCAGCTCGGCGCCGGCGCCCGCGAAGGAGTCGAGGCCGGCCGCGTGGATGCGGGTGATGGCCTCCTCGACGGAGACGCCGGAGATGCGGGCCATGTGCTCGACCTCGGAGGCGCCGAGGGAGTGGATGACCAGCTGCGGGAAGTCCTTCTTGATGGCGGCGAAGTGCTTCTCGTAGTACTCGACGCCGTAGTCCGGGTGGTGGCCGCCCTGGAACATGATCTGGGTGCCGCCGAGCTCCACGGTCTCCGCGCAGCGGCGCAGGATGTCGTCGAGGTCCCGGGTCCAGCCCTTCGCGGTGTCCTTCGGGGCGGCGTAGAACGCGCAGAACTTGCACGCCGTCACGCAGACGTTCGTGTAGTTGATGTTCCGCTCGATGATGTACGTCGCGATGTGCTCGGTCCCCGCGTACCGGCGGCGGCGCACCGCGTCGGCGGCGGCGCCCAGTGCGTGCAGGGGCGCCGAGCGGTAGAGGTCGAGCGCCTCCTCGGGAGTGATCCGGCCACCCGCGGCGGCGCGGTCGAGAACGGACTGGAGTTCGGCCTTCTCGGTCACCGGGTGCGTCCCTTTCGGAGGGGTTATGACAGACCGAGCCAGCCTACGCCAGTGCTTCCGGCGACTTCCGCAGGGTGCCGTTCGGCGGCCGCCGGAGGCCGGGGGCGGGGGCGGAGGGTGGACGGGGAGTGAGGCACCGGGGAGGGGCGGGCGGGGGTCCGGCGAATATCCGGTGAATTCCGGGCGCCTCGCGGGCGCGGCGCATTTACCGGAGCCGCGGGGGGAGCGCCAGCATTCCGGGGGGCGCCGGGAAAGAGCCGCCCGGAGCCCGGGAGGGCCCACCGGCATTTCTTTCCCGTCCCATTCCCCGCGGCTCCGCCGCTTATCGCGCCGGGGGCGGCAGGAGTTCCACCGCGACGTCCGCCGGGAAGCCGGTCGTGGGTCCGGTGCGGCGGGCGAACTCCCGTACTCCCGCGAGTTGCTCGGGGCCGAAACGGAAGTCGAGCGTGCGGAAGTACCGCTCCAGGAGTTCGGCGTCGAAGGTCTCCCAGCGGGCGGCCTGCTCGGCGACCTTGGCGACCTCTTCGAGGGAGAGGTCGCGCGAGGCCAGGAACGCCTGGTGCACCTCGTGGACGGTCTCCGGCTCGCGCGCCAGGAAGTCCTTGCGCGCCGCCCACACGGCGAAGACGAACGGCAGGCCCGTCCACTCCTTCCACATGAGCCCCAGGTCGTGGACCTGGAGGCCGAGCCGGGGCGCGTCGTGCAGGGAGGCCCGGAGCGCGGCGTCGCCGATGAGGACGGCGGCCTCCGCCTCCTGCATCATCAGGCCGAGGTCCGGCGGGCAGGTGTAGTAGTCGGGCTCGACCCCGTACTGCTCGGCCAGGATCAGCTGGGCGAGGCGTACGGAGGTGCGGGAGGTGGAGCCGAGGGCCACGCGCGCGCGGTCGAGCTCCGCCAGGGGCCGCTGGGAGACGATCACGCAGGACATGACGGGCCCGTCGCAGCCGACGGCGATGTCGGGGAGGGCGACCAGGTCGTCCGCGTTCCGGAGGTACTCGACGAGGGTGATCGGGCCGATGTCGAGATCGCCCCGGACGAGCCGCTCGCTGAGCTTCTCCGGCGTGTCCTTGGTGAGCTCGAGGTCGAGGAGCGTCCCGGTCCTGGCGAGGCCCCAGTAGAGGGGGAGGCAGTTCAGGAACTGGATGTGTCCGACGCGGGGCCGGCTGCGCTGCTGGTCGTCGGTTGCTTTGTCCACATCGCGAGGCTAGACCCGTCTCGGAGTGTGGGCATCGGCGGGGCACGCGCGTCAGCACACGGAACGGAATCAAACATGCGGGTGACGTGATCTTTCCCTCTACCGCCGCGAGCGTCCTGCGTGCTACGCTCAACGCAAGTTGCAGTTTGGTTTCCCTTGCAGTACAGAGCCTGCGGAGCATGTGACCCGCAGGCTTTTGTAGTTTTCAGACTTGTTTGCAGGTTCTGGAGCAGGGCGACCCTTTGGCCCATAGGAGGGCTCATGGCTACCGGAACCGTGAAGTGGTTCAACGCTGAAAAGGGCTTCGGCTTCATCGCCCAGGACGGCGGCGGCCCGGATGTCTTCGTCCACTACTCCGCGATCAACGCGAACGGCTTCCGCTCGCTCGAGGAGAACCAGCTCGTGACCTTCGACGTCACGCAGGGCCCGAAGGGCCCGCAGGCGGAGAACGTCACCCCGGCCTAAGTTGCCCGGGTCGGCGAACGCACGACTAGAGCAGTACCCAAGGAGCCCCGCTCCGTGCCTCACGGCACGAGCCGGGGCTCCTGCCCTTTTCCGGGCGCGGGCGTCTCAGCAGTTCGGGATCACGGTCCCGTTGTTGTCGCGGGCCTCGTCGTTGCCCCAGCGGGACAGGTAGTACGCGGACACGTACGCCCCGCGGCCGTTCTTCCCGGCGTAGACGGTGTCGAGGTCGGTCCTCAGCCACCAGTGGTTGTAGTTCCCGGAGCCGTCGCGGACCTCCGCGCCCCAGACCTTGCAGTAGACGTAGTTCGTGCCCGCGTTCAGCACGCCCTGCGGGTCGTTCGTGTTCGCCTGGGCGTAGCCGGTGGCGTTGGCGAAGGTGTCGACCCAGTACTTTCCGCCGCCCCCGCCCGAGCAGCCGTTGTCGCTGGTCAGGAACCTGGAGCCGTAGGAGCCGGGGTAGGGGGCGAGGGAGACGCCGTTGATCACGATGCTCTGGCCGACGCCGTTGTAGAGCTGCTCGTAGTGGATGTGGGCGCCGGAGCTGTTGCCGGTGGAGCCGGTGGTGCCGATCTGCTGCCCCTGGGCGACCGCGGCGCCGTCGGCGACGGAGTAGGCGCTGAGGTGGAAGTAGTACGTCTTCCAGCCGCCGCCGTGGTCGATCACGACGTAGTTCCCGGCGCCGGTCGGCTGGGAGTAGCGGTAGGCGGTGCCGGACGCCGAGGCGAGGACCGGGGTGCCGGCGGTGGCGCCGCCGTCGGAACGGACGAAGTCGAGCGCCTGGCGGACCTCGGCCGAGTGGTGGCTGTAGGTCCAGGTCTGCCCGCAGGGGTACGGCGCCTTGAAGAGCGGCGCGGCCTGGGCGGGGGTGGTGGTGACGAGCGCGGTGAGCAGGCCCGCGACGAGCGCGAGCAGGGTGCCGAGGGGGGTGATCCGTGCACGCATGCGTCCTCCGGTACGGGTCGGGGATCGGCGGAACATGGGCGGGGCAAGGGTCGACGCGCGTGGAACGGACCACAGCGTGCCGGAAGACCGCGCGCGGCAGTAGCCCGCGAGGACCACACCGGTCGGGCGGTGGATACGTAGTCTGGACACATGACCGAACGCAAGCCGCCCGGAGTCAGCTTCGAGTCGTTCGTCGACAGACAGATCCGCGAGGCGGCGGAGCGCGGCGATTTCCGCGGCCTGCCCGGCTTCGGCAAGCCCCTCCCCGACGACTCGGCCCCGTACGACGAGCTGTGGTGGATCAAGGGGAAGATGCACCGGGAGGGCGCGTCCGTCCTGCCGCCCTCCCTCGCCCTGCGCAAGGCGGCCGAGGACGCGGAGGCGGAGGCCGCCGCGGCCGTCTCGGAGAGCCAGGTCCGCCGCGTCCTCGGGGAGATCAACACCAGGATCGCCGAGGCGCTCGTCCGCCCGCCGGCGGGTCCCCCGCTGAACCTGAGGCCCTTCGACGTGGAGGCGGCGGTGGAGCGGTGGCGGCAGGATCGTTCCTGAACCCCCGGGTCCCGACGGTCCCGGCCCCCGACCCCGAGGAGCTCCCATGAACAGTGCCGGTCTGCTGGTCGACGCCTTCGGCCGGATCCGTGAGGTCGTCCACGAGGCCGTGGAGGGGCTGACGGACGAGGAGCTCGCCGTACGGATCGATCCCGACGCGAATTCCGTCGCCTGGCTCGTCTGGCACCTCACCCGGGTCCAGGACGACCACCTCGCGGACGCCTTCGACACGGACCAGCTGTGGACCTCGGACGGCTGGGCGGACCGCTTCGGGCTGCCCTTCCCGAAGCGCGCCACCGGCTACGGGCAGACGAGCGCGCAGGTCGGCGAGGTCCGCGCGTCGGCGGAGCTGCTGCTCGGCTACCACGACGCCGTGCACGCCCGTACGGAGGAACTGGTCCGTACGGTCACGAACGCGGACCTGGACCGGATCGTCGACACCCGCTGGGACCCGCCGGTCACCCTCGGCGTCCGGCTGGTGTCGGTGATCGCGGACGACCTCCAGCACGCCGGGCAGGCGGCGTACGCGCGGGGCGTGATGGAACGGCGGGGCTGAGGCGGGCCCATCCGGAAATCTGCTCGACGGTCGTACAACCCCCCGAGTCGATCAAGAGTCTGGAAACGGGTACGGCAGGCGCCGTACCCGTTTCCACTGGGGGTTTCCTTGCAGCACCGTCCGTCCGGCCGCCGGCTCGCCGCCGCGCTGCTCACGCTGTCCACCGTCACCGCCGTGACCGGGACGCTCGTCGCCGTACCGGCCGTCGCCGCCGTCCCGACGGCCGTCCGGGCGGCCGTCTCCGCCGCCGACGCGGCGAACCTGCCCGTCGACGCCGAGATCGTCAGCATCGGCACCACCGGCTACCTCACGTCCCGCAAGGACGGCGACGGCACCACGATCCTGGAGTGGCACGCGTACGAGGACGGCTCGGTGACGACGGTCGGCACCGGGACCACCGGCTACGACAGCAACTCCGACTTCCTCGTGACCGGTGACGGCAACACCATCTCCGTACGCGACATGAAGAACGGCGGGGCCTGGCGCGCCTCTTTCAACATCGGGGCCGAGTTCCCGTCCGGCAGCACGAAGCTCGTCGGCGTGGTCAACGAGAACCTCTTCGTGAGCGTGTCGACCACCGACGACTACCACGAGCTCTGGCAGCTCTCGAAGGTCAACGGCGTCACCAAGAAGAGCAAGCTCTCCTCCCGCCCCAAGAACATCGACTACAAGGTCGTCGCCTCCCGCGGCAACGACTTCGTCGTCCTGGGCAGCGTCCGGGAGCCGTACATCCCCACCGACCGGATCGTGTACTGGACGGCCACGTCCAACGTGAACAGCGCCTCGGTCGTCGACTGGGGCGGCAGCGCGGGCACCTCCCAGTGGGACCAGTCGTCGACCGGCGCCCTCACCGCCGCCTGGAAGGGGTGGGTCCACGCCTCGCAGGACGGCGGCGTCGAGTTCAGCGCGCAGCGGACCGGCACCACGACGGTCGCGCGCATCCCCCTGACCGGCGAGCTGACCCGCGCCGTCGTCGCGGGCATCGTCGGGGACACGGTCTTCTACGGCGTCCCGGGCACCGCCACCGCGGAGTCTCCGAGCCCGCTGTACGCACGGAACCTCATGGACGCGGGCGCCCAGCCGTACAAGGTCCTGGACAACTTCTCCAGCGCGTCCCACGCCCCCGACGGCTCCCTGCTCGTGCGCGGGTTCAACTCGGACGGCGACGGCCTCTTCCGGATCGGCGACGGCGGCGGCGCCCGCCCGACGGTCACGCTCGAGTCCTCCACCGGCCGGGTCCTGTCCGTGCAGTTCGCCGACGCCCGGGTCCCCACCTACGTCGACCTGGAGAAGGCGGGCACCACGCTCCCGATGGAGTGGACCCTGTCGCGGGGCAACGCCACCGTGGACCTCACGCTCACGCACGTCACCACGGGCAGGAAGCTCACCAAGCGTCTGGACGCGCCCGTCTCGGGCAACCGTTTCACCTACGCCTGGAACGGCGTCCTGGACGGCGCCAGCGCCCCCAACGGCGTCTACACCTGGAAGGTCACCGCCACCCCCACCGACGGCGTCGGCAGCCCCGCGAGCATCTCCGGCAGCTTCCAGGTCCAGCGCCAGGCCAACGCGCACGACCTCAACGACAACGGCTCCACCGACGTCATCGCCCGGGACGCCTCGGGCAACCTGTGGCGGGACGACCTCTTCGACTGGCCGGTCGACGGGCAGACCGCGACCGCCCGCCGGACGAGGATCGGCACGGGCTGGCAGATCTACAAGCAGATCGAGGCCGTCGGCAACATCGCCGGCACCTCCCACGGCGACGTGATCGCCCTGGACGGCTCCGGCTACCTCTGGCACTACCTCGGCAAGGGCGACGGCACCCTGGCCCCGCGCGTGAGGATCGGCGGCGGCTGGGGCGGCTACAAGCAGCTCGCCGGCGGCTCCGACCTCAACGGCGACGGCCGCTCCGACCTCCTCGCCACCGACGCCTCCGGCGTCCTGTGGTTCTACAAGGGGACCGGCTCCTCCACCACGCCCTTCGCCCCGCGCGTGAAGGTCGGCGGCGGCTGGGGGATCTACAACCAGATCACCGCGGTCGGCAACATCGCCGGCGGCGCCGCCGGCGACCTCGTCGCCCGCGACACCGCGGGCGTCCTCTGGCTCTACCTCGGCACCGGCAACGGCACCTTCGCCTCCCGGGTCAAGGTCGGCGGGGGCTGGCAGGCGTTCAGCCAGCTCGTCGGCGCCGGTGACGTCACCGGCGACGGCCGGCCGGACCTGATCGGGTACGGGGCGGGCGGCACGTCCGTCTACCGCTCGACGGGCTCGTACACGGCGCCGTTCAGCCGCCAGAACACGAACCTGTACGCGGGCGAGGGCAGCAAGTTCAACTCGGTCGCCTGATCGCGTACAACCCTTCGGTCTCCTCGTAAGTCGGTTACGGGCATGGCGGGTTCCGCCGTGCCCGTAACCCTGGAGAGAGAGCCTCCCGTGCCCCCTGCCCGTCCCCCGCGCCGCCGGCTCGCCCTGGCCGTCACCGCTGCCCTCGCCGTCGCCCCGGTCACCCTGACGACCGCCCCCGCCCTGGCGGCGCCCCCGGCCGTCCGGGCCGCCGAGCAGCAGGAAGCGCTCACGCTGCAGCCCGGCGCGAAGGTGGCCGGCAACGGCCCGTCGGGCTTCCTGACACGCGTGTACGAGCAGTCGGGCACCGTCCACCGCTGGACGCGGTACGCGGACGGGGTGACGACGACGCTGCCGGCGGGCGACTACTGGGGCGGCGTCCAGACGGACATCGTGATGAAGACGGAGGGAAGCGTCCGGAAGCTGTACGACATGGCGACCGGCGCCGGCCCCGTCGTGATCGACACGAGCGCCCTCGGCCCCTCCGCCACCTTCCACCGGCTCGCCGGAAGCACCCTGGTGATGTCGGCCCCGCGTGCGGGCGGCGGGACCGACCTCCACCTCCTCGGCAAGCCCGAGGGCACGCTCGTGGACCGCACGGTCCCCGGTCTGCCCGCCGACGCGGTCTTCCACTGGGTCAACATGACCTCGCCCGACACCGTCGTCCTCCTCTACAGCGGCACGAAGGACGGGGTGTCCGGCCGCCGCGTGGCCCTCGTCGACACCGCCACCGCGAAGGTCGTGGAGGACCGTCCCGCTCCGGCGGCCCAGTCCGACGCCGACGCCACCGCGTCCGCCACCCACCTGGCCTGGACCGAGCGGAACCCCGCCACCGGCGCGATCACCCTCGCGGTGGCACGACGGGGCGAGGCCGAGGTCTCCCGGACCCCTCTCGGCTCCGGAGCCTCGCTCGCGCTCGAATCGGTGGGCGACGACTGGGTGACGTACGCCGTGCCGGGCGGCGCCAAGGCCGACAGCCCCAACCCCCTGCACGCCCTCACCGCCCGCTCCCTGAAGGACGGACGGACGGTCAAGCTGCTCGACACCGTCGAATCCCTGCGCGGCGGCGCCGGCGGCGAGCAGCTGGCGCTGGGCGGCACGATCGAGAAGGGCGAGGGCCTCTACCGGATCGCCCCCGGCCCGGACGGCACCCCGACCGCGACGCTCGTGGCGAGCACAGGCGTGCCCACGGCCCTCGACATCGTCGGCCAGCAGCTCCCCGCCACCATCGACTTCAGCACGGAGAGCGGCGACACGACCCTGCGGTGGCGGCTCAACCGGACGGCTTTCATCAAGTCGTACGTCGAGCTGACCCACACCGCGTCGGGGAAGCGCTGGACCTCCTACTCCTTCGGGGAGAAGTGGGCTGCCGGGGACAGATGGAAGGGCCTGCTCAACGACTTCACCGCCGCCCCCAACGGCGCGTACGCCTGGAAGGTGACGGCGACGCCCGCCAACGGCATCGGGCCCTCCGTCGTACGCACCGGCACACTCACCGTCGCGAGCAAGCCGCACCCCCACGACTTCTCGGACAGCGGCTCCCCCGACCTGCTCTACCGGAGCGGCGGCACGCTGTTCGCCGTCGACGGGCGCCGGACGCTGTGGTTCGGCGGCTTCTCGATCCCCCTGGAGAAGACGGTCCTCGGCACCGGCTGGGACGCGTACGACCAGATCGTCACGCCCGGGAACGTCGCCGGGTCCCCGCACGCCGACGTCGTCGCCCGTGACCGGAGCGGCGCCCTGTGGCTGCACAGCGGCACCGGGAAGGGCTTCTCGCCGCGTATGAAGATCGGCGGTGGCTGGCAGGTCTACAACAAGATCACCGGTGGCAGCGACCTGACCGGCGACGGCCGTCCCGACCTCGTCGCCACCGACAAGGCGGGCGACCTGTGGCTCCACAAGGGCACGGGGAACACGTCCGCCCCCTTCGCCCCGCGCACCAAGATCGGTCACGGCTGGGGCGTCTACAACAAGATCACCGCCGCCGGGAACATCGCCGGCGGCAGGGCCGGTGACCTCGTCGCCCGCGACACCGCGGGCGTCCTCTGGCTGTACCTCGGCAAGGGCGACGGCACCTTCGCCGCCCGCACCCGCATCGGCGGCGGCTGGAACCAGTACGGCGAGATCGTCGGCATCGGCGACGCCGACCGCGACGGCACCGCCGACGTGGTGGTCAACGGACTCGCAGGCGGCACCCGCTACAGCCTCGCGCTCTACCGGGGCACCGGGGACTGGAAGGCACCGCTGTCGGGCCGGATCGGGCTCGAAACGCCTGACGCCCTCACCGCGACGCCCGCGACCCTGTTCTGACGGACACCGGAACGGGACCGGCGACGTCCGCGTGGGCGTCGCCGGTCCCGCCCCGACTCCTGCTCAGATGATCATGTCGTAGATGCCCCAGCCCCAGCCGATCTTGGTGCGCGGGCCGACGGGGACCAGGACGCTGTCCTGGTTGTAGAAGCCCTGGTAGAGCCAGAGGTACCCCGTCGCCTTGTCGCGGGCGATGAAGTCCGCGCTGCTCCTGGCACCGTCGAGGTTCTCGGTCCAGGCGAGGGCGTCGTAGGTGTTCCAGCCGCCGCCGACGCGGATGCGCGGCTTGTAGGTCGGATAGCCGGAGCCGTACGCCCAGAGGACTCCCGCCCGGTCGCGGGCCGCGGCGTTGTAGCCGCCCGGCGGGGCGGCGATGGCGTCGTAGGTGTTCCAGCCGCCGCCGATCCGGGTGCGCGACTCGAACAGCGGCACCGGGGCGCTCGCGCCGCCGCGGTTGAACCTCCAGAGCACGCCGTCCTTGTCGCGGGCGACGAGCCCGTGGCCGTAGCTCGCGAGGGCGGTGTACCGCTCCCAGCCCGTGGCCACCTTCTGGCGCGGCTTGAAGGGGGCGTCCGGGTTGTTCGAGCCCTCGTAGTACCAGAGCACCCCGGACCGGTCGAGGGCGACGAGGTCGCCGTGCCCGGCCGCGTTCCGCCAGGAGACCGAGGTGATCGCGGTGTAGGCGTTCCAGCCGCCGCCGATGCGCTTGCGGGCGCGGAGCGGCTGGTCGGTACGGCCCCCCGAGGGGTACTGCCAGAGGACACCGGACTTGTCGCGGGCGAGGACCGTCGTCCGGAGGTTCGCCTCCGGGGTGCCCTTGACGAACCTGAAGGCGACGGGCCCGCGATCGGTGACGAGCCCGTTCTCGTCGAAGAGTTCGAGGGTGGCCGTCAGGTCCCCGAACCGCTCGGCGCCGCTCGACGCGTCGATCCGGATGTCGTAGGTGAGCTTCCAGTTCATGTCGGCGTCCGGGAGCGCCGTCACGTACTGCGGCTGGTCCCACGAACAGGGCTGGAACGCACCGCCGTTGACGGCGCAGGTCGAGGTGACGGAACCGTACTGGTCGCTCAGGTCCTCGTCGCCCGCGTCGTACGGCGGGGTCGGCAGCAGGAGGCGCGCCCGCACCCTGCCCTGGATGTACCGCGAGAGGTAGACCTCGACGCGGGTGGTGACCGCCCCCTCCTCGCCCGCGGCCACCACCAGCGGCCCGCCCTGCTGCTGGACGGTCCCGGTCGAAGCCAGGGCGGCGGCGCCCGCGCCGGGCCCGGTCGCGGCGACCGCCGACGCCCCGCCGAGGGCCGAGGGAGCGATCCCGACGGCCAGGGCCGCCGCGATCGCCAGAACTGTCGCCTGCTTGCGTCGTGCCATGGAACTCCCCAACGGTTGGTCTGTTTTCTTCCGTTCGCGTCCTCGACCCCCGCCGGAACCACAGAGTTGCCCGACCGGCCGTACAACCTTTCGATCTCCTCGGAAGTCCTGCGGGCGTGGCGAGACAGCGCCGCGCCCGCACCTCTGGGGGAGGACCACCGTTTTGTCCCGAGCACGCACATCCCGGCCCCGCCTCGCGGCAGCCGCCGCCGTGGCCCTCGCCGTCACGACGAGCGCGCCAGTCGCGGCCGCGCCGGCGGCCATGGCGACGACAGGGGCCATGGCAGCGGCCGTCGGACAGTCGCCACAGCAGGACGTCTTCCCGTATCCCGGCGGGTCCATAACGGGCACTGGTCCGACGGGCTTTCTGACCATCCGCTCCGTCGACGGAAAGCTCCTCCCCTCCTGGACCCGTTACACAGATGGGGTCACGACCCCGCTGCCTGAGGGGTCGTATACGCCGAACAATCGGACGGACACCGTCACGAAGGCCGACGGGACCGTCTACACCATGTACGACATGGCCACGGGCGCCGAGCCCTCGGTCATCGACATCAGCGCCCTCGGCGAAGGCTTCGACCGCGCGCGTGGCACCGGTTCCGCCCTGGTCGCGACGAAGCCCAACGCCACTGGCGGCCATGACATCCACGTCATCAGCAAGCCGCAGGACACCCTCGTCGACGACACGGTGACCGGCTTGCCCCCGGACGCCGTGTTCACGCGCATCGAAGTCGACTCCCCCGACACCGCCGTGGTGCTCTACACGGGCACCGTGGACGGGACATCGAAGAACCGCATCGCGGTGGTGGACCTCAAGTCCCATGCGGTCGTGGAGGAACACGACACGCAGCGAGCGACGGCGAAGAGCGACACCACGCTGTCAGCCACGCACATCGCCTGGGTCGAGCACCCCACGGACTACGAGTCGACCCTCGTCATGGTCCGGCGAGACAGCGGCGAGATCGAGCGTGTGCCTCTGGGCGTCGCCCAGAACGTACCGGTGGAACTGGTCGGCGACTGGCTGACCTACGGAGAGCCGGGAGGTTACACCTCCCGCTATCCGAGTACCCTGCACGCGCTGACCGCCCGCTCCCTCACGACCGGTGCCACGGTCAAGCTCCTGGACGACCTCACGCAAGCCGTCCCGGGCCCCGAGGGCACGCAGATGGTGCGGGGCGGAACTCTCGCCGAGGGCGAGGGCCTGTACCGGATCTCCGTCGAGGAGGACGGCACCCCGGCCGCCGAGCGCGTGGCGAGCACCACCTGGCCGACCGCGCTCGGCCTGGTGAGCGAGCGCGTGCCCACGGTGCTCGACCTCGACCTCACCCCCGCACCGGTCTACCTGGGCTGGACTTTCAGTCGAACGGCAGATGTGCGCGTGGAGCTGACGCACAACGACACCAAGAAGGTGGTGCGGCTCAGGGACGCCGCCGACGGGTCAGGCACGAACGAGGTGAGGTGGGACGGCCTGCTCGACGCGCCCGACCACCGCTTCCCCGCCTACAACGGCGACTACGCCTGGCGGATGACGGCGAAACCCGCCAACGGCATCGGACCGGCGGTGGAGAAGACCGGGACCTTCGAGATCGTCCGCAAGGCCGTCCCCCACGACTTCGACGACAACAGCACCACAGACCTGCTCGTCCGGGACGGCTCCGGCCGGGTGTACCGCTACGACGCGATTCTCTCCTGGGTTTCATGGCCCCACCTCGCGCCCGAGCAGCTCGACTCGGGCTGGGACGTCTACGACCAGCTCCTCGCTTTCGGAGACCTCGCCGGCTCCCCGTCCGCCGACGTCCTGGGGCGCGACAAGGACGGAGTCCTGTGGCTCTACGCAGGCGCCGGACAGGCCCTCGCAGACCGTGTGAGGGTCGGTGGCGGCTGGAACATCTACAAGTCGCTCTCCTCCGGCAGTGACCTGACCGGCGACGGCCGCTCGGACCTCGTCGCTACCGACAAGGCGGGCGACCTGTGGCTCTACAAGGGCACGGGGAACGCGTCCGCGCCCTTCGCCCCGCGCACCAAGATCGGCCACGGCTGGGGTATCTACAACAAGATCACCGCCACCGGGAACATCGCGGGCGGCCCGGCCGGTGACCTCGTCGCCCGCGACACGGCCGGCGTCCTCTGGCTCTACCTCGGCAAGGGCGACGGCACCTTCGCCGCCCGCACCCGCATCGGCGGCGGCTGGAGCAAGTACCGGCAGTTCGTGCCCCTCGGTGACACCGACCGTGACGGCCGCCCCGACCTGCTGACGGAGGACCCCGCCACCGGCTACCTGTACCTCTACAAGGGGACCGGCAAGTGGCAGGCCCCCTTCGAGTCGGGCAGAGCAGTCCCCAGCAGCATCGAGACGAACCAGCTCACCCTGTTCTGACCAGTCGGTCGACCAGCAGAGAAAGCAGCCCCTTGAACCCCACCAGCAACCCCCGGCACCGACTCGCCACAGCCGTCGCCCTCGCCGTCACCACCGGCCTCCTCGCCTCCCCCGCCGTCGCCGCGACCGCCCCGCACCCGGCGCCGGCCGCCGTCGCGGCGGACCAGCAGGCCGCCGCCGCAATCACCCTGCCGCAGGGCTCCCAGTTGGTCGGCAACGGCCCGTCGGGGTTCCTGACCCGTCACAGGGACGGCGGCTTCGCCTGGACCCGGTACGCGGACGGCGTCACGACCGCGCTGCCCGCGGGGGCCAAGGGGACCGTCCGCGCGGACACCGTCGTGGTCTCGTCCGGGACCACCCACACGGTGTACGACATGTCGGGGGGCGCCTCCCCCGTGGCCATCGACATCGCCTTCCTCGGCGCGGGCGCCACCCTCATGGACCTGGCCGGCAGCACCCTCGTCGTGAGCGTCCCCAGGGCCGACGGCAGCGGGGGCCTGGACGTCCACCTCGTCGGCAAGGCTGCGGACGGGAAGGTCGTCGACCGCACGGTCTCCGGGCTGCCCGCGGACGCGGTCGCCCGCTCGTTCACCAGCCAGGTGGACTCGCCGGACGCCCTGTCCCTCCTGTACTACGAGGTCGTGAACAACGCGGCCGACTGGCATACGGCCGTGGTGGACGTCGCCACCGCCACGGTGGTGGAGGAGCGCCGCGTGATACGGGGCGACTACGACAGCGACGTCACCCTGTCCGCCACGCACCTGGCCTGGGCCGAGAGCCCGGCCGCCGACGAGGCGGTGGCCCTGGATGTGGCCCGGAGGAACGAGCCCGAGACCACGCGCATCCCCATCGGCCACGGGTCCCGTGTCCAGGCCGAGCTGATGGGCGACTGGCTGGCGTACGGGGACACCAACACGCTTCCTTGGCCCAACCCCCTCTACGGGCTGACACTCCGCTCGCTGACGACCGGGCGGACGGTCAAGGTCCTCGACAGCG
The DNA here is from genome assembly GCF_044544765.1 of Streptomyces sp. NPDC053513. Taxonomy (NCBI): domain Bacteria; kingdom Bacillati; phylum Actinomycetota; class Actinomycetes; order Kitasatosporales; family Streptomycetaceae; genus Streptomyces; species Streptomyces sp. NPDC053513. The sequence goes on from NZ_JBITXP010000033.1 coordinate 60,615, forward strand.
TGGCCACCATCCGCAGCCAGTCGGACACCGAACTCCTCGTGCAGGGCGGCACGGTCGACCAGGGCGAGGGCATCTACCGGATCGCCCCCGGCCCCGACGGCACGCCGACCGCCACCCTCGTGGCGAGCACGGGGCTGCCCATCGTCCTCCAGGTCGTGGAGCAGTCGGCCCCCACCACCGCCGACTTCCGTACGAGAGCCGGCGACGTGAAACTGACGTGGCGGTTCTCCCAGCCCACGACGGCCCACATCGAGCTGATCCACACCGCCTCCGGGAAGCGGAAGACGTACACCGAGAACGCGGACGGCACCGGGCGTGCCACCGCGACGTGGAACGGCCTGCTCGACGACTTCTACACCGCCCCCAACGGCGACTACACCTGGCGGATGACGGCGGCGCCCTACAACGGCATCGGACCGTCCGTCGAGCGGACCGGCACCATCAAGGTCGACAGCGGGCAGGGACCGCACAACTTCTCGGACAGCGGCTCGCCCGACCTCCTCGTCCGCGGAAACGACAACCTGTACGTGTTCGACAGCCGCAAGGCCCTCGAATTCGCCCACACCGGCGCCCCGACCCCGACGAACGCCGGAGCCGGCTGGGCCGCCTACGACCGGGTCCTCACCCCCGGAAACATCGGCGGCGCCCGGTACTCCGACCTCGTCACCCGGGACAAGACCGGCGTCCTCTGGATCCACCCCGGCACCGGCGACGCCGCCTCCCCCTTCGCTCAGCGCGTCCGGGTCGGCGGCGGCTGGAACACGTACACCGACATCACCGGCAACGGCGACCTCGACGGCGACGGCCGCCCCGACCTCGTCGCCACCGACAAGGCCGGCGACCTCTGGTTCTACAAGGGCACCGGCAACACCTCCGCGCCCTTCGCCCCCCGCAGGAAGACCGGCCACGGCTGGAACATCTACAACAAGCTCGTCGCCACCGGGAACATCGGCGGCGGCACGACCGGCGACCTCGTCGCCCGCGACACCTCCGGCGTCCTCTGGCTCTACCTCGGCAAGGGCGACGGCACCTTCGCCGCCCGCACCCGCATCGGCGGCGGCTGGAACGCGTACAACGAGATCGTCGCCGTCGGCGACATCGACCGCGACGGCCGCCCCGACCTCCTGGCCAACGGGCGCACGGGCCACCTCGACAGCACTCTCGCCCTCTACCGGGGCACCGGCGACTGGAGGGCCCCCTTCTCCCCGCGCGCCGGAGCCACCACGCTCCTGCCCGCCCCCGGCTGGTACACCACGCTGTTCTGACCGGTCACCGGTCCGTCAGCGGCACGGTCGCCCAGACCGTCTTGCCCGACGGACCGGTCCTTCACCCCCACGCCGTGGCGAGGGCGGCGAGTGCGTCGAAGTCGCCGCCCACCCCGCCCTCGTCCACATCCGCGGCTCCAAGAACCCACACGGCCCCCGGCTCGCCGTCTCCCCCGCCTCCTGGGTCGCGTTCCTGGACGTAGCATCCCGGGCGTGACCTCCCAGAAGTTCGTTCTCTTCGACGTCGACGGCACCCTCATGGACGCCGTCGAGAACCAGCGGCGCGTCTGGCACGCGTGGGCCGCGCGGTACGGGCTCGACGGTGCCGAGGTGTACGCCACGGCGCTGCGGACGCGGCCCGTGGAGACCTTCGCGGAAGTCGTGCCCGGCGCCGACCCGGACGAGTGCCTCGCCCTCCTGCACGCGCTGGAGGACGAGGACGTCCGTACGGGAACGTACGCGGCCTTCGAGGGGGCGGCCGAGCTGCTCGCCGGGCTTCCCGCCGACCGGTGGGCGCTCGTGACGTCGAACTACGAGCACCGGGTGCGGGGGCGGTTCGAGCGGACCGGCCTCCGCCTCCCGGGGCTCGTCGTCGACGCGGCCTCGGTCGCCGAGGGGAAGCCGTCGCCCGTCCCGTACCTCACCGCCGCGGAGAAGCTGGGCGCGGACCCGGCGGAGTGCCTGGTGATCGAGGACGCGCCGTCCGGGGTCCGGTCGGGCCTGGACGCCGGGATGACCGTCTGGACGGTCAACACCCCGGCGCCGCACCCGGACGCCCACCGTCACTTCCCGACGCTCGCGGAGGCGGCGCCGCACATCGTGGCGGCCGTGGGTCAGACGATCGCGGTGTAGATGTTCCAGCCATGACCGATCTGGCGGCGCGCGGCGGTCGGGGCATCCTTGTAGAGCCAGAGGCAGACGGCCTTGTCACGGGCGACACCGTCGTTGTAGCTCCAGCCGTCGATGTCGGCAGCGCCCCTGACCACGTCGTACGCGTTCCAGCCGCCGCCGATCCGCACGCGCGGTTCGAACGGCCGGGCCGGGTCGCCGGTGCTCTCGTACTGCCAGAGCACGCCGTCCTTGTCGCGGGCGTGCACCGTCGCGCGGCGGTTCGCCTCCGGGGTGCCCAGGACGAAGTTCACAGCGGCGGGGCCGGTCGCCACCACCGTCCCGCTCGCGTCCTTCATCTCCAGGTGACCGGTGTGCTCACCGAGCGGCGCCGGATGAGCGGGGTCGATCCGGACGTCGAAGGTGAGGGTCCGTGCCGCCTCGGTGGGCGGCAGGGACAGCACGTAGCCGTCGCCGTAGCTGTCCTCGTACTCGGGGGTGTCGTAGTTCCAGCCGCAGAGCCGGTACGCGTCGCCGTTCACCGAGCATTCGGCGCCGGGCAGGTTGTCGCCGCCGGCCGAGGGCCCCGGCAGGTCCCCGAGCACCAGGCCGGCGGTCAGCCGGCCGGTCACGGAGGCGGGCAGGGTCACGGTGAAGCGGGTGGTCACCGGCGCGCCCTCGCCGACTCTCACGGTCAGAGGACCGCCCTTCTGGACGGCGGTTCCCATCTCGGCCGTCGCGGCCGTCGCTGTCACCGCCGTGACCGGAGCGGCGGCCGCCGCAGTGGCCGGGACGACTCCGGCGACGAGTGCGGTCGCGACGACCAGGGTGGAACGGATGTGGACCACGGGCCCCAGGAGTTCTCGGGTGGAGCCGGAGGCAGGCCTCCGGCTCCGTTCGGACACTCGTGTGACCAGTGAGATACGTCAGGGGTTGCCCCGGATCACGAAAAATGTTCCGGCAGCGGGGCAGAGGATCGTGTTGCAGGCGTCCCGCCACAGCCGATCCGCTTGCGGATCGATCCGGGGACGGCGGCCGGGCCGACGGCGGTTCCGGTCCGCTTCGGCGGTTCACCCCTTGGACGGTCGACGGTGCCGAACGGTTGCACGGGAGGGTTCACGGGGCGGGCGCCGGAATAGCCCTGGAAGGCGCCCGGTTGGACCGGGACATGCGACGTGATCCGGAGCCGGCCGGCGGTATCCACCCCCTCCTCGCGGGACGGTTCAGCCCGTACCGGTTCGATCCGTCGGCCGCCGTCGACGACCACGCCCTGCGTCTGCTGCTGGAAGCCGCGCGGTGGGCGCCGTCCGCCGGGAACTCCCAGCCGTGGGGCTTCTTCGCGAGCCGGCCCGGGGAGCCGGACCACGAGCGGGTGGTCCGCCACCTCGCGCCCAGCTCGGCCCGGTGGGCGACGGACGCGGGACTGCTCGTCGTCACGCTGACGCGACGCCGCGTGGAGGGCACGGAGCTGCTCTACTCCGAGTTCGCGGACTACGACCTCGGCCAGGCCATCGCCCACATGACCCTCCAGGCCGAGGCGTTGGGGCTGGCCTCGCACCAGTTCCGGGCCTTCGACATGGAGGGCCTCACCAAGGAGCTGGATCCGAACCCCGACTGGTCGATCGTCTCGATGGTCGCGCTGGGGAAGGCGGTCGGAGAGCCGCCGGAGGGGCGCGACCGGCGCAGCGTGGCGGACCTGCTGTCCGCTCCCTGGGCCCTCGCGTGAGGTGCGGCCTCGGGCCCTCGCCCCGTCGCCGAACGACCGGCCCGGCGACGGCCGGTTCTCCGGCGCGCAGAGAACCGGCCTGCTGACTAAGGTGGTCACTGGTGCCCCCTATGGGCGAGCACCGGTCGACACGACTGGTGGCAGGTGGGTAAAGACCGGCCAGTCGTTCTCAGAGTGAGGAAAGACCACTCTTCAATGGTTGAAAAACCAACACCTTCTCCGTTGTTCAGAGGAGACGGAGTCATGGTCAGCATTCTCAAGCGTCGCGTCGCGACGGGCTTCGCAGCCGCCCTGATGGCCGCGGGAACCGTCGTCGGCCCGGCCACGGCGCAGGCGACGGCCGCGCCGCCGTCCAGTGCCGCGAACCTCGCACCCGGCAGCCCCTCCATCCTGCCCACGCAGGTCATCATCAACAGGAACGTGACCTTCGGTGGCGGTGTCCCCGTCGGCGGCTGGTACTCGCTGAGCGTCTTCCCCAGCGGGTCCTACAGCTACTCCGGCCACATGCACGACTCGGGCGCGCCGAGCTACGACTTCGCCGGCGTCTGCGTCGTGCGCTTCGGCAACGGCACGGCCTTCGTGTTCCAGACGTCCGGCCGGATGCACGGGACCTTCGAATCGGGATCCCGCGACTACAACTGGAACAGGAGCGGTTCGCGCCAGTCCATCCGTGACGCCTTCCGGGACTCGAACGGCGCCTGGAACGCACGTTGCAGCAACAGGGTCAACCTCAACGTGGGCGCCCTGGTCGACTCGACCGTCCAGGCGGTGGGATACGTCGCGAAGGTCATCGCGATCGTCGCCTGAACCGGGGTGACCGGGCGACCCACGAAGCCACCGCGGACGACGAGCCGCTCCCCGCGCTACCACAAGCGGTTCGTCCGTCTCGCGTCCGAACGGAGCGGGGTCCGCCCCACGGCGGGCGGATCCCGACGCCCCAGCTCGCCCCTGAGCCCTCAACCGCAGTTACAGAACAAGAACTTGAGCTTCATTCAGGTCGCAAACCCGCTCGGCTACTGTGTGGCCCATGCAGGGGGATGCGGAAGACCAGTCCAGTCTCGACAGTCTGCGCGGCAGTGGGGCGATGCCCCTCGAAACGGGCGACCCACGGCAGATCGGGGCGTTCAGGCTGCTCGGCGTGCTCGGGTCCGGCGGCATGGGGCGGGTCTACCTCGGTGCCGTGCCCGGGAAGTTCGCGGCGGTGAAGCGGGTCCTTCCCGTGCTCGCCGAGGACGCCGACTTCCTCAACCACTTCGGGCACGAGCTCGACAACCTGGCCCGGCTGCCCGCCGGGGCCAACACCAGGCTCCTCGCGAGCGACCGCACGGCGAAGCCGCCGTGGTTCGCGACCGAGTTCATCCCCGGCATCACCCTCAACGAGGCCGTCCGGCTCAACGGCGGCCCGCTGTCCGGCGGCGCCCTGTGGCGGCTGCTGCGGGAGGCGGCGGCCGGGCTGCGGGTGGTGCACGGCGCGGACATGGTGCACCGCGACCTCAAGCCGTCCAACGTGATGCTGACCGGCGGCGGCCTCTCGCTCATCGACTTCGGCGTGGCCCGCGCGGCCGACCAGAGCCGGCTGACCAAGACCGGCATGGTCATCGGCACCCCCGCCTACATGGCGCCCGAGCAGGCCGTCGCCGACCGGCGGCTGACCGGCGCCGCCGACGTGTTCGGCCTGGGCAGCCTCCTGCTGTACGCGGCGAACGGGCGGCCCCCGTTCGGCGACGGCTCCGGGCCCGACCTGCTCTACCGGGTCGTCCACGGCGAGCCGGACTTCGGGCGGCTCACGGAGGGCGACCCCGAGCTGGCGGAGCTCGTACGGAGGTGTCTCGCCAAGGATCCGGCGGACCGGCCGACGGCGGACGAGCTCGTCGGGCTCACCGAGGAGGGCGCGGCGGGCGCCGTCTGGCCGGCGGCCGTCGCCGAGCGGATCGCCGAGCGGGCGGCCTTCGCCGCCGGGGCGCCCACCGCCGAGCAGCTCGCGGAGCTGGAGCGGACCGATCCGACGCAGGACGTGGCGACGGCCTCGCTGACCCCGCAGGCCCCGAGGGATCCCTCGACCGCCGCGCCCGACGCGATCGCCCTCACGGGCGCGGCCGCCCCCGACAAGCGGCGGCGCAACCGGTTCGTCATGCTCGCCGTGCCCGTCGTCGTGGCGACCGGCACCACCCTGACCGTCGCCCTCGGCCCGTACGAGATCGGCGGGCGACTGGGGGCGTCCCCGGAGGCCTCGCCGTCCACGGTGGCCTCGCAGCCCGCCTCCGTACCGTCGTCGAGCGGGACGGGGAAGCCGTCGGCCAGGCCTTCCGCCAAGCCGTCGGGCAAGCCCTCGGGGAAGCCGTCGGCCGGGTCGACGGCCCCGCCCCCGGACGCCTCCGTCGGCGGCGGCGCGGGCGGCACCGGCACCCTGCCCGGCGGGGCGGGGACCGGGGACGGGTCCGCCTCCGGCGGGGGCTCCGTCGCGGGTGGCTCCACGTCCTCCGGCGGCTCCACGACCTCCGGCGGTTCGGGAGGCGGCTCGGGCTCCGGGTCCTCCGGCGGGTCGACGACCCAGCAGCCCGCCCCGCCCCCGCCCACCACCAGCAGGCCCGCGCCCCCGCCGACCGGCGGTTCGGCGCCCTCGGGGACGTACTCCCTGGAGAACGCGACCTCCGGCAACTGCCTGGCGGAGTACAACGCGGGCTTCGGCGACCTCGTCACGACCACGACGTGCGGCTCCCAGGGGAACGGGACGTCCACCTACTGGTTCTCCTGGACGTACTCGGCCGGCGCGAACGGGACGTTCCGGCTGGCCAACAGGCACAGCGGTCGCTGCCTCCAGCCCTCGGGCAACATGACCGTCACCACCGCCGCGTGCAACAGCTCGTCCCTCCAGGCCTGGAAGGTCGTCTCCTCGTCGTCCTCGGGGCGGGCGCTCAAGAACGTGAGCAGCGGTCTGTGCCTGACGGCCGGATCGTTCTCCGCGACGGTCTACGCCTGCGGCTCCGACGCGAGCCAGCGCTGGCGGAACATCTCACCGGTCTGATCCCACCGGATCGAAGGGGGAACCGGCGACGGAGCCGGCGGCGGGACCGGCAGCACGACCGACGACGGGGCCGAAAACGGGGACGGTGACGGTGGCGTCCCCGTCCGGCCCCTCCGCCCGGAACGCGACCTCCAGCTCCATCCCGATCCGGAGGTCCTCCTCCGGCACGCCCACGACCTCCGTCATCATGCGGGGCCCCTCGGCGAGGTCGACGACGGCCGCGACGTACGGGACGCGGTCGCCGAAGGGCGGCAGGTCGTTCCGGTGGACGACCGACCAGGTGTAGAGGGTCGCGCGGCCGCTCGCCCGCTCCCAGCGGACGTCCTCGCTCCAGCAGTACGGGCAGAACTCGCGCGGGTAGTGGTGGGCGCGGTCGCAGGCGGCGCAGTGGCGCAGCAGCAGGCGTCCTTCGGCGGCGGCGTCCCAGTAGGGGCGGGTGAAGGCGTCGACGTCGGGGAGGTTCGCCGGGGTCGCGGTCATGAGAAGAGTCCGATCGCGGAGTCGAGCGACCAGGTCTGCCAGGACACGGCGAGGAGCGCGACGAGGGAGATCAGCGCCATCATCGCGTTCTGCCCCTGCTCGGCCCAGTCGTGGATCATCAGGACGAGGTAGAGGAGGTTGAGGAGGAGGCCGCCGACGAGGGCGACCGGGGTGAGGAGACCGGTGACGAGGCCGAGGCCGAGGGCGAGTTCGGCGTAGACGACGACGTACGCCATGAGCTTGGGGCGCGGGGCGACGACGGTGTCGAAGCCGTTCTTCACGGCCGCCCACCGGTGCTTCCCGGCCACGTCCGCCGCCCAGGCGATGCCGGTGCCGCGCTCGAACCAGCCCTTCTTGTCCTTGTGGCGCCAGCTCTCCAGCCACCACAGGCCGAGGCCGATGCGGAGGACGGCGAGCCATTCGGCGCCGGTGAGCCAGACGGTCTGCATGCGGACCCTCCCCGTGAACTGGATCTGACGGTACGTCAGTTCAGCGCAGGGCGGCCGGGGAGCGCAAGGGGCCGGCGCGCGGCCCGTCCGCCCGCGAGGAGCCGGCGCGCGTGACCCATTCGCAACCGAAATCCCCTCTTGACCGAGACCCACTACGTGTACACGTCATTACGCTCAGCATTCATGGTCACCACCCCCCGAGCACCATCTCCTCAGGCCGTCCACCCCGTGTACGTCATCGGCGGCGGCCCCGGCGGGCTCGCCGTCGCCGCCGCCCTGCGCGCGCGGGGCGTCCGGGCCGTCGTCCTGGAGAAGTCCGACGCCGTCGGCGCCTCCTGGCGCGCGCACTACGACCGGCTGCGGCTGCACACCACCCGGCGGCTCTCCGCCCTCCCCGGCCTGAAGATGCCCCGCTCCTTCGGCCGCTGGGTCGCCCGCGCCGACGTCGTCCGCTACCTGGAGACGTACGCGGAGAAGCACGAGCTGGAGATCGTCACCGGGGTCGAGGTCCACCGCGTCGAGCGCTCCGGCGCCGACTGGGTCCTGCACGCCACCGGCGGGCGCCTGCTCACCGGGAGCGCGGTCGTGGTGGCCACCGGGTACAACCACACCCCGCACCTGCCGGAGTGGCCCGGCCGCCACGAGTACGGCGAGCGGCTCGTGCACGCGTGCGCATACCGCAACCCCGAGCCGTACGCCGGGCAGGACGTCCTCGTCGTCGGCATCGGCAACACCGGCGCCGAGATAGCCGCCGACCTCGCCGGCGGCGGCGCGGCCCGGGTGCGGCTCGCGGTGCGGACCGTCCCGCACATCGTGCGCCGCACGACCCTCGGCTGGCCCGCCCAGCGCTCCGGCATCCTGGTGCGGCGACTGCCGGTGTTCCTGGTCGACCGGATGGGCGCGCTGCTCGCCCGGTTCGCCTCGCCCGACCTCACCGCACACGGTCTGCCCCGGCCGGACAAGGGCCTCGCCACCCGGCAGCGGGAGGGCGCGATCCCGGTGCAGGACGTCGGCCTGGTCGACGCCGTACGGGCCGGGAAGGTCGAGATCGTCGCGGCCGTGGAGGGCTTCGAGGACGGCGAGGTGCTCCTCGCGGACGGCAGCCGGATCGCCCCGGACGCGGTGATCGCGGCGACCGGCTACCGGCGTGCCCTGGAGCCGCTCCTCGGGCACCTGGACGTGCTCGACGGGCGCGGGCTGCCGGTGGCGCACGGGGCGCGCAGCCCGCGCGGGGCGTCCGGGCTGTACTTCACGGGGTTCACGAACCCGATCAGCGGGATGTTCCGGGAGCTGGCGAGGGACGCGGAGCGGATCGCCCGCCGGATCGCGCGGCAGTCCGCCCGGACGGCGGCGAAGCGGGGAGCCGATCAGGACGGAGGGGACGCCGGCCGGGGCGGGCAGCGAGCCGATCAAGACGGAGGGGGCGCCGGGCGGGACGGACAGGGCGTCGACGGAGCCGGACAGGTCCCCGATCGAGCCGGGCGGGTCCCCGATCAAGCCTGACAGGTCTCCGATCGAGCCGGACGCGGAGCCGATCAGGACGGTTGACCTGCACGGCTCGTACTGCCCCCCGCACACCCATTCCTGACTAGCCGTCAGTTCTGTAATCTGACTGAACGTCAGGTGCATGCGGATGGGTGAAGGGCGGGCGACACACATGCTTGGATCGACACACGGCACCTTCACCACCGGTCTGCGCGCCCGCGTGGTCGCCTGCGGCGAGGCGCCCCCGGTCGTCGTGCACGGCGTCACCGCCGCCCCCGGCGACCTGGACGTCAGCGGCCGGCCGCTGCACGCGCCCGTCCCCGACCTCGACCGGTTCTTCCGGCCCGAGTCCGTCGCGGTGATCGGCGCCTCCGACGCCGAGGGCCGGCCCAACACCGGCATCACCCGGCAGCTGCTCGCCTGGGCCGAGCGGGTCGGCGCCCGGCTCGTGCCCGTGCACCCGACCCGCACCACCGTCTTCGGGATCGACTGCGTGCCCTCCGTCGGCGCGCTCGCCGAACCCGTCGACCTCGCCGTCCTCCTCGTCGCCGACCCGCTGCCCGTGATCGAGGAACTCGCCGGGACCAAGGTCAAGTTCGCGGTCGCCTTCGCCTCCGGCTTCGCCGAGACCGGGGAGGCCGGGGCCGCCGCGCAGGAACGTCTCGCCGCCGCCGTGCGCCGCTCCGGGCTCCGCCTCCTCGGCCCCAACACCAACCTCAACGCCTTCGAACGCTTCCGCGACGACCTCGAAGGCCCCGCCGTCGCCCTCATCACCCAGTCCGGCCACCAGGGGCGGCCCGTCTTCACCCTCCAGGAGCTCGGCGTCCGCCTCTCCCACTGGGCGCCCACCGGCAACGAGGCCGACCTGGAGACCGCCGACTTCCTCTCGTACTTCGCCGGACGCCCCGAGGTCGGGGCCATCGCCTGCTACGTGGAGGGGCTGAAGGACGGCCGGTCCTTCCTCCTCGCCGCCGACCGGGCCGCGCGCCAGGGCGTGCCCGTGGTCGCCGTGAAGGTGGGGAGGACCGAGACCGGGGCCCGCACCGCCGCCTCCCACACCGGCAAGCTCACCGGCGCCGACCGGGTCGTCGACGCGGCCATGCGGCAGTACGGGGTGATCCGCGTCGACGGCCTCGACCAGCTCCAGGACACCTCCGCCCTCCTCGCCCGGGCGCGCCGGCCGCTCGCCGACGGCGTCGTCGTCTACTCCATCTCCGGCGGTACGGGCGCCCACTTCGCCGACCTGGCCACGGCGGCGGGGCTCGAACTCCCCACGCTCGGCCGGGCCAAGCAGGACGAGCTGCACCAGTGGATCCCGGAGTACCTGAATGTCGCCAACCCCGTCGACAACGGCGGTCACCCGGTGGGCGACTGGCGCGGCCGGAAGATCATCGACGCGATCCTCGCCGACCCGTCGGTCGGCGTCCTCGTCTGTCCCATCACCGGCCCCTTCCCCCCGATGAGCGACAAGCTCGCCCAGGACCTCGTCGACGCGGCCGAGGCCACGGACAAGCTGGTGTGCGTGGTCTGGGGCTCGCCGGTCGGGACGGAGGCGGCCTACCGCGAGACCCTCCTCGGCTCCTCGCGCGTCGCCACCTTCCGCACCTTCTCCAACTGCATCGGGGCCGTGAAGGCCTACCTCGACCACCACCGCTTCACCGCCGCCTACCGCTCCCCCTTCGACGAGGCCCCCCGCACCCCCTCCCCGTCCCTCCGCAAGGCCCAGGCCCTCATGCGGCCCGGCCGGCGGCTCAGCGAGCACGCGGCGAAGCAGCTGCTCCGGGCGTACGGGATACGGGTGCCGCGCGAGCAGCTCGTGACGAGCGCGGCGGCCGCCGTCCGGGCCGCCGGGCTCGTCGGCTACCCGGTCGTGATGAAGGCCTCGGGCGCGCAGCTCGCCCACAAGACGGAACTCGGCCTGGTGAAGACGGGCCTGACCTCGGCCAGCCAGATCAGGGACACGTACCGCGAGCTGACGGACATCGCGCGGTACGAGTCGGTCGACCTCGACGGCATCCTCGTCTGCCAGATGGTCGGGCGCGGGGTCGAGATGGTGGTGGGCGTGACCCACGACGAGCTCTTCGGCCCGACGGTCACCGTGGGCCTCGGCGGGGTGCTGGTGGAGGTCCTGAACGACACCGCCGTCCGCGTCCCGCCCTTCGGGGAGCGCGAGGCCCGCTCGATGCTCGACGAACTGCGCGGCCGGGCCCTGCTCGACGGCGTACGGGGCGCACCGCCCGCCGACGTCGACGCGCTCGTCGAGGTCGTGCTCCGCGTCCAGCGGATGGCCCTCGAACTCGACGGCGACCTCGCCGAACTGGACATCAACCCGCTGATGGTGCTGCCGCGCGGGCAGGGGGCGGTGGCCCTGGACGCGCTCGCCGTCTGCCGCTGAGGAGGATCCACGGTGCCGGACCTGTTGCACACCGTCGAGAACGGCGTCTCCTGGATCGCGCTCAACCGCCCCGAGGCGATGAACGCGGTCACCTGGGACCAGCGGGAGCGGATCATCGCCCTGCTGGCCGAGGCCTCCGCCGCCCCGGACGTGCGCTGCGTGGTGGTGACGGCCACCGGGCGCGGCTTCTGCGCGGGCGCGGACCTGCGGGGGGCGCCTTCGGCCTCCGCCGATCGCGTCGCGGGGGACGTGGCGAGGATGATCCGGCAGGGCGCCCAGCGGTTCATCGGCGCGGTCATGGACTGCGAGAAGCCGGTGATCGCGGCGGTGAACGGCACGGCGGCCGGGATCGGGGCCCACCTCGCGTTCGCCTGCGACCTGGTGCTCGCGGCGGACTCGGCGCGGTTCGTCGAGGTGTTCGTACGCCGTGGGCTCGTGCCCGACGGGGGCGGGGCGTACCTCCTCCCCCGGCTGATCGGGCCGCAGCGGACGAAGGAGTTGATGTTCTTCGGCGACGCGGTGCCGGCGGCGGAGGCGCTCGCCATGGGCCTGGTGAACCGGGTGGTGCCCGCGGAGGACCTGGAGAAGACGGCCCGCGCCTGGGCCGAACGCCTGGCCCAGGGCCCGACCCGCGCCCTCGCCCTCACGAAGCAGCTGGTCAACGCGTCCCTGGACGTGGACCGCGCTGCCGCCTTCGCGGCGGAGGCGGTCGCCCAGGAACTGAACATGACCACCCGGGACGCCCAGGAGGGCGTGGCGAGCTTCGTGGAGCGGCGGGAGGCGCGGTACGAGGGGCGGTAGCGGAGGCTGTCGTACCGGAACCCCGGGGTGTGTCGCGCATATGCCGGACACACCGCTCCGGGGGGACGGAATGCCCAACCCCGCGCGCTCGCGCGAAAGATCCCGAAGATCCGGTGGAGCACTCTTCCTGATCCCCACCCTGCCGACGGCCCTCCTGGGCCCGCTCCGGCCGACGGGCACGGCCACGGCGGCCCCGGCGCCGGCCTCGTACGGCTACCAGTGGCGGGCGAACGGCGTGGCGATCCCGGGTGCGACGGGATCGTCGTACGTTCCGGTCGCCTCCGTCCTCGGCACGAAGCTCACGGTGGCCGTGACGGCGCCGCGGACCGGGCACCTGTCCGGTGTCGCGTGGACCCGGTCGACGGGAGCCGTCGCGGGCTGACCGGAACCGGTGGCCGTCGTCCCCTTCGAAGGCTTCCCATCTGACGATCCGTCAGTTTCAATGGACGGTGTGATGGGACACGCGGGGATGGCGGCCACCGCCGTCCGACACCTGAGAGCGGCCGGTTCGCCGACGGCCGTGGAACCACTGCCCCGGCCCGCCCTGCGCGCGGTACGGGAGGACGAGCGCCCGCCCGTCGACCCGGGCGAGTTCCGCCGCGTCCTGGGCCACTTCGCGAGCGGGGTGACGATCGTGACGGCCCTCGACGCCGACGGGCCGACCGGCTTCGCCTGCCAGTCCTTCGCCTCGCTCTCCCTCGACCCGCCCCTCGTGGCCTTCATGGTCGCCCGGACGTCGACCACCTGGCCCCGGATCGCGGCGGCCGGGACCTTCTGCGTCAACGTCCTCGGCGCCGGACAGGGCGAACTGTGCCGGTCCTTCGCGGTGAGCGGCGCGGACAAGTTCGCGGGCGTCGCGTGGGACCCGGCCCCGGCCACCGGCTCCCCGCGCCTCGCCGGCGCGCCCGCCTGGATCGACTGCGCGATCACCACGGTCCACACGGGCGGGGACCATCTGATCGTGGTGGGGCGGGTGGAGGGGCTGGACGCGACGGAATCCGGTGACCCCCTCCTCTTCCACCGGGGCCGCTTCGGCCGCTTCAGCGAGTAGGCGCCGCACCCCGTCGCCCACCGCCCAGCGGGCCCACCCCGCCCCCGTTGCGGGCTGCGCCCGCTGGGCGGTGCCCACCCCCGCGCCCCCGTTGTGGGCAGTCGTTCCGCTGGGGCGGAACGGGTGGGCACAACGGACCCGCGCCCTGCCGGCGCCAGAGGCTCATGTGCCTGGACCCGCA
>NZ_JBITXP010000034.1:0-67309 GCF_044544765.1 Streptomyces sp. NPDC053513
CACCCCCCGGATCATCAACAACAGGAGGGGGAAGTCATGCCGGACCCGAAGGCCGGTAGCCCCATTGCGGAGCCACGAAGAAGGTAACGGGGGGGGCAGGCGCCGGATCGCGCTGTCGTCGCCGGCTCGATAGCGAGGTCGGCCTGGACGCTCGATATCAGCGCGGCTGCCCGCGCCTGCCCTGCGGCCCCGCCGCCACGGCCCGCCGGTGGCCGGCCTTCCACACGAAGAACCCCGTCACGGTGCCGCCCGAGATGACCGGCCCGGCGGCGATCAGGGCGATCCCCCACTCACTCATACAGCCGATCCTCTCACCCGTCCCACCTGTCACGACGGCTGGATTTACGCCCTTGTGGCCGGACTTGGGGCCCCGCCACATTCGGTAGCGACATCCGTGTCGATCGCGAGGGGGACCCGTTGGCCAATCCGACCGCACCCGCACCCCGACCCATCACCCTCTGGACCGGACGCATGCTCCTGCACTGGGCGCGTCTTCTTCAGCGCACGGTCGCGTCCCGTGATCGTCGCCGGGCTCTCGTCGCCCGCCGGAACTCCTTCATGCGTGCCGCGCACGCGCGTGGTGTCGACAGGGACACGATCGCCCGCGCGATCGGGCTGAGTCCGGCCCATGTCGGCCAGGCGCTCCGCGGGGAACTCACCCCGGAGTAGCTGCGGGCACGTTGCCGGTGGTGGTCTCGTGCCTGACGGGCGGGGCCACCACCCCCGCGTCGGCGTCACTGCTCCGGCCCCGGCACGTCAGGAGCGCATGACCGACCCCCTCGAGTGCCACGAGCTGCTCCTCGGACCCGAGGCCATGGCGTACGTCCAGGCCGAGGCCGCTACCGCTCCGCCACCGCCGCCCGAGCTGGTCAACGAGCTCCGCCGGATCTTCCCCAGCCCGCCGCCCGCAGCGCCGTCATGCTCCGAAGCGTCGGCACGGGCCGCTGCCTCCACCAGCAGGACAACGGCTACTACCGCACTGTCCGCCGCGACCGAGGCGCCCAGAACCAGCGCTTCGCCATCGGCTGAACGGATCTCTCGACCGGTGCTTCGGTCCGGACGGCCTTGGAGCCCGCCCTGACCGAGAAAGCCTCCCAGCGTCACCGGTCCAGTTCGTCATTCTGCGCCCGACGCCAGAAACCGATCCGCGGCTACTACGAGAGAGGCAGCAGCCGCTTCGAGCGCGGCCAGTCCGTCCACCCGCCTGGTACCTGCGTGAGGAAGCCACCGCCCGCACCCGGCCCGTGCGCCTGAGAACAAGATCGGCCCGCGGGAACGGAGACCTCGGCGATCCGTTCCGTCGCCAGCACCACGGCGGTCAGGGCGATACCCGATCAGCGTCGCCGATCCGAACCGGTCGGCCTGACGGCGCCGAGCTCCTCTGCGTCGAGGCCGAAGAGATCCGCGCGGAGATCGACCGCCGGGACGCCGAGATCGAGTCCATCGTCTCCGCGTCGCTCAGTCGATTCGGTGAAGACCCTCGGTCGGGGAACGTCCCCCTGCGCTAGCCTCGAGGGCGTAACCGAGCAGCGAGGAGGCCGCCGTGGCGCACCTGATCTTCGACGAGGACGAGGCGCAGCAGCTGCGCGATTCCGCCCGCGAGCATGCCGCGGCCGGCGAGGGCATGCTCGCCTACGCCCTCGCGCAGCTCGCCGCCGAGGGCATCGACCTGTCCAAGGCCACCCCGTACGCCGACATCCAGGCCCGGTACGGTCTCGGCGACCAGGATGCCGACCGGACCCCGGGCGCCGCCTGATGCCGCCCAAGCACGGTCCCTGGCGGGCGCACATCGTTCTCCACGACGTCGCCGAGCGGCAGATCGAAGCGATGAGCGACGCCGACCGTGAGGTACTCGACGCCGCGATCGTCCGGCTCTCCCTCGACCACCGGGTCGGCACCCGCGTGGAGGGCAAGCTCGAGTGGGAGTACCGCGACGATCGGGTCCGGATCGTCTACATCCCCACCGTCGTCGGCACGATCATCCTCGTCGCCTACGTCGAGGTCGACTGAACTCGGACCCCTCTCGTCGACGTGCTGGTCACCATCGGCGTTGCTCGGTGACTCCTCCTGGTCATCCTCTCGTCGACCCAAGCCACGGTGCCGCGCAGGCCCTACGGTGGTGGTTCCTGGTGAGCGTGCCGACCGGTCGTCGGCCGTCCCCCGTGTGACCCGTCTCGACCGGCGGAGCACAGTCAGTTCCAGGAGCCCACGGCTACGGGGCGGGGGAGGAGTGGACGACGGTCGACTCGCAGGCGTCCGCACTCGTCGCGATCGCCCGGCACGACCGCGGTGACCAGCGCGGCGCACATCGCTGGTTCGCCACCGCGCAGCGGGCCGCCCGTGAGTCCGGGGACCGGCGGATGACCGCCTGGCTCTCCGTCCGTGATGACCCGGGCGCTCCTGGCCGTGGTCACCGCCGCGTGTCTGCGCGCGGACGGCGACCCCATGCCGGCGGCCGAGACGGCCGCCGGCGTACTCGACCGGCTCCCCGGCCCCTACCGCGACGGCCTGGTCCGCTCCCGGGTCGAGGCCCTGCACCGGCAGCTCACCGGCCCCCACCCACACGACCACCTTGGCCGGGCCCTCGCATGGCGGTGCCTCGGGTCACAGGGCCTTCGGCCCCGCATCCGTCCCGCGACATGCCGGTGCCCCTCCCCGCTCGGCGGGGACGAGGAGGGGCGCCGTGGGCGAACCGGTCCGTCCGATGCACGGACAGCGCTCAGGCAACGTGGTTGTAGGAGCGGCCCTGGTACTTGTACAGGCTCGTCGTTCGACGGCTGAAGGGGGCGGTGACACTGCCCGTCGAGCGGTAGACGTACGCGCCGTACTCGCCGCTCGTCCCGTACGCGATCAGGTCCGGGCGCCCGTCGTTGTCGAGGTCCCCGGCACCGACGAGCTGGGAGAAGGCACCCCAACCGCCGCCGATCTTCACGCGGGGGGCGAACCCGCCGCGGCCGTTGCCCTGGTAGAGCCAGAGGGTGCCGGCGGTGTCGCGGGCGACCATGTCCCCGGCGGCCGTGCCGGCGATGTTCCCCACGGCGGTGATGTGGTTGTAGATCTGCCAGCCGCCGCCGAGGCTCACCCGGGGCGCGTACGGCTTGGCGTAGTTCCCGGTGCCCTTGTAGAACCACAGGGCGCCGGCGCCGTCCGTGGCCACCAGGTCGGGGCGGCCGTCGCCGTCGAGGTCCGAACCGCCGGCGATCTTGTTGTAGATCTGCCAGCCCGTGCCGACCTTGACCCGGGGGGCGAAGGTGCCGTCGCCCTTGCCGAGGTAGAGCCACTGCACGCCGGAGCCGTCGACCGCGATCAGGTCGCCGGGGGCGGCGCCGCCGGCGTTGCCGACGGCCTCGATCTGCTTGTACACCCCCCAGCCCGAGCCGAGACGAGTGGTCTTGGCGGTCCAGATCTCGCCGTAGTACGGCCGGTCCTGCAGGTCGTCGCGCCACAGCACACCGTTGGAGTCCCGGGCGAGGACGTCGGTGGAGCCGTTGTCGTTGAAGTCGTGCGGGTTGTACGTCCGGGTGATGTCCATGAACCAGCCCTGGTGGACGGGCTCGCCCGTGCCGTCGAGGAGCGTCGCCTCGGCCTCGACGGCGTACTTGCCGTTCGGCGCGTCCACGAAGCTGATCTCATCCGGCGTCGCCTCCTCGAAGACGGCTTCCCAGTCGAAGGAGAACTCAGTGCCGCTCGTGGGTGCGGCCAGACGCTTGGCGAACTCCTTGCCGGTGGCGATGTGCGTGAGCGTCACGTCCACGTAGGCGTCGGCACGCGACAGCGTCCAGCCCAGGGTCACCCGGCCGTGGGACTTGTCGAGGTTCGCCACGCCGGGAACGTGGACCTCGTCGATCTCCAGCGGGATCACCGGCTTGCCCGGCTCCGCGACCTTGGTGACGGTCGGGGTGCCGTCCTGCCCGGCCGCGACGCGGAACAGCCCGTCGTCGGAGGCGGGATTGCCCTGCAGCAGCGCGGTGTTGTCGGCCGAGGACGCCCAGGCCGAAGCGGTGATGCCGAGGTCGCGGGTCTCGCCGCTGGTCAGGGAGACGGCCCGGACGGGCGTCCAGGGTTCGCCGTACACCAGCCAGTCGCCGACGAGCACGTAAGACCACTCGCCGTAGAGGTCGCCGAGAAGGGTCCGCCTCTGCTCGCCCGTCCTGCGGTCGACGGACGAGATGTACAGGCCGGTGCTGTCCGTCTGGTCGGGCCAGGCCACGTGCGAAGCGGAGAACACCAGGCCGGCAGAGCCGTACCAGGACGGGACGGCGGAGTAGGTCGCGGACACCGTCCCCGCCGCCACGTCGATCAGTGCCCGGCCGTAGGTCCGCTCGTCCTCCGGGCCCGTCACGTACCCGACGAGAACGGAGCCGTCGTGGACCGTCGAGCCGGCGAAGTCGGTGGCCCCCTCCGGCAGGCCCGCGATCTCGCCACTGGTCGTCGTGGTCCCTGCCTTGGTCACGACGTGAAGTTCCGACGTGCCGTCGTCCTTCCTGATCTGCGCGAGCACGCTCGTCGGGCTCACGACGGCCAGGTAAGTGCCGCTCAGCGCACCGAGGTCGATGTCAACGGCCGGCGCGGAGGGGTCGGCCATGTTCCGCAGGGTGAGCTTGCTCATCTCGTCGGTCCGGTCCGCGTCGCCGATGACGACCACGTCACTGCCGGCCACGGTGGAACCACCGTTCTCGGGTACCTTCAGCCGGGTCGACATCCCGCCGTCGAACGGCGTCCACAGCACGGTCTTCGTCCCGACCCGGTCGTAGGAGTAGCTGAGGAAGCCGGAGGTGCCCGCGCCCGCGAGGTCGGCGCCCTCGGGGAAGACGGGAAGAGCGGCGTCGGCCTGCCCGGACGGGGCCGACGTCGCCGCGAACGCGGCCGGGGCGGCCGCCGGCGCGCCGACGCCGAGGGCGGTGACCGCGAGGACGGCCGTGACGGCGGTGGCGAGACGGCTGCGGTTGGTGCGGAGTTGCAAGGTGGAGCCCCCACGAGTCTGAGTCGGCACGGAAAGGCCGTGTCCGACTCGGACTCGCGAGCAGCTCGAATGGTTGTACGGGAAGCTCGGGGGTTGGGTCAGTGCCCAGCCGGGCCGTCTTCGCCCCTCCCGCAGCGTGTGCTCGACCATGCCGTCATGGGCAGGGCGTCGATCGCCCGGTGCCCCCCTCGAAGCCCCGGGCGACGGCGGCCCCGTCGGGCCGGGAGTCGAGGATGCCGAGCCCCGCCACCTCCTTCACCCGGTCGTCGGTCCCCTCGCGGTCCCTGGCGAGTTCCAGCAGCGTGCAGCCGGTGAGCGTCGCGACCGCGAGCGCGGTCGCCAGAGCAGGGACATAGGGCGGGTCACACCTGTCCGCAGGGGCAGAGCGGACTCCATGGTGAAGGACGGGGCGGAGGAAGGGCGGGGCCACCAGGCAGGAGGGTCATCCGCGCCGGCTCCGGAGCGGGCACGGCCCAGTTTCTACCAGCAGCCATTCGACCAGGACGGTCTGACAGGTCCTGGCGGGCTGCCCCCGGAGCTTCTGCGGACGGGCCGCGGTGAGCGGATCGGCCCGGTTTCCGATTCCCCTTCGGGTGCGCGTGAAATGCGTGGCGGTCCGGGTACGCGCAGCATTGCCAGGGACTTGGAATCCCTCACGAAGGAAGTGTTCCCATGCCCAGAGGAAGCAGCTCCAAGCGCGAGCGCCAGTACGAGCACATCAAGGAGTCCGGTGAGAAGCGGGGCATGTCCGAGGGGCGTGCCAAGGAGATGGCCTCCCGCACCGTGAACAAGGAGCGGGCGCGGTCGGGCGAGAGCAAGTCGGCCGGCCGCAGCTCGACCTCGGGCAAGTCCGCCTCGCAGCGCGGCGGCGAGAGGTCCGGGGGCGGCGACTCGTCCGAGCGCACCAAGGACGACCTCTACCAGGAGGCGAAGAAGCGCGGCATCGAGGGCCGCTCCACCATGACCAAGCAGCAGCTCAAGAACGCCCTCGGCCACTGAGACACCAGCGGTACGGCGCTCGGAGAGCCGATCGCTGGTGACGAGGAGCGAGGCCTTGCCGGTTCTTTCCAGGAGGACACGATGAGCAAACCCCAGCAGCCCGAACAGCGGCGCAGCGGCAGGGGAGCGGCCACGCCGGAGGATGTCGCGGCCCTCAAGGCGCGGCAGAAGCAGGAAGGCGCGGAGAAGTCCTCCGGCCCGGCCCACGGCACCGACAAGGGCGACCGGGGCGGCGGCGAAGGGGGCGGCACCCCGCCCGACCAGAAGGGCGCGGGCGCCTGACCGAAGGGCCACGACGACAGGCACGGACGACAGGAACGGGCGGCAGGCGCGCCCGACAGGCACGGCCGCAGCCCCGCTGCCCGCTCCTCGGCGGGCGGGCGCGGGTTCTGCGGCCTGGTCGTGCGCCCGTGACGGAGGACTCCACGGTGACCCCACGCCGTGGCGCCCGTCTGTCGACGTGGAGTGCCGGATGACGAGCCGAGAGTCCTGAGGAGCGCGAGTGTCACAGATACCGGAGTCCCTGTACGCCCGTATCAGGCAGGAGGTGGCGGCCCGTGCCGACCGGTTGTGGGAGGTGAGCCTGGCGCTGCACCGCGACCCGGAGACGGCGTACGAGGAGCACCGGGCGGCCCGGCTGTTGGCGGGTGAGCTCGAACAGGAGGGCTTCGAGGTGCAACGGAGGGTGGCCGGCCTGCCGACCGCGTTCGTCGCCCGCACCGGTTCGGCCGTCAGCGCCCGGGAGGGGCCTTCCGTGGCCCTTCTGATGGAGTACGACGCTCTGCCGCTCCTCGGGCACGCGTGCGGCCACAATCTGATCGCGGCGGCGGGCCTCGGTGCCGCGCTCGCCCTGCGCGCCGCGCTCGGCGTGGTCGAGGGGACGCTGCTGGCCGTCGGGACGCCCGCGGAAGAACGCGGCGGTGGCAAGGTCGCGGAGGTGGCGGCGGGACTGTTCGAGGGAGTGGACGCGGCGCTCATGTTCCATCCGGGCGTCCACGACTGGACGTGGGCGCCGCTGACGGCCAGCGCGCAGGTACGGGTGGGGTTCCACGGCCGCGCCGCGCACCCGACCGGCAGCCCGACCGAGGGGATCGACGCGCTGGGCGCGCTGATCCAGCTCTTCAACACGCTCGGTGTCCTGAGCAGGCGGCTTCCCATGGGGTCGCACATCCAGGGCATCGTGACGGAGGGCGGCCGGGCGACGAACCTCGTCCCCGCCTACGCGGAAGGCCTCTTCGGGCTGCGCGGGGAGACCACGTCGGCCCTGGAGCAGCTGGTGGAGGAGCTGCGGTCGTGTGCGCAGGGCGTTGCTCTGGCCACCCGTACCGGAGTGGAGGTGACCGACGTGGGAGGGCGGTACGAGCACTTCCGTGACAACGAGGTGCTGTCGACCCTGTTCGCCGGGCACCTCGACCGGGCCGGCATCCGTCTGTCGGAACCCACGGCGGGCGTGTACCTGGGGTCGTCCGACATCGGAAACGTGAGCACGCGGGTGCCCGGCATCCACCCGTGGATCGCCATCCTGGGTCCGGAGGCCTCCGACCACACGCCCGAGTTCGCGGAGGCGGCGGCGGGGCCGAGAGCCCGGCGCGTGATGTCCGCCGCGGCGGAGGCGCTGGCCTGCACGGCGGCGGACGTCCTGCTGCGTCCGGACGTGCGCGAGCAGGCCTGGGCCCGTCTGCGGGCGAAGGCCGCAGCGGGGCGGTAGGGGCCCGCGTCAGGGCAGTGGCGACAGGACCTCCGCCGGGCGCCGGTGCGTCGGTGACCGGAGAGTACGGTCGATCCGATGGGGGCGCGGATCCAGGGGGCGATCCGACGGCCGCCGGTACCGAGCGTGCTGACGTCGATGACGGCCGGGAGAAGGACGAGACGACGGGCCGCACGGCCTGGACCCCGGGATCCGTCGCGCCCGTGGGCGTACGGCCCGTCGGCCCCGCCGGTCCGCGCCCCGCCCCTGCCTGTGGCCCGGCCGACCTCGCCTCAGCCGAGGAGCCACCGCTGCATCCACGCCGCAGCGGTGCGGCGGAACAGCCGCCGGTTGTCGGCACGCCGGAAGTCATGGCCCTCGCCGCGCAGCAGCAGCAGTTCCGCCACCAGCCCCCGTGCACGTGCGGCGTTGACGATCTGCTCGGATTCCCCCGGGGGGACATTGGTGTCGTGCTCCCCGTGCACCGCGAGCAGCGGGACGCGCAGCTCGTCCACGCGGCTCATGGGCGACAGCGCGCGCAGGAGGGCCCGGTCCCGTTCGGGATGACCGTATTTGTGAGCGGCCGATTCCGCGAGCCACGGCTCGGTGCCGGCGAAGAAGGTGGCGAAGTCCGACATCCCGCACACGGTGATGCCCGTGCGAAAGAGGTCCGGGTGCCACACGAGAGAGGCCAACGTGAGGTAGCCGCCGTAGGAGTGCCCCATCACGGCCAGGCGACGAGGGTCGGCGAGGCCTGACGCGACCGCGTGCATCGCACAGTCCGCGACGTCGTCGATCGCGGCGAAACGGCCCTCGCCCAGGTCGGCGTCGACGAAGGAACGGCCCCAGCCGGAGGAGCCGCGGACGTCGGGGGCGAAGACGTCCAGGCCCCGGCCGAGCAGTTCCTGGAAGAGCGGGTCGAAGACCGGGCGTTCCTGCTCCTCCGGGCCGCCGTGCAGATGCAGGACGCAGGGCGCCGGTTCACCGGGCCCCCGGCCCGGGGCCCGGTGGTACCAGCCGCCCAGGAGCAGTCCGTCGCGGGCGGTCGCGCGCAGGGGAACGGGCCGGACGGGATCCATCCCCTGCGGTACGGAGTCGCGGTCGCGCGCCGACCACGGGGTGCGGGCGGGCGGCGCGGAGGGCGTCACGGTCCACACGCCGGGACGGCGGCGGGAACCCGAAAGCGCGATCATCATCCCGCCCGGCCCCGCCGGCGTGACACGGGTGACCACCTCGTGGGCCAGTTCCACCCGGCGGGGCGGCGGGCTGGCCCACCCGTCGGTCAGGGGAATGGTCTCGAGCCGGCTCACTCCGCCGTCGTTCCAGGCCAGGGCCGCCCGCCGGCCGTTCTCCACGACAGCGAGCAGTTCGAGGTCGTACGCGTCGTGTGCGGCCACCACGGAGAGCTCCTTCTGCCCGTCGGCGCCGTCCAGGCGGAGCGCCAGCAGCGCCGCGAACTCCCGGTCGTGGTCGCTGCGCAGCCACACCGTGCGGGCGTCGGACGAGAAGCGGCCGATCCAGGGATCGCCGTCCGCCACCCGCAGGACGCACGTCGGTGTCCGGTCGGCCCGACGCATGACCACGGCCTCGCGCCTTCCCCGGGGTCCGCGGCGCAGCAGGGCCAGGCGCCCGTCCTGGCTGAGGTCGCACACGCGGAGCGTCGCCGCCTCCGTCTCGTCCGCCAGGAGTTCGGGCGCGGTCGTCCCGGCGGGATCGAGGAGATAGGCCGTGAGCCGGTCACGGGCCGGCGGCCGGTCGCCCGCCGCCGAGCCGGGACGGGGAGCGTCGAGGAGGGTGGCGTGCCCGTCGCGTTCCGTCCAGCCGGCGGGTGGGTCGGCGTCGACGAACGGGTCCCCGTCCTGCCGGAGGGGCTCGGCGACCGTCACCGCCAGGGCCGATCCGTCCGGCGCCCAGCACCCCAGATAGGCCGAGCTCCCCGGCTCCGCGCCCGCCAGGACCCTGCGGTCCGAGCCGTCGGGGCGGACGCAGAGCACCCGGGTGTGGCCGCTTCCGCCGGGGGCCGCGGTGTACGCGATCCACCTGCCGTCCGGGGACCAGGAGACCTCCGTGACGTGATCCGGGCCGGTGTCCAGGAGGTGGGCGTCGTCGGCGGCGACCGGGCCGGTCCAGAGCTGCGGTGCGCCGTCGCGGTCGCAGATGAACGCCACGTGCTCGCCCCGCGGGTCGGAGGACGGGTACCAGCAGCCGTGGGCCACCCGCGGCCGCGGGGCGTCCCGAGGGCCGGCGGCGTCGGCCAGCGGCTCCACCAGGGGAGCCGCCGGCGCGAGGGCCGCGTTCAGTTGATTCCGTGCGTCTGCAGCCATATCTCCAACAATGCCGCCTGCCACAGGGCGTTCGCCCCTCGGTTCGTGCGGTGTTCGTCGGGTGCCGCCAGCAGGGAGGCGACGTACTCGTCGCGGAACAGCCCGCGTGCCCGGGCCTCGGGCGCGGACAGGGCGTCCCGTACGCGTTCGAGGACGGGACCCGCCATGTGGCGGACGGCCGGGACCGGGAAGTAGCCCTTGGGCCGGTCCACGACGTTGCGCGGCAGCACCGTGCGCCCCGCTCGCTTGAGCACGCCCTTGCCCCCCTCCGCGAGCTTCAGATCCGGCGGGCAGGCGGCCGCGAGTTCGACCAGTTCGTGGTCGAGGAACGGCACGCGCGCTTCGAGTCCCCAGTCCATCGTCATGTTGTCGACCCGCTTGACCGGGTCGTCCACGAGCATGACGTGGGTGTCGAGGCGGAGTGCCGCGTCCAGCGCGGTCTCGGCCCCCGGCGCGGCCATGTGCGCGTGGACGTACTCCGCGGACACGTCGTGGTCGGGCAGCATGTGCGGTTGCAGGATCTTCGCGAGATCGGCGTGCGAGCGGTCGAAGTAGACCTCCTCGTAACGGCGGGGCTCCTGGTCCCGCTCGACGGACGCCAGGTCGGGGTACCAGCCGTATCCGGCGAAGACCTCGTCCGCCCCCTGGCCGCTCTGGACGACGCTGACCTCCTTGGAGACCAGCTCCGACAACAGGTGGAAGGCGACGGTGTCGTGACTCACCATCGGTTCGCTCATGGCGGCGATGGCGTCGCCCAGGGCGGTGGCGACCCGGTCCGAGGGCACCATCAGCTGGTGGTGGTCGGTCCCGAAGTGCCGTGCGACCTGGTCGGAGTAGACGAACTCGTCGCCCTCCTCACCCGCCTCCGACTCGAAGCCCACGCTGAACGTCGCCAGGTCCTTCTGCCCCTCCTCCGCCAGCAGGGCGACGATGAGGCTGGAGTCGAGGCCGCCCGAGAGCAGGACGCCGACGGGCACGTCGCCCACCATCCGTCGCCGCACCGCCGTGCGGAGCGCGTCGAGGACGGCGTCCCTCCAGTCGTCCGGCCCCATCCCCGCGAACGCGCTGCGGCGCGTGTAGGAAGGCTGCCAGTAGCAGTGGTCGCGATGGGTGCCGTCCGGCTGCACCACGCGTACGGTGGCCGGCGGAAGCTTGCGCACGCCGGCCAGGACGGTACGGGGCGGAGCCACGGTCGCGTGCCAGCTCATGTACTGGTGCACCGCCACCGGGTCGAGGGCCGTGTCCACCCCGCCGCCCGCGAGGAGCGCGGGGAGCGTCGAGGCGAAGCGCAGCCGGCCGGGCAGTTCGGCCAGGTAGAGGGGCTTGATGCCCAACCGGTCGCGGGCGAGCACGAGCCGCCCCGTCTCGTGCTCCACCAGCGCCACGGCGAACATGCCCACGAGGTGCTGGACGAAGTCGCATCCCCACTGGCGGTAGGCCTTGATCACCACTTCGGTGTCGGAAGTGGTGTCGAAGTGGTGGCCGAACCCCCGCAGTTCCTCGCGGAGCTGCCGGTAGTTGTAGACGCAGCCGTTGAAGACACAGGTCAGCGCTGCCTCGCTGTCGGTCATCGGCTGGGCGCCCCGCTCGGACAGGTCGATGATCTTCAGACGGCGGTGCCCGAGGGCGACCGCCCCCTGTGACCACACGCCCCGGCCGTCGGGGCCGCGGGCCGCCATCCGGTCGGTCATGCGCTCGACGGCGGCCACGTCCGCCGGTCTCTTGTCGAAGCGGATCTCACCGCTCAATCCACACATGCACAATCTCCTTGACGATCGGACACAGGTACGAAGTTCGTCATGCTCGGGCGGCCTTACGCCGGCACGCCCCACGCCCGGAAGCGGGGCGTCGTGAGAGCGGCGTCCGCCCGCCTGCGTCCGCTCCGGTTCTCACCGCGAGTCTCGGCCAGGAGCAGGTCCACGGCCGCGAGCAGGTCGGCCCCGGCCGCCGCGCGGCGGAGGCGGTGGGCGGCGCTGCCGCGGGCCAGTGCCTCCTCGGCCAGGCTCCGGGCGGTCTCCCAGTCCCCGTACGCCTCCAGCGTCGGACGCAGGTGGCGGAGCATGGCGCGTACGACCTCCGGCGCCGGCGCCGGCCTGCGGGTGACCGGGTCGACCAGGTCCCCCTCGAGGCCGGAGCGGGCTGCCCGCCACGTCGCCGCCCGCAACCACTCGTGTCTGTCGGCGCAGCGCTCGCCGCCCGCGGCTTCGACGCGCGCGCAGGCGTCGACGACGAGCGCCCGGAAGAGGACCGCGACCAGCACCACCGTCTCGACGCGGGGACAGGCGTCGCAGACGCGCAGTTCGAGCGTCGACAGGTGCGCGGAGGGGCGGACGTCGTAATAGATCATCCCCGCGTCGCTGATGACGCCGGAGCCGATCAGCTCGTCGACGGCCGCGTCGTAGTCCGCGGCGCCGGTGAAGCATCCGGCGGGGCCCGAGGTGGGCCAGCGCTGCCAGATCATGCTGCGCCAGCTCGCGTAGCCCGTGTCGGTCCCGAGCCAGTAGGGCGAACTCGCGGACAACGCCAGGAGGGGCGGAACCCAGGGGTTCAGCACGCAGAGCGCCCGGACCGCGGTGTCCCTGTCGGGGACGTCGACGTGCACCTGGGCGCCGCAGATCAGCTGCTCGTCGGCAACCCGGCGGTAGTCCTCCGCCATGGCGAGGTAGCGGGGGGAGTCCGTCGCCCGTACGGCGCCGAGGCGGGCGATCGGGGGCGTCCCCGCCGCCAGGACCGCGAGGCCCTGGGAGGAGGCGGCCGCGTCCAGGAGCCGTCGCGACGCGGAGAGGTCCGCGTACAGCCCGTCGGGGGAGGCGTGCACCCCGCTGTTCGACTCGACGACCGATCGGGGCAGCTCCCGCGTGAACTCGTCCCCGTGCCGGGAAAGCCGTCTGAGGACGGCGTCCGCCCGAGGGGTGAGTGCGCCGCTCTCGGCGTCGATCACATGGAATTCCTCTTCGACGCCCATTCGGACGACCACGGTGACTCCTGGAAAGCTCGACGATTCTCGGACCGGTCGCAATCTGGCTGACGACTCTGCTGGTGCGGGTTCCCCGACGGTCGCGATCTAAGCAAAATCGCTCTCATGATAAGTCAGCCGCTCATTCGAGCATCTCTATCCATGGTGCGGCGTCGGGGGCGGCCCGGCCACTCCGCCCGGTCTCGACGGCCGCGTGACGGGCCGACGGGCCCGGCCCTCGGACACCCGGGTCGGCAGGAGGCCGGGGATCGCGTGGCGACGTCCGGGGGCAAGGCCGAGAATGAGAGTCGGACGGGTTCGCTACGGAACCCCGTGGAGCAGTGGGAGGAGCGACGTTCCCTGCAGGAGCTCTTGGAGCGGCACCGGTGTCCGGCCACGACGGCGGGGTGGACGCCGGCCGGTGCGGCGCCGAAGGAGCGGGAACGTCCCTCTTCGCCGCGCCACAGGGACACAGGTGATCACGCATGTGTCGATGGCTCGCGTATTCGGGAACACCAGTGCTGCTCGACACCATCCTGTACAGACCGACGCATTCCCTGATCGATCAGAGCCGGTTCGCCAGACTCGGCCTCGAGACCACGAACGGCGACGGGTTCGGCGTCGGCTGGTACACGAACGAAAGCAGCACCCCGGCGCTCCTGAGGGACGTCGGCCCCGCCTGGAACAACCGGAACCTGCGGGAACTGGCGGACCACGTCCGGTCCCCGCTCTTCTTCGCCCACATCCGGGCGTCGACCGGGACGGCCGTGCAGCAGTCGAACTGCCACCCCTTCCGGTACGGCCGCTGGATGTTCATGCACAACGGCGCCATCACCGGCTTCCACCTCATGCGCCGCGACCTCATCCTGCTGATAGACCCCTCCCTCTTCGCCCATCTCGAAGGCACGACGGACTCCGAGGTGATGTTCTACCTGGCCCTCACCTATGGCCTGGACCGGGACCCGCCCGCCGCCGTGGCGCGCATGGCGGGGGAGGTGGAACGGGTCGGCCGTGAGCACGGGGTGGAGTTCCCCCTCCAGATGACGCTCGCCATCACCGAGGGGGAACAGCTCTGGGCCTTCCGCTACTCCACCGAACGGGCGTCACGCTCGCTGTTCTACGGCAGCCGGGTGGAGGACTTGCGAGGGCTGCACCCCGACGTCTCCTTCCTGCGGGACATCTCCCCGGAGACGCGCCTCATCGTGTCCGAGCCCCTCGACAACCTGCCCGGCGCGTGGAACGAGGTACCGGAAAGCAGCTACAGATTCGTCCGACCAGGCTCCGACGAACTGCATCCCTTCGCCCCCGCGCCCGCGTAAGGCTGAACCGCGCACGCGGACGGTCCCTACGGCCGCCGGTCCGGTCCGGGCCCCAGGCCCGCGGCCATCCTCACGACCACGCAGAACCCAGAGCCGCGCCCTGGGGTCCTCACCCCCCGGAAGGCGCGAACGGCAGCCCTGGTCCGCGGTGAGGGTCGTCGCGTCCGGGCTCGGGATCGACAGGGCCGAGACGCCGCGCAGGTGAGTGCGGCAGGACCAGATCGTCCCCTGATCCACCTCTTACCCGCGGTGTGACGGCCTCCTTCTCCCGGAGGGGTCGTTCCGTCGGCCTGGCAGAGGAGGCTCTTTGTCCTGGGAGTGGAAGAAGTCTTGTCTGTTTCCTGCTCAAGTAGTTCCCAGGTCGGCGGAGCACTGCTACGTTCCTCTCGAAAGCCCGACGGATCAGCCGCCGCAGACAGGTATTCGGGCCCCCAGCCGGAGGCGGGGGAGGGGAGGGATTCGTGAGACGGATGACTGCTCGACCCGCGAACGTGCACCAAGCGCGGCTGCTGCGCCTGTTGCGCGACGGGGGGCCCAACTCCCGTGCGCAGCTGGGAGATCTGGTGGACCTGTCCCGTTCCAAGCTGGCGGTCGAGGTGGACCGGCTGCTGGAGACGGGGCTGGTGGTCGCGGACGGGCTCGCCGCCTCACGCGGCGGACGACGCTCGCACAACCTCCGCCTCGCCCCGGCGCTGCGCTTCCTCGGGGTCGACATCGGGGCCACCTCGATCGACGTCGCCGTCACCAACGCCGAGCTGGAGGTCCTGGGACACCTGAACCAGCCCGTGGACGTCCGCGAAGGGCCCGTCGCCGTCTTCGAGCGGGTGCTGGCCATGGCGGACAAGCTGAAGGCATCGGGGGTCGCGGAGGGTTTCGACGGCGCGGGCATCGGCGTGCCCGGTCCCGTCCGCTTCCCCGAGGGCGTGCCCGTCGCACCGCCGATCATGCCCGGCTGGGACGGCTTCCCCGTCCGCGAGGCCCTCAGCCAGGACCTCGGCTGTCCGGTGATGGTCGACAACGACGTGAATCTCATGGCGATGGGGGAGCAGCACGCGGGCGTCGCCCGCTCCGTCGGCGATTACCTCTGCGTCAAGATCGGTACCGGCATCGGCTGCGGCATCGTGATCGGCGGCCAGGTCTACCGCGGTACGACGGGCAGCGCCGGCGACATCGGACACATCCAGGTCCAGCCGGACGGACGGGCCTGCGCCTGCGGCAACCTGGGCTGTCTGGAAGCGCACTTCAGCGGTGCGGCGCTGGCCCGCGACGCGGAGGACGCGGCGCGCTCGGGCCGGTCGGCGCAGCTCGCCGCTCGGCTGGAGGCAGCCGGGGAGCTGACGGCCGCGGACGTCTCGGCGGCCGCGGCGGCGGGCGACACCGTGGCCCTGGAGCTGATCCGCGAGGGCGGACAGCGGCTGGGCCAGGTCATCGCCGGGCTCGTCAGCTTCTTCAACCCGGGGCTCGTCGTCATCGGCGGCGGCGTCACCGGGCTCGGCCACACCCTGCTGGCCAGCGTCCGCACCCAGGTCTACCGCCAGTCGCTGCCGCTCGCGACCGGCAACCTCCCCATCGTGCTGGGCGAGTTGGGCCCCACCGCCGGAGTGATCGGCGCGGCCCGCCTCATCAGCGATCACGTCTTCTCACCGGCCTGACCCCGCCGGGCCCCGCCCGGCCCCACCACTCCTTCGGCAGCGGTACGCCGCCCGCCGAAGCACGTACCACCGCATCACCCGGCATCACCGCGTCACCGCACAGGCAGCGTCACCGCACCCCCGCACACCGCACCCCTCGAGACTCACCGCACCACCACACCCCCACACCACGCAACGGTCCCGTGGCTGTCAGCCATGCCCGCTCACCCCGCACGCGCCGGCACGTCCAAGGCCGCGGGGCCCCGAGCCCTTCGCCCGTTCCCTCCCATCTCACGCCGCTCACCGTGTCCCGCTTCGCCCTGCCCGCTCACGGCCGTATCCGCCGAGGGGATCCCGATGGCATCACGCCCACCGCTGCTCACGATGAACCGCATCACCAAGTCGTTCCCAGGCGTCCGCGCCCTGGACGGCGTGGACCTCGAAGTCCACGCCGGGGAGGTCCACTGCCTCCTCGGCCAGAACGGCGCCGGCAAGTCGACCCTCATCAAGGTCCTCGCCGGAGCCCACCAGCCCGACGACGGCGAGATCACCTGGGGCGGCGAACCGGTCTCCCTGACCTCTCCGATCGCGGCCATGCGGCTGGGGATCGCCACCATCTACCAGGAGCTGGACCTGGTCGGCGGGCTGTCCGTCGCCGAGAACGTGTTCCTCGGGAACGAGCCGACCTCCGCCGGGTTCGTCGTGCACGGTGCCCGGGCCCGCGCGGCCGCCGGACGTCTCCTCGAGCGCCTCGGGCACCCGGAGATCGATCCGGCCCGACTCGTCGGCGAACTGTCCGCAGCCCAGCAGCAGATCGTCTCCATGGCCCGCGCCCTCTCCCACAAGGTGCGGCTGATCGTCATGGACGAGCCGTCCGCCGCGCTCGACCCCGACGAGGTCGACAACCTCTTCCGGATCGTCGCCGAACTCACCGCCGACGGCGTCGCCGTCGTGTACATCTCCCACCGACTGGAGGAGATCCGCCGCATCGGCGACCGGGTCACGGTCCTGAAGGACGGCCGCTCCGTCGCCGGCGGCCTGCCGGCGGACACCACCCCGACCCGCGACATCGTCGCCCTCATGACCGGCCGCACCGTCGAGCACGTCTTCCCCGACCGCCCCGACGGAACCGACGGCGCCGCCGCTGCCCGGGACCCCGTCCTCAGGGTCGAGGGCCTCACCCGTGGTGGCGAGTTCGCCCCCCTCGACCTCGAACTGCGGCCCGGAGAGATCGTCGGCCTCGCCGGACTGGTCGGCTCCGGCCGCAGCGAGATCCTGGAGACGATCTACGGGGCACGCAAGCCCGACGCGGGCCGTGTCCTCGTCGACGGCGTCCCGCTGCGCCCGGGCAGCGTCCGCGCCGCCGTCCGGGCCGGGATCGGACTGGCCCCCGAGGAGCGCAAGGCGCAGGCCCTGCTGATGCTGGAGTCCGTCGGCGGCAACGTCTCGGTCTCCACCCTCTCCCGCTACTCCCGCGCGGGCTGGCTCGACCGGCGTGCCGAGCGTGCCGCCACGCACCGGGCGGTGCGCGAGCTGTCGCTGCGGCCCGACGACCCGGACGCGGCGATCAGGACGCTGTCCGGCGGCAACCAGCAGAAGGCCGTGCTCGCGCGCTGGCTGCTGCGCGGTTGCAAGGTGCTGCTCCTCGACGAGCCGACCCGGGGCGTCGACATCGGCGCCCGGGCGGAGCTCTACGCCGTGATACGCCGGCTGGCCGACGAAGGACTGGCGGTACTGCTCGTCTCCAGCGAGGTTCCCGAGGTCCTCGGGCTCGCCGACCGCGTGCTGGTGCTCCGCGAAGGCTCCGTCGTGCACACGGCGCAGGCCCGGGAGCTCGACGAGCACCGCGTACTCGATCTCGTGATGGAAGGGAACCCGACGCCATGACGCAGCCGGCCTCCGCCGCCCGGAAGGACGCGCCGATGTCCGCCGCCACCTCCGACACCGGCGGGAAGGGGATCCACCGACCGGCGCTGATGCGGTGGGACGTGCGCAGCATGTCGCTGCTCGGCGTCCTCGTCGCCCTCGTCGCCGTCGGCGGCGTCACCCAGCCCGAATCCTTCCTCGCCACCAGCAACCTCCAACTCGTCCTGACCCAGGCGTCGGTCATCGGCGTCGTCACCGTCGGCATGACGTTCGTCATCACCAGCGGCGGCATCGACCTGTCGGTCGGTGCGATCGTGGCCCTCGCGTCCGTGTGGGCGACGACCGTGGCCACCCAGGAGTTCGGCTTCGCGGGCGTCCTCTTCACCGCGGTGCTCGTCGGCGTCGGCTGCGGTCTCGTGAACGGGCTGCTGATCGCGTACGGCGGCATGGTGCCGTTCATCGCCACCCTGGCCATGCTGGCCTCCGCCCGGGGGCTCGCCCTCCAGATCACGGACGGCAGGACCCAGATGGTGACCGTGACCGACGTCCTCGACCTCGGCGTCAAGGACGCCTACGTCCTCGGCGTCCCGCCGCTCGTCCTCGTCTTCGCCGCCGTGACCGTCATCGGATGGCTGCTGCTCAACCGGACCACGTTCGGCCGCCGCACCGTCGCCGTCGGCGGCAACGCGGAAGCGGCCCGGCTCGCCGGCATCGACGTGCGCCGGCAGCGCCTCTACCTGTACCTGCTGTCCGGCCTGTGCTGCGGGATCGCCGCGTTCATGCTCATCGTCCTCGCCGGATCCGGCCAGAACACCAACGGCAACCTGTACGAACTCGACGCCATCGCCGCCGCCATCATCGGCGGCACCCTCCTCAGCGGCGGACGCGGCACCATCGTCGGCTCCGTCCTCGGCGTCCTGATCTTCACGACCATCACCAACATCTTCGCCCTCAACAACCTGGAGACGGCGGTCCAGCAGATCGCCAAGGGCGCGATCATCGTGGCCGCCGTCCTCGTCCAGCGCCGCACCCTGCGCGGCGGCGACGCCTGACCCGCCTTCCCGCGCACCCCTCCTCGACCCGACCCGACCCGACCCGACCCGACCCGACCCGGCCCGACCCGGTCCGGTCCGACCCGCCCAGCCGAAGGGTTGATCCGCCATGTCCCGAACCGCCCCCAGCCGCAGAGGACTCCTGTTCGGCACCGCCGCCGTCTCCGCCGGGGCCCTGCTGACCGCCTGCACCAGCAACGAGCCCAAGCAGCAGGAACAGCCGGCCGGCAACGCCCCGGCCGCTGACGAGAAGCCCGGCAAGCCCGTCACCATCGGCTTCGCCGGCCCCCAGGCCGACCACGGCTGGCTCAACGCCATCAACCAGAACGCCAAGTCTCGCGCCGCGAAGTACTCCGACGTCACCCTGGAGATCACCGAGGGATCCAACGACACCGCCGCCCAGATCGGTCAGGTGCAGACCCTCATCAACAAGAAGGTCGACGTCCTCGTCATCCTGCCCGCCGACGGCAAGGCGCTCACCCAGGTCGGTCTCCAGGCGATGCGGGCCGGCATCCCCGTCGTCAACCTGGACCGCGTCTTCGCCTCCCCGCAGGCGTACCGCTGCTGGATCGGCGGCGACAACTACGGCATGGGGCTCAACGCCGGCACCTACATCGGCGAGCAGCTCAAGGACAAGCCGAACGCCAAGGTCGTCGAACTCGCCGGCCTCGACAGCCTCGAACTCACCCGGCAGCGCACCCAGGGCTTCGACGACGCCCTGAAGAACTACCCCAACATCACCAAGGTCGCCCGCCAGGCCGCCGACTTCACCGTCGAGTCCGGCCAGGCCAAGATGGCCCAGCTCCTCCAGGCGCAGCCCGCGTTCGACGCGCTGTGGAACCACGACGACGACCAGGGCGTCGGCGCGCTCCGCGCCATCGCGCAGGCCGGCCGTGACGACTTCCTGATGGTCGGCGGCGCCGGGGCCAGGTCCGCGATGGACGCCATCAAGGCCGGCACCGGCGTCCTCAAGGCCACCGTCCTCTACCCGCCGACCATGGCGGCCTCCGCCATCGACCTGGCCCGCGCGCTCGGCCAGGGCAAGGGCGTGGGCGGTCTGGCGGAGCTGGAGATCCCGTCCTCGCTGACGCTCTACTCCGCCGTCGTCACCAAGGAGAACGTCGACGACTACCTGCCCACCGGCTTCAACTGACCGGATCCGGGCTCCCGGGGGGACGCCCGGCCTCGCAGCACACCGACGAGTCAGTGACTCTCCGACCAGGAGGAACCGTATGGAACAGCGGGACAGCGATGCGACCGCGCCGCCCGCGCTCGGCGTCGGCATGGTGGGGTACGCGTTCATGGGCGCCGCGCACTCCCAGGGCTGGCGCAACGTGAGCCGTGTGTTCGACCTGCCGCTGCGGCCCGTCCTCGCGGCGATCGCGGGCCGGGACGCGGGAGCCGTCTCCGCCGCCGCCCAACGGCACGGCTGGGCGGCGGCGGAGACGGACTGGCGGGCCCTGATCGCCCGGGACGACGTGCAGCTCGTCGACATCTGCACCCCGGGGGACAGTCATGCGGAGATCGCGATCGCGGCGCTGGAGGCCGGCAAGCACGTCCTGTGCGAGAAGCCGCTCGCGAACTCGGTGGCCGAGGCCGAGGCCATGGCCACCGCCGCCGAGGCCGCCCGCGCCCGCGGCCAGGTGGCGATGGTCGGCTTCAACTACCGGCGCGTGCCCGCCCTTTCGTACGCCCGCCGCCTCATCGCTGAGGGCCGGCTCGGCACCCTGCGCCACGTCCGGGTGAGCTACCTCCAGGACTGGCTGGTCGATCCCGACTTCCCGCTGACCTGGCGGCTGGAGCGCGAGCACGCCGGGTCGGGGGCGCTGGGTGACCTCGGGGCGCACATCGTCGACCTCGCGCAGTACCTGGCGGGAGAGCCCGTCGTCGGGGTGTCCGCCCAGACGGAGACCTTCGTACGGGAACGGCCCCGGCTCGCCGCCGCGGCGGCCGGCCTGGCCGCGCCGTCCGGGCAGGCCGCCACCGGCGCCCCGCGCGGGCCGGTGACCGTCGACGACGCGGCCGTCTTCACCGGGCGGCTCGCCTCGGGGGCGCTCGCCGCCTTCGAGGCGAGCCGGATGGCCTCCGGTCGCAAGAACCAGCTCCGGCTGGAGATCAACGGGGAGCGGGGCTCGCTCGCCTTCGACCTGGAGCGGCTCAACGAGCTCTCCTTCCACGACCACCGCGAGCCCGCCGCCACCGCGGGCTTCCGGCGGATCCTCGTCACCGAGGCCGAGCACCCGTATCTGGAGGCGTGGTGGCCGCCCGGCCACACCCTCGGCTACGAACACACCTTCACCCACCAGGCCCGCGACCTGGTCGTCGCGATCGGCGCCGGCACCGACCCGTCGCCGTCCTTCGCCGACGGGCTGCGGGTGCAACGGGTGCTCGCCGCGGTCGAGGAGAGCGCCCGGAAGAACGCCGTCTACACACCCGTCCAGGAAGTGCCGGCCGAGGTCCGCTAGAAGAACGCCCGCACACCGTTTGGAGGCTTCATGCCGCGTCCGTTCACCCTCTTCACCGGCCAGTGGGCCGACCTGCCGCTGGAGGAGGTCTGCAGGCTCGCCCGTGACTTCGGCTACGACGGCCTCGAACTCGCCTGCTGGGGCGACCACTTCGAGGTCGACAAGGCCCTCGCCGACCCGTCGTACCTGGCGGGCCGGCACGCCCTGCTCGACAAGTACGGCCTCACGTGCTGGGCGATCTCCAACCACCTGGTGGGCCAGGCGGTCTGCGACCATCCGATCGACGAGCGGCACCAGGGCATCCTGCCGGCCCGGATCTGGGGCGACGGCGAACCCGAGGCCGTGCGGCGACGGGCCGCCGCCGAGATGCGGGACACCGCGCGCGCCGCGGCCGCCTTCGGCGTCGACACCGTCGTCGGCTTCACCGGATCCTCCATCTGGCACCTGGTGGCCATGTTCCCGCCCGTGCCGGAGCGCATGGTCGAGCGCGGGTACGAGGACTTCGCCGAGCGGTGGAACCCCGTCCTCGACGTCTTCGACGCCGAAGGGGTCCGCTTCGCCCATGAGGTCCACCCCGGGGAGATCGCCTACGACTACTGGACGACGCGCCGCGCCCTGGAAGCGGTGGACCACCGTCCGGCCTTCGGGCTCAACTTCGACCCCAGCCACTTCGTCTGGCAGGACCTCGATCCGGTCGGCTTCCTGTACGACTTCCAGGACCGGATCTACCACGTCGACTGCAAGGAGGCGCGCAAGCGCCTCGACGGGCGCAACGGCCGGCTCGGCTCCCACCTGCCGTGGGGCGACCCGAGGCGCGGCTGGGACTTCGTCTCGGCCGGACACGGGGACGTGCCCTGGGAGGACGTCTTCCGCATGCTGCGGTCCATCGGCTACCAGGGCCCCGTGTCCGTCGAGTGGGAGGACGCCGGGATGGACCGGCTCACCGGCGCGCCCGAGGCGCTGGCCCGGCTGAAGCGGTTCGACTTCGACCCGCCGGCCGCCTCGTTCGACGCGGCGTTCTCCGGCGGCGACCGGTAGGACCTCCCGGTCAGGCCCGGTGGCGAGGGGCGCCACCGGGCGGTCCGGCCTGCCCGCACACGGCTTTGTCCTGGTGCAGGAGAAAGTTCGACCGATCTGCTGCACAAGGGCTTTCCGTCGAGGACGAACGCGGCTACGGTCCCCTCACATCACCACCGCGGCCCCTCGCCCCACCGCACGGCCGGCTCACCGCACAGCCGGCCCGGGAGCGACCCCCCCCCCCCCGCCCGAACCCGTCGGGACCGGGCAAGTGCCCCGCCCCGTACAGTGCCCCGCCCCACACCCGCCCCTCGCACCTCACCGGCGGGCGGCCCGCGCCGCCCGCCGCCGCTGCCCCCCCCCCCC
Organism: Streptomyces sp. NPDC053513; assembly: GCF_044544765.1. Taxonomy (NCBI): domain Bacteria; kingdom Bacillati; phylum Actinomycetota; class Actinomycetes; order Kitasatosporales; family Streptomycetaceae; genus Streptomyces; species Streptomyces sp. NPDC053513. The sequence continues at coordinate 22,646 of NZ_JBITXP010000034.1, forward strand.
CCCCCCCCCCCCCCCCCCCCCCCCGGGGGGGCGCCCCCCCCCCCCCCCCGCCCGCACCGCAGAGGCACCGCACCCCACCCCCAGCCCTCCACCCCACGCACCCAACGACCTGGCAAGGAGGCAGCCCGTGACTGACACCCACGCACGCACCGGAGTCTGGTTCGCCGGAGCACGCGGCTCCGTGGCGACCACGGCCGTCGCCGGATGCGCCGCCGTCCGCGCCGGCCTCCACCCGGCGACCGGCATGGTCACCGAGACGTCCGCGTTCGCCGGCACCGGGCTGCCGTCCCTGGCCGCGCTCGTCTTCGGCGGCCACGACATCGCGTCCTGCCCGCTCCCCAAGCGCGCCGAGCAACTCACCGGCGCCGGCGTGCTCCCGCACGGGCTCGCCGCCGCCGTCCATGCCGAACTCGCCGCCGCCGACGAGGAGATACGCACCGGCGGCCCCCTCCCGGACGACCCCCGCACCGACGCCGAACTCATCGCCGACCTCGCCGCCGACCTCGTGTCCTTCCGCGGCCGCCACGCACTGGCACGCGTGGTCGTCGTCAACGTCTCCTGCACGGAGCCGCCGCCCGCACCCGACGCCGAACGCCTGCCGCCCAGCTCCCTCTACGCCGCCGCGGCCCTGCGGGCCGGCTGCCCCTACGTCGACTTCACCCCGTCCACCGGGCTGCGCACCCCGGGCCTCTCGGCGGCCGCGACCGCCGCCGGACTGCCCCACGCGGGCCGCGACGGCAAGACCGGCCAGACGCTGCTGCGCTCCGTGCTCGCCCCGATGTTCGTCCAGCGGGCCCTGGAGGTACGGGCCTGGTCCGGCACCAACCTGCTGGGCGGGGGAGACGGGGCGACACTGGCCGACCCCGCCGCCGCGGCGGCGAAGAACGCCGGCAAGGAACGCGTCCTCACGGACACCCTCGGCCACCGGCCGGAGGGCCGGGTCCACATCGACGACGTCCCCGCGCTCGGCGACTGGAAGACGGCCTGGGACCACATCGCCTTCGAGGGCTTCCTCGGATCGCGGATGGTCCTCCAGACCATCTGGCAGGGCTGCGACTCCGCACTCGCCGCACCCCTCGTCCTCGACCTGGCCCGCCTGGTCGCCCGCGCCCACGAAGCCGGGATCTCCGGGTCGCTCCCGGAACTCGGCTTCTACTTCAAGGACCCGGACGGCGGGCCCGCCGGCCTCCCGGAACAGTTCGCCGGGCTGCTGGCCTTCGCCGACCGACTGCGGGAGGCGGAGTGATGCGCCCCGGCCGTCCGGACCGCGCCGAGCGGAGCGGGCCCGAGCCCGAAGACGGAGGCGGCCGTACGGTCGCACCCGTGCTCGGCCCCGAGCCCGCGCCCCCGTCCGGCCCCGCGCCTGCCGTCGGCTCCTTGCCGGTGCCGGTGCCGGTGCCGGTGCCGGTGTCGGTGTCGGCGCCCGCCCCCGAGCCCGGCCTCGTCCCAGGCGGCGGTCAGATCCGGGCCTGGGCCGAACTGCTCCGCCTCCCCGCGCTGTTCAGCGTGCCCGGAGACACGCTCGCCGGCGCCGCGGCCGTCGGCCTGCGACCCGGCCGGGGGACGGCGTACGCGGTCGGCGCATCGCTCTGCCTGTACGAGGCGGGCATGGCGCTCAACGACTGGGCCGACCGCGAGGAGGACGCCGTCGACCGCCCCCACCGCCCCCTGCCCTCCGGCCGGATCGCTCCGGCCGCGGCACTGGGCGCGGCCGGCCTGCTGACCGCCGCCGGCCTCGCCCTCGCCTCCCGCGCCGGCCGCCCGGCCCTCACCGCGGCCACTGCCCTGGCCGGCACGGTGTGGGCCTACGACCTCCGCCTCAAACACACGCCCGCCGCCCCCGCCGTCATGGCCACCGCCCGCGCCCTCGACCTCGTCCTGGGCGCGACGGCCACGGGCCCCGCACCGAGACGGACCGCCGCGGCGCCGGTCCGCCGCGCTCCCGGCCCCGTCGCGTCAGCGCCGGTCGCGCGACGCGGTGCGGCGACCCGCACCGGACTCCGGGTCGCGGCACCCGCGGGCGCGCTCGCCGTGCACACGTACGCCGTCACCGCCGTGTCCCGGCACGAGGCACAGGGCGGTTCGACGCTCGCCCCGCTCGGGGCCCTCGCCGCGACGTCCGCGCTCGGGGCCGTCACCGCCCTCCGGGCGCTCCGGAAGCCGGGCGGCGCGACGGCGCTCGTACCGCTGTTGCCCGCCGCCCTGTACGTCGGCACCACCGCGGTGCCCCTGCTCCACGCCGCGCTCAACCCGTCCCCGCCCCTCACCCAGCGCGCCGTCGGCAGCGGGATCCGCGCCATGATCCCGCTCCAGGCCGCGCTCGCGGCCCGAGCCGGGGCGGTCGGCACCGGGATCGGCGTGCTGGGGCTCGCCCCCCTCGCCCGCGCCCTCGCACGGAAGGTGAGCCCCACATGAACGCACGGCAGCGACTCCGCCTCGGGTACGGCACCAACGGGCTCACCGACCTCCGTCTCGACGACGCCCTCGGGCTGCTCGCGGAGCTGGGCTACGACGGCGTGGGGCTCACGCTCGACCACATGCACCTGGACCCGCTCGCGCCCGGCCTCGCCGCCCGTACCGCCCGGGTCGCCCGCCGGCTCGGCGCGCTCGGACTCACCACGACCATCGAGACCGGGGCCCGGTACGTGCTCGACCCGCGCCGCAAACACGGCCCCTCGCTCCTCGACGCCGACCCGCGGGACCGCGCCGCCCGGGTCCGCCTGCTGCTCACGGCGGTCGGGGTCGCGGCGGACCTCGGGGCGCACGCCGTGCACTGCTTCAGCGGTGTCGCCCCGCCGGACACCGACGACACCACGGCCTGGCGGCGCCTGACGGAGGCGCTGGCGCCCGTGCTCGACGCCGCCGCCGACGCGGGCGTGCCGCTCGCGATCGAACCCGAGCCGGGACACCTCCTCGCCACCCTCGACGACTTCCACCGGCTGCGCGCCGCACTCGGCGACCCCGCGCCCCTCGGCCTCACCCTCGACATCGGCCACTGCCAGTGCCTGGAGGCGGCACCGCCCGCCGCGTGCGTCCGAGCGGCGGCACCCTGGCTGCGCCACGTGCAGATCGAGGACATGCGGCGCGGTGTGCACGAGCACCTGCCGTTCGGCGAGGGCGAGATCGACTTCCCGCCCGTCCTCGACGCCCTCGCGGCCACCGGCTACCAGGGCCTCACCGTCGTCGAACTGCCCCGCCACTCGCACGCAGGCCCGCAACTGGCCGCGGAGTCCGCCGCGTTCCTGCGCGAAGCGGCCACAGCCGCCGCGAAGGGAGCGCCGGCATGCTGACGCCACCACAGCCCTGGACCCGTGCTGACATCGCGGCCCGGCTGCCCGACGACCACGCCCGCGTCTGGTTCGCCGAGGCCCTCGCCGACGCCACCCGAGCCGCGACAGCACCCCAGGCACCACCCGCCGCCGACCCCGTCCGTACGGCGACAACACCACAGGCACCGTCCGCGCCCCACCCGGCGCATCCCGCCTGGCAGCTGCGCTTCGTCACAGCCGGCCGGCACTGCGGCCAGGACGCCGCGGACGCCGTACGGGCCCTGCTGCTGATCGAGGCCCGGCCCGGTACGAAGACACTGACCCGCCTCTACCGGGAGGGCAGCGCCGCCGAGCGTCGCGCGGTGCTGCACGCCCTGCCCTCCCTCGTGGACGGCCCGCAGGCCACGCCCCTCGTGGACGACGCCCTGCGCACGCACGACACCCGGCTGATCGCCGCAGCCGTCGGCCCCTACGCCGCAGCCCACCTGGCCCCGCACGCCTGGCGGCACGCCGTCCTGAAGTGCCTCTTCACCGGCGTCCCGCTGAGCGCCGTGGCGGACCTGGCGCGGCGGGCCGCAGGCGACGCGGAACTCGCCCGCATGCTCGCCGCCCACGCCGCCGAACGCACCGCGGCGGGCCGGGAGGTCCCCCGCGACCTCCGCCACGCCCTGACCCTGACCGGCACACCGACCGAGGAGCCGTGATGCGCATCTTCGACCCGCACATCCACATGACGTCGCGCACCACCGACGACTACGAGGCGATGTACGCGGCGGGCGTCCGCGCCGTGGTCGAACCGGCCTTCTGGCTCGGCCAGCCGCGCACCTCTCCCGCCAGCTTCTTCGACTACTTCGACGCGCTGCTCGGCTGGGAGCCGTTCCGCGCCGCCCAGTACGGCATCGCCCACCACTGCACCCTCGCGCTCAACCCCAAAGAGGCCAACGATCCGCGCTGCACGCCCGTCCTCGACGAGCTGCCCCGCTACCTCGTCAAGGACTCCGTCGTCGCCGTCGGCGAGATCGGCTACGACGCGATGACCCCCGCCGAGGACACCGCGCTCGCCGCCCAGCTCCAGTTCGCCGCCGACCACGGCCTGCCCGCCCTCGTCCACACCCCGCACCGGGACAAGCTCGCCGGGCTCCACCGGACCCTCGACGTCGTCCGCGAGTCGGCCCTGCCCGTCGAGCGGACCCTCCTCGACCACCTCAACGAGACGACCGTCGCCGCCGCCGCGGACAGCGGCTGCTGGCTCGGCTTCTCCGTCTACCCCGACACCAAGATGGACACGGACCGCATGGTGACCGTCCTGCGGACCTTCGGCACCGAGAGGATCCTCGTCAACTCGGCCGCCGACTGGGGCAGGAGCGATCCGCTGAAGACCCGCGAGGTCGCCGACGCCATGCTCGCCGCCGGCTTCACCGACGACGACGTCGACCGGGTCCTGTGGCGCAACCCCGTCGCCTTCTACGGACTCAGCGGCCGGCTCCGGCTCGACGTCCCCGCCCCGGACGCCCTGCACGAGGGAAACTCCGTGCTGCGCGGCGGGGAATGAGGAGGGACCGTGCGCTTCCGCCACCCGGACGGCACCCTCGTCCATCTCTCCTACTGCACCAACGTCCACCCCGCCGAGACCCTCGACGGCGTCCTCGCCCAGCTCCGCGACCACTGCGAGCCGGTGCGCCGACGCCTCGGCCGCGACCGGCTCGGCATCGGCCTCTGGCTCGCCAAGGACGCCGCCCACGCCCTGGTCGACGACCCGGTGGCGCTGCGCGGGCTCCGGACCGAGCTGGACCGCCGCGGCCTCGAAGTCGTCACCCTCAACGGCTTCCCCTACGAGGGCTTCGGCGCCGAGGCGGTCAAACACCGCGTCTACCGCCCCGACTGGACCGAGCCGGAGCGCCTCGCCCACACCACCGACCTCGCCCGCCTCCTCGCCGCACTGCTCCCCGACGACGTCGCCGGGGGAAGCGTCTCCACCCTGCCGCTCGCCTGGCGCACCGGCTTCGACGAGCGCGCCGCCACCACCGCCCGAGCCGCCCTCACCACCCTGACGGAACGGCTCGACGCACTGGAGGAGCTGACCGGCAAGTCCGTCCGCATCGCCCTCGAACCCGAACCGGGCTCCGTGGTGGAGACCACCACCGACGCCATCGGACCGCTCACCGCCCTGCCCGGCGACCGCGTCGGCGTCTGCGTCGACACCTGCCACCTCGCGACCTCCTTCGAGGACCCGGCCACGGCGCTCACCGCACTCGACGCCGCCGGCGTCCGCGTCCCCAAGGCCCAGCTCTCCACCGCCCTGCACGCCGAACACCCCCACCGGCCCGAGGTACGCGCCGCGCTCGCCGCCTTCGCCGAACCACGCTTCCTGCACCAGACCCGCACGGCCACCGCCGAGGGACTCCGCGGCACCGACGACCTGCCCGAAGCGCTCGCGGGGGACACCCTGCCCGACACGGCCCCCTGGCGCGCCCACTTCCACGTCCCCCTGCACGCCCCGCCCGCCCCGCCGCTCACCTCCACGCTCCCCGTCCTGAAGGACGCCCTGACCCACCTGGTCGGCGGCGCCCACCCCCGCACCCCACACCTGGAGGTCGAGACGTACACCTGGCAGGCCCTCCCGCCCGGAGCGCGGCCCCGCACCCGCGGCCACCTCGCCGACGGCATCGCCGCCGAACTCACCCTCGCCCGCGACCTGCTCACCGACCTCGGCCTGAAGGAACTCCCGTGACCGACGCGAAGCCCCCGGCCGACGGACGCCCCACCCCCCTCCTCGTCCTCGACGTCGTCGGCCTCACCCCCCGCCTCCTCGACCACATGCCACGCCTCCGCGCCCTCGCCGACTCCGGCTCGCGGGCGCCCCTGTCCACCGTGCTGCCCGCCGTCACCTGCACCGCCCAGTCCACCTTCCTCACCGGCACCCCGCCCGCCGAGCACGGCATCGTCGGCAACGGCTGGTACTTCCGCGAACTCGGCGACGTCCTGCTGTGGCGCCAGCACAACGGCCTGGTCGCCGGCGACAAGATCTGGCACGCCGCCCGCCGCGCCCACCCCGGCTACACCGTCGCCAACATCTGCTGGTGGTACGCGATGGGCGCCGACACCGACATCACCGTCACCCCCCGCCCCGTCTACTACGCCGACGGACGCAAGGAACCCGACTGCTACACCCGCCCTCCGGCCCTCCACGACGAACTCACCGCGGAGTTCGGCACGTTCCCCCTCTTCCACTTCTGGGGACCGGGCGCCTCCCTCGCCTCCAGCCGGTGGATCGCGGACGCCACCCGCCACATCATGCGCACCCGCCGCCCGGACCTGACGCTCTGCTACCTCCCGCACCTCGACTACGACCTCCAGCGGTACGGCCCCGACGACCCGCGCTCCTTCCGCGCGGCCGCCGAACTCGACACGCTCATCGGGCCGTTGCTCGACGACGCCCGTGCCGAGGGCCGCACGGTCGTCGCCCTGTCCGAGTACGGGATCACCCGCGTCAGCCGCCCCGTCGACATCAACCGCGCCCTGCGGCGCGCCGGACTCCTCGACGTCCACACCCAGGACGGCATGGAGTACCTCGACCCGACGGCCTCCCGGGCCTTCGCCGTTGCCGACCACCAGCTCGCCCACGTCTACGTCCGCCGCCCCGAGGACCTCCCGGCCGCCCGCGCCACCCTCCAGGACCTGCCCGGCGTCGAGCGACTCCTCGACGACGAGGGAAAGAAGGCACACGGCCTGGACCACCCCCGCTCCGGCGAGCTGGTCGCCGTCGCCGAACCCGACGCCTGGTTCACGTACTACTACTGGCTGGACGACGCGCGCGCCCCCGACTTCGCCCGGCTCGTCGAGATCCACCGCAAACCCGGCTACGACCCGGCCGAACTGTTCATGGACCCCCAGGACCCGTACGTACGGCTCAAGGCCGCGGCCGCCGTGGCGCGCAAGAAGGCCGGCCTGCGCTACCGCGTGGCGGTCGTGCCCCTGGACCCCTCACCCGTCCGCGGCAGCCACGGCCGCCTGCCCGCGAGCGACGCGGACGGCCCGCTCATCCTCTGCTCCGCCCCCGGCGCCCTGCCCGGCCGCACCGCGGCCACCGAGGTGAAGCCGCTCCTCCTGCGGCTCGCCGGCCTCGCCTGAGCCGGCACGCCGCTCCCCGTACCGCCGCGCCCTCTCCAGGGCTGCTCCCCGCCGCTCGGCCCCGAGCTCTCCGGCACCCAGGACGTACCCGTACCCCCGTCACGACGAAAGCGAGAACGCCATGACCATGTCCCCCGAAGAGACCACCGCCGGCGACGAGCTGCGCCGCACCCTCGGTGTCAGTCGCCGCCGCTTCCTCAGCACCTGCACGGCCACCGCGGCCGTGGCGATCGCCGCCCCCGTCTTCGGCTCCTCGCCCGCCCTGGCGCAGACCGAGCCCGGGACGGCCGACGACCGCGGCCGCTCCGCCCTCGTCCCGCCGGACAGGCGCGGACTGATCCTCTACACCGTCCGGGACGCGGTGGCACGCGACCCGCTCGCCTCCGACCTGCCGTCCGGTTTCCGCGAGGTGTTCCGGCAGCTGGCCCGGTACGGCTACCGACAGGTGGAGTTCGCCGGGTACCGCCAGCACGCCAACGCCCCCGGCGGCGCGGACCTCGGCACCGTCGAGGGCGCGCGGCTGATGCGCTCCTGGCTCGACGAGTACGGACTGCGCGCCCAGGGCAGCCACGGCTTCATCCCGAGCTCCTGGCCGCTCACCCCCACCGACCTGGACGCGTTCCGTCGGGCCCTGGAGATCGCGAACATCCTCGGCATGGAGCACATGGGCACCGGCGGCGACCCCACCGGCAGCCCCTACCGCGCCGACTGGGACGTCGCCGCCGACAAGTGGAACACCCTGGGCGCCCTCGCCGCCCGGGAAGGGATCAAGCTCTACACCCACAACCACGACAGCGCCTACGACTTCCTCCTCGACGGCGGCCCGCTCGACGCCCAGGGCCGGCTGACCCGCAGCTCCGGCATCCGGAAGCTGGAGTACTTCCTGCAGGTCAGCGACCCCAGAAGCGTCTACCTGGAGCTGGACGTCTTCTGGGCCCACGTGGCCCGGTACAAGTTCCACACCTACACCGCCCACGACGGCACCCGGCACGAGCAGGTCTTCGACCCGGCCGGGCTCGTGGCCCGCCACACGCCCCGCTTCCCGCTCTTCCACGCCAAGGACGGCGTGATCAATCCGCAGAGCGGCATGGGCTACGACATGGTGCCGTTCGGCACCGGCGACATCGACTACCGGCGGTTCTTCACCCGAGTCGGTGCGAAGAACCGCCACCACCCGATGGTCGAGCAGGACACCGCCCCGAGCACCACCGACCCCGGGCAGTCGCTGGAGTACGCCCGCATCGGCTACGACAACCTCGCCGCTCTCCGCGCCCACCGCTGACCACGACGCACCGCCCCGAACCAGTAGCGAAGGAGTTCCGCGTGCGCAACAGACGGACCGTCACCCTCCTGGGCACGGCGGCGCTGGCCGGCGCCATCGGGCTGCTGCCCCTGGCCCCCGTCCAGGCCACCACCGCACCGGCCGCGACCCCACCGGCCGCGCCGGCCTTCCAGAAGGTCACCCTCAACGACCGGCCGGGCGAGCCCATGGCCCTCGCCGTCCTGCCCGACCTGCGCGTCCTGCACACCGCGCGCACCGGCGAGATCCGCATCCACGACCCGAAGAGCGGCGTGAACTTCCTCGCCGCCGACATGAAGAAGAGCCCTGCCGGCCTCTACCAGCACGACGAGGAGGGCGTCCAGGGCATCGCCGTCGACCCCGACTTCGCCAGGAACCACTGGGTCTACCTCTACTACTCGCCCCGCCTCACCACCCCCATGGACGACCCGGCCACCCCGGGCGTCAACGAGGGCGACGCCCCGCAGACCGGCACGCCCGCGGACTTCGCCCCGTACAAGGGCTACACCCGGCTCTCCCGGTTCAAGCTCACAGGGAACACGCTGGACTACGGCTCCGAGCAGAAGATCATCGACATCCCCGCCGACCGCGGCATCTGCTGCCACGTCGGCGGCAAGATCGACTTCGACCACCGGGGCAACCTGTTCCTGTCCACCGGTGACGACTCCAACCCCTTCTCCTCGGACGGCTACGCCCCGATCGACGACCGCCCCGACCGCAACCCCGTCTACGACGCCCGCCGCACCTCGGGCAACACCGACGACCTGCGCGGCAAGGTCCTCCGCATCAAGGTCAAGCGCCACGGCGGCTACGCGATCCCCGACGGCAACCTCTTCGCGCCCGGCACACCGAAGACCCGCCCCGAGATCTACGCCATGGGCCTGCGCAACCCCTTCCGCTTCGGGGTGGACAAGCGGACCGGTGAGGTCTACGTCGGCGACTACTCGCCCGACGCCCGCACCGCCCGCCCGGACCGGGGCCCCGCCGGGCAGGGCCGCTGGATGGTCATCGACCGCCCCGCCAACTACGGCTGGCCGTTCTGCGTGACCCGCGACCAGCCGTACCAGGACTACGACTTCGCCACCCAGAAGTCCACCGGAGCCTTCGACTGCTCCGCTCCGGTCAACGACTCGCGCCACAACACCGGTCTGACCGAGCTGCCGCCGGTCACGAACGCCGAGATCGTCTACGGCTACGACGCCTCCGCCCAGTTCCCGCAGCTCGGCACGGGCGGCATCGGCCCCATGGGCGGCCCGGCCTACCGGTACGACAAGCACAACACCGCCCAGAACCGCTGGCCCGCCTCCTTCGACGGCAAGCCGCTCTTCTACGAGTGGACCCGCGACCAGATGAAGGCACTCACCCTCGGCAGGCGCAACGAAGTCCTCGCGATCGAGGACGCCGTCCCCACGATCCGGACGGACGGACCGATCGACGCCGAGTTCGGCCCCGACGGCGCGCTCTACGTCCTGGAGTACGGCACCGGCTACTTCGCGGAACTGCCCGAGGCCCAGCTCTCCCGCATCGACTACGTCCGAGGCAACCGTACGCCGGAACCCAAGGCCGCCGCGGACGTGGTCAACGGCGTCAATCCGCTGACGGTGCGCTTCTCCGCCGCCGGCACGAAGGACGCCGACGGGGACGCGCTCCGCTACGCGTGGGACTTCGACGCCGACGGCACCGTGGACTCCACCCAGACGGACCCCACGCACACGTTCACGACGAACGGTGTCTTCGAAGCCACCCTGAAGGTCACCGACAGCACCGGGCGCTCGGCCTCCACCGCCGTCCAGGTCGTCGTCGGCAACAAGGCGCCGGTCGTCTCCCTCACCACCGACCCCGCTCCGCACGGGGGCACCGCGTTCCACTGGGGCGACACGGTCACCTGGAAGGTCGACATCACCGACGACCAGCCGGTCGACTGCTCGAAGGTCACCGTCTCGTTCATCCTCGGCCACGACTCCCACGGCCACCCGCTGTCGTCGAGCACCGGCTGCTCGGGCTCGTTCCGGACGTTCGTGGACGGCGGCCACGCCGGCGCGGGCAACCTGAAGGCCGTCTTCAACGCCTCGTACAAGGACACGCCCCCGGCGGGACTGCCGTCCCTCTCGGGTAGCGCGGAGGTGGCCCTGACACCTGCCGACTGACACGCACCACGTCTGTGCGGGACCCTCGGGGCGGATTCGCCACCCCGAGGGCCCCCACGCGTGTGACGACGGGCGCCGCGCGGGTCTGTCGATCGAGCCGTGTGACCCGGGGGACGTGGCTGCTGACGGGCTGCGGAGAGCCGGCCGCCAAAGGCGATGGCGAAGACGTTCAGGTGCGCTTCTTGCGCAGGTGACGCGAACCCGCTGGTGGCTGCCCTTGTAACCGAGCGGCACGCTCTCCTCCCACAGCTTCCACGCGTTGGTGAGGCCCTCGTTCCAGGGCGGGCCCGGGCCCGGGTTCGCGGGTGGCGCACTCGTCGACGCCGGCCACCCGCGGCGACGAAGGCACGGCGTGCACGGTCCGAGTTCTCGCAGGCGAACCGGCAGACCCTCAGTCGGAGAACGACGCTTCGGCCACCGCTCGGCACATCAGCGGGAAACCGCGGGGAGGAATCATGCACCCGGGTCGACCAGGCTCCGCGGACCGGGCACACGGCACCGTTCGCGACGCCGTGGACATCCATACGCACCGTCTCGACGTCCACGTCCACCGACAGCACCGCGACGTCCGCGATCGACGGGAACAACAACTCCTCGAACCGGGGCACGACCTCTTCCACGCCCCGAACCGTCAACCCAAGCGCCGGGTCGGCAGTCCATCTTAGGGCGACTTCGTCTACGGCTCGTAGCGGTCCAGCCGTCACGCAGAGTGGCCGCGTCACAGCCCTGCCCGCACGGCGCACTCCGCGTCGTGCGCGCGGCACGGGCCGGACGGATCGCCCTGGACCTGTCGGGGGTCGCCTTCGGCGACTCCTCCTTCCTCCAGGAACTCATCGCAGCTCACCGCCGGCCCGGTCGTCTGCTTCTCGTCGGCCCGCTGGCCGGCCAGATCAGACGACCGCTGGAACTGGCCGGGACGGACCGTGTCCTCGACCTCGCCGAAGACCGCCACAACGCCGGCCTCGTGTGCCCACCCACCGCACCGGCCGGCGCGAGCGTCCGCGCTCCTGCGGGCCCGCGCCGAATTCCGGCTGGGCAGGAGACCTCCCACAGGGCACAGAGCCGGAGCGGCTCCGGCGGGAGCTGTGTGATTCGTAGAACCGGGCCGCTGAGCAGCCGGCCACCCTCGGTCCCGCCTGGGCCATGAAGGGCCGGCTGCCGTTTCCTGTGGAAACGGCAGCCGGTGTGCATCAGCCCTGCCGCGCCGGCCGCGCGGGCACGGAACGCGGCGGCTGGAGACCGTAACTGGTCGGCTCCTCGTTCATTCCCCCATGTGTCATGCGGTCATCATGCCCGCTCGGTCCTCTGCCAGGGGCGCCGAAGCCCGCTCCCTGTGGTACGCGACCCGAACAGGTGGGTGGACTGCTTCGGAGAGCGCTGACCCGGATCGCTGGGGAGCGGTTGGGAGCCGGGCCGCGGGCGGTCGGTCCGCCTCGGCTCTGCAGGAGGGAGCGGCGGACGAGAACGAGGTGCCGCCACCGCCCGTGGACGGTGGCTTCGCCGTCGATCCACCGGGCGGAGGTCGTTGAGGTGGGCCGGTCGGTCATGAAAGCGGCCTGCGCCTGCTGGTGCAGCCGTTCCCGGGGCTCGTCAGCCGACCGACGACGACGGCCCTCGTGGACGGTCTTCCACGACACGTGGAGGGTCGGGGGAGATGCTTGCTTCGCATCAGGGTCTGCCGGGGCCCGGGTGCCACTCGGCCAGCACGATGGTGGCGTCGTCCCGGAGGTGTTGGTCCTGATGGCTCAAGAGCTCCTGCAGCAGGCGGCGCAGGGCTTCCGGAGCCGGATCGCCCGCGGCCATCGCACGGATGACGGTCTGGGCGAGCCGTTCTTCGCCGAAGAGGACTCCTTGGGAGGAGCGGGCCTCGGTGACGCCGTCGCTGTAGATCAGGACCCGGTCGCCGGGCTGCAGACGCGTTTGGTGCACCGTCGGCGGGGAGGCGGTGTGGAAGGCCCACCCGAGGGGCAGCTCGGGCCCCCGTTCCAGCATGCGCGGCAGCACCCGGCCGTCGCGGATCAGCAGCGGCGGCGGATGGGCGCAGTTGACCCAGGTGAACGTGCCGTCGAGGACGTTCAGGTTGGCGATGACCGCGGTCATGAGCCGGTCGGTGAACCACTCGTCCAGGATGGTGTCGATCGCCGGAATGATGTCCGCGAGGGTGCCGCCGGAGCGGCGTGTGGCCCGGCAGGCGGCGAGGCCGGCCGCGCTCGCGCCACCGGAGGCGAGGTCGTGCCCCATCGAGTCCAGCAGCGTCAGGTGCAGCGCGTCCTCGGTGAGGCTGTGGTCGAACGCGTCCCCGCCGATGTCGTACGCGGGCTCGAGCACCGCGGACGACGTCACGCGCGCGGTCCCGATCGTGCGCGGGGGCAGGAACGCCCACACCAGCTCGCCCTGCACCGTCATCTTCCGGCGCCGCTCCGCCTCGGTCAGCAGGTCGTTGTGCGATGACTTCGAGACCAGCAGCAGAGCCGCCACATCCGCCAGCGCCTGGCACCACCTGATCAGGTCCTCGTCGAGATCCGGTGCGGTGGCCTTCAGTACGCCGAGACGTTCGATGCCGTCGATCATCGGCACCCAGACGGTGCCGCCGTCCCGCGAACGCTGCGTCCGCTCCGTGCGGTAGGCCAGGCCCGCCAGCGAGCCGTCGATGCCCAGCATCTGCGGCTCGGCCGCCACGGGCTGCGGCAGCGCCACCAGGCCGGTCTGCTGCAGGTCGGTCACGTACATCCAGGTGCCGTCCAGGCCCATGCGCCGGCCCGTCCGGGACACGAGTCCGGCAAGGTCCCGCCCCGCCACCAGGCGGGAATCGGTGATCAGGTCCGACAGCACCGTCTCGCCTGGCTCCATGGCAAAGCCCTTCCGCCGACGCACAGGGCACGGCCCACCAGGTACCGAGCGTAGCCGTCCCCACGAACGCCGGCCCGGTCACACGCCCGGCGGCAGGTCACCCGGCTCCCTGAGATCAGCGCAGCCGCCCCATTGTTCCGCGTGCATCCGACCCTTACCGCAGGATTCAAACCGCCCACCCCCCGCTCGGCAACTCCGGCAAGACGATCACCCCATGAACCGCGTTCCCTGTGGGTCCCTGGGAGGCGGACGAACCTGGTCCCGTCGGCCTCTGCGCCTCCACCACTCCTGCGCATCCTGATCTCCTCGTTCGAAAGAAAACGGAAGACGATGAGCTCTTTCAGAGCGGCCACTGATCGAGTGACCCAGGCCGAGTCAGGATGAGGACCGCAGCGCACAAGGCTCCCGCGCCGTTGAGGGAGGTGCTCGACATCTCAGCTCATCGACACAGGAGCCTCGTTGGTTCGCCGCCCTGCCGCACGCCCTGGTCGAGTGGGTAACCATGCTCATCGTCACCCGTGAGGGTGACCGCCGCTGCGAGCTCCCGCCTCACCAGCGTGCCCTCGTCGGCCTGGTCCACCTCCGCCGCCACGACACGCTCGCACAGATCGCCGCCGGCTTCGGCACATCACCGCACCGGATCCGGATGGACCCTGCGCGTCGACGAGTCCACCCCGCTCGGCGCCGCGGTGCCCCCGGAGGACGGCATCGTGGGCCTCACGCCGGCCTGGGACGGCAGGGACTGGTTCGCCGCCAGCGGCGGTGTGATCGGGACCGTCGACACCGGCACCGGCACGGTGCGCAGCATCAGTACGGGCGAAGACGTCCAGAACAGCGTCTCCACCGTCCCGGGGCGCACCGCGGTCGCCACCGACCACACGCTCCACCTGCTGTCCGCCGCTCCCGACGGCACGCCCGTCGTGGAACGGCGGGCCTCTACGACCGGGGGCCGGCCCGCAAGCCCGGTCAGCTGAGCTGGGGCACCGGCACCACCCCGAGCTTCTTCGGGCCGGAGCACGGCACCGAGTTCGTCACCATCGTCGACAACGCCGCCCCTCACGGATACCTGCTCGCCCACCGCGTGACCGGTGGGACCGAACCGGTCTGCCGCGTTCCCGTGCCCACGCAGTACGCCCGCAGCGGCACCGAGGACGCCGTGATCGCCTCCGGCCGCAGCGTCCTCGTCACCAACACGTACGGCTACCCCCACCCGGCCCTGCCCGAGGACGCTCCGGCGAGTCAGCGCTCCTCCGCGAACCTCGACGGCGGTCTGAGCCGGATCGACGTCGACGCACGGGGGACGGGAGGCTCGGTCGTATGGAACAGCCCCCGTGAAGTCCGCCGCGCTGCCCCGCCTCTCCCTGGCCGACGGGGAGATCTACACCGTCTCCGTGACCGGCCCGACCGGCAGCGCCGGTCCGAACACCTTCGCCCAGTACCACCACGCCGTCGTCGATCCGGCCACCGGCAACCAGCTGAGCGGCTCCTGCCCGGGCATCGGGCTGGTGCACGACCCCCTCCAGATGCGGGGGACCGCCGCCCTGGACGGCACCCCCTACCAGGGCACGGAGACCGGGGTGGTCCGCATCGCCCGACGATGGTCCAGGGACGCGGTGCGACGGCCCCGTTCCCGGCGGGGTCCGCCGGGAACGGGGCCGTCCCCCGGGCCGGGGACCCGCGTCACGCGGGAGGCCGCCGGGTCAGAACTGGAGCGACCAGGCGTTGATGTAGCCGGTGTCGTTGGTCCAGTTGTCGGTGGCGCGGAGCTTCCAGGTGCCGTTGGCGGACTCGCCGGAGGCGTTGACGGTGAAGGTGCCCTGGATGTCGTCGGCGCTGTCGTTGGAGTTGTAGTCCTTGAGGAGGAAGGCGGTGCCGTCGGGGGCGACCAGCTCCAGCCTCACGTCGCCGCGGTAGGTGTGGCGGACGTCAACGGTGACGGCGAGGTTCGAGGGGGCGTTGCCGGTGACTCCGGTGACCGCGAGGGGGGAGTCGACGGTGGCGTTGTCGCGGATCTGGTAGTCGTCGGTGTTCTCGAACTTCTTTCCGGTGGGCGGCGGGGTGGTGCCGCCGGCGCCGGTGTAGAGGAGCTTGTTGGGCGAGCCGGTGCGGGCGTCGGTCACCTTGTCGGGCGTGGCGTCCGCGACCAGCCTGTCGCGGACCTGGGCCGGGGTCCAGGTCGGGTTCGCGGCGAGCAGCAGGGCGGCCGCGCCCGCGACGTGGGGGGAGGCCATGGAGGTGCCGCTCATCGTCTGGGAGGCGGTGTCACCGGAGTTGGACGTGGAGACGATGCTGTCCCCGGGGGCGAAGATGTCCAGGCAGGTGCCGTAGTTGGAGCCCTGCCCGTTGGACCAGCCGGAGGCCCGGGCGTCGCGGCTGTTGGTGGCGCCGACCGTGATCGCCGACGGCGTGGAGGACGGGGAGTAGGAGCACGAGTCGGCGTTGTTGTTGCCGGCCGCGACGACCCAGGTGACACCGGAGGCTATGGAGGCCGCGACGGCGTCGTTCACCGACTGGGTCTTCCCGCCGCCGATGCTCATGTTGGCCACGGCGGGCTTGACCGCGTTCTTGGTGACCCAGTCGATGCCCGCGAGGACCGGGGCCCAGGTGTCGCCCGAGGTGCCCTGGCAGTTCAGCACGCGGACGCCGATGAGCTTGACGCCCTTGGCGACGCCGTAGGAGCTGCCCCCGACGGTGCCCGCGACGTGGGTGCCGTGCCCCTGGCAGTCGGAGGCGTTGGAGTCGTTGTCGACGAAGTCGTAGCCGCTGACCGCGCGGTTGCCGAAGTCGCGGTGGGTCATCCGGATGCCGGTGTCCACGATGTACGCGTTCACGTTGGAGGCGGTGGTCGCGTAGGTGTAGCTCGAGTCCACGGGAAGGCTGCGCTGGTCCACGCGGTCCAGGCCCCAGGAGGGCGGCGAGGGCTGGGTGTCGACCGCGTACGCCACGCCGTCGGCCTCCACGCGGGCCACGGTGGGCTCGGCGGCCAGCTTCTGGGCCTCGCTCTCCGTCATGCGGACGGCGAAGCCGCGCAGGGCGGTGGTGTAGGTGTAGCGCAGGCTGCCCGCGTGGCGCTCGGCCAGGGCCCGGGCGGAGGCGGGCACGTCGGCCGAGGGGACCGAGCCCTTGAAGGTGACGATGTAGGAGCCGTGGACCGCTCCCGGCCGGTCCGCGCCGACGATGCGGTTCTCCCCGCCGCTCGGCGGTGTCGGCGCGGCCGTGGCCGCGGCGGTCGCGGAGGCCACGGCGAGCAAGGCGGCACTGGTACTGATGGCGAGCAGGCGCCGGAGGGCGCGAGCGTCGAACTCCATGACTGCTTCCTTCGTGGGAGGTGTCCGGACCGGGGTCGATGTCCGGAGGGCGGCATCCGCCCCGCCGGTGACTCCGGGCGCGCTCCGTCAGGGGTGGGAGGGCGCGCCCGGAGGATGGCCGCCGGCCGGCCGAGACGGCGGTCCGGGTGAGGACCGTGACGATCCGTCGGCCGAAGGCGGTCGTACGGGCGCCACTGGTGGCGGCGCCGGGACGGCGGGACGGGGTGACGTGGCGTACGGAGCGGGCTCCGCGACGCACGGATCCGGTCACGCCGTACGGCTGCGTGGGGTGCTGCCGCCCCGTGCCTCCAGCGGCTGGGGACCGTGGTGGACGGGGACGGCGCGACCGGACCGCCCAGAGCTTCGGTCACCCGGGAGGAGGCCAGCAATGCGTAGCGCTACCCAAAGAGTGGGGACGGGACGTCGCCGCCCGGCACCCGGCGGAGACCGTGCCGGGCCGACGAATTCCGTGGGTAGTCGCCCCCTATTGCGACGGCGGCCCCGCTGCCGGTAGACCACCTGCGGGTGGACCCACCTGCCCGGCGGACACCGCGGCCACGCCCGCGGCGCGACGCGTGGAGTCCGGTCCCCGGGGGACCTCCATGACGTTCGACGGAGCCACCGGGCGGGTGGCCGGTGAAAGGCGGAGCCGTGGAGAGACGTCCCTTCGATGCGCCACACGACGAAGTGCCCTCCGACGGGGCCGGGTTCGTCGGCCGGTACGAGGAGGCACGACGGCTCCGGGCGGCCCTGCGCGCGGGACGCGGTGTCGTCGTCGTGCGCGGGGAGGCCGGGGCCGGGACGTCACGGCTCGTGGACGAGGTGCTCGGCGGGGCGGAGTTCGCGGAGTGGACGCAGCTGCGCGGGACATGCCCGGACGACGCGGAACCGCCGCCCCTCGAGGCCGTCGCCTCGGCCTTGGCCCAACTCCCGTACCGTCCCGGCCTGGCCGACCTGCTGCCACCGGTCACCGGAGTCGTGGGACTCGTCGTGCCCGAACTGGCCGACCGCCTGCCGGAACCGCCCGCGTCGGCCTCGGACCCGGAGGTACGTCGAGGACTGCTGCCCCGCGCGGTGGCGACCCTGCTCGCCTCGCTCGGCGACACCGCGCTGGTCCTGGAGGACGTCCACCTCGCCGACCCCGCGACGCTCCGGCTGCTCGACCGGCTGACGGACGACCTGCCCGCCGGGCTGCGGCTGGTCGTGACCGAGGACGCCGCCCCCGGGTTGCCGGTCCTCGGCGTCCGTACCCCGGCAGCGGGACGATGCGAGGAGATCCGCGTACGGCCCTGGACACCGGAGGAGACGGAGCAGTGCGTCCGCCGGTGGGCGGCGGGGTGCCCGCAGGTGCGGCCGGAGGAACTGCCGGAGCTCGCGGCACTCGTGCACGAACTGTCCGGTGGACTGCCCGGAGCCGCCGGAGCCCTCCTCGACGACGCCGGGGAACTGCTCTCGGCCGGCGCGGAGGACGGCACGGCTGGGCCCGCGGTGCTCACCGCCGTACGGGAGGCGGAGGTGCCGGGGCGGGTGGCCCGGGAGTTCGCCCGGCGGTGCGCGCCGCTGGGGGAGGAGGCCCGGCGGATCGTCGAGGCGGCCGCGGTCCTCGACCGGCCGGCCCCCGTCGGCGTCCTCGCCGAGGTGGCGGAGTGTCCGCCCGGGGCGGCCGAAGCGGCGGTCGACACGTGCGTACGACGGTCCGTGCTGCGCGCCGAGGGGGCATCGCTGTCCTTCCGGCACCCGCTGGACCGCCGGGCCGCGCTGGCGCAGGTCCCGGGGCCCCGGGCGGCACGGCTCGGTCTGCGCGCGGCCCGCGTCCTCCACCGCGCGGGTGACGGACCGGTGCCGCTCGTCGACCTCGCCCGGCTGTACACGGCCGCCGGACACGTCCGCGAGGGCCTGCGCTGCCTGGTGGCGGCCGCCGACCGGGCGGCGGCCACCGGCGACTACGCCGCCGCCACCCGCCTGTACACCCGGGCCGTCGTCGAGGACCCCCGGGCCGAGGGCCGGGTGCGCACCGCCGCGAAACTGGCCCGCACCGCCCAACTGGCACGGGCCGGCGAGCAGGTGGTCGCCGCCGTGCGCACCGTCCTCGACGAGGACGACCCGCCGCCCCGGCTGCGCGGCGAGATCCGCCTGCACCTCAGCGTGGTCCTGCGCAACCAGACCGGCGGAGCGCTGGACAGCCTCGAAGAGGTCGCCCGCGCCATCCCCGACCTGGAGGCGTCCGATCCGCAGACCGCCGCACGGGCCATGGCGGTCGCCGCCATCCCCTCCATCCAGGGCTGGCCCGTCGACCGGCACCGGCACTGGCTGGACCGCGGCGAGACGCTCACGGAGCAGGTCACCGACCCGGTCGCCCGGGCCGCCATCGCCGCCAACCGGGCCACCGCCCTGATGCTCGTCGGCGACCCGCGCGCCTGGCACGCGGCGGAGGCGCTGCGCGGGCCGGCCGGATCCGCCATGGAGGCCGCGCACCACGCCCGGGGCTGGACCAACCTGGCGCACGCGGCCAGCGCGCTCGGACACGGCACGCGGGCGCGGGACTTCCTCGACCGGGCCGTCGCCGGTCTCGCCGACAGCAGCAGCCCGTACCTGGAAGGCCTCGTCGGCACCGCCCGACTGGTCCTCGCCTGGCACGGCGGCCGCTGGGACGGTCTGCACGCCGCCGCCGACCGCACCACCCGGCTCTACCAGGAGATACCCGACCTGACCGCCGAGGCGATGCTGGTGCGCGGACTGACCTCGCTCCACGCGCTCGGCGACGTCCCCCGGGCCCGCCACGACCTCGCCGAGGCCGCCCGCACCACCTGCTACGACACCGGCTTCATCCTCACGTCCTCGGCCGCCGCCACCGCCCGCGTCCACCTGGAGGCCGGGCGCCCCGGGCAGGCGTGCGAGGCCGTGGAGGACGTGCTGCGCCGGATCGAACGGACCCGGGGCTGGATGTGGGCGAGCGAAGTCCTGCCCGTCGCGGTGGAGGCCCTCCACGGCGACGGCCGCACGGCGCGGGCCCGGCGGCTCGTCGCCGACTTCGCCGCGGGCTCCGCGGACGCCGACGCGCCCGCCGCCCGCGCCGCGCTCACCATGTGCCGCGCGCTGCTCGCGGAGGCCGCGGGCCGCCCCGACGACGCCGTCGCCCTGCTGACGGACGCCGAGGAGCGGTGGCGCCTGCTCGACCGCCCGCTCGATGCCGCCCGCGCCGCGGAGGCCCGCGGACGGTGTCTGCTCGACCTGCACGGAGAGGCCGCGGCCCAGGGGGTCCAGGACGTCGTCGAGGTCTACCGGCACCTGGGCGCCCGCTGGGACGTCGCCCGCTGCCAACGGCTGCTGCGCCGCCACGCCATCGTCACCACCCACCGCCGGGGCCGCCTCGGCTACGGCGACCGGCTGTCCCCGCGCGAGGAGGAGGTGGCCCGACTCGTCGTCCAGGGCCGCGCCAACCGGGACATCGCCGAGAGCCTCGTGCTGTCCACCCGCACCGTGGAGCACCACGTGGCCCGCATCATGCGGAAGCAGCACGTCGCGTCGAGGGGTGACATCGTCCTGCCGTGAGGGAGGAGGCCGCCTCGGACCGGGGCACCCGCGCGACCGCGCCGTCCCCAGTCCTCCAGCCGGCCGGTGATCGCGGTTCGGCGGAGTCTGTGACGGCGGCGACCGGACGGGACGATACTGGCAAGGGCAGCGTGCCCGATCCGCAACGGCCTCCACGGCCGGGAGGCGGGCGGGGCGCGTCTTCGTCGATGCCTCCGAGGGGAGCCGTTCATGAC
Organism: Streptomyces sp. NPDC053513; assembly: GCF_044544765.1. Taxonomy (NCBI): domain Bacteria; kingdom Bacillati; phylum Actinomycetota; class Actinomycetes; order Kitasatosporales; family Streptomycetaceae; genus Streptomyces; species Streptomyces sp. NPDC053513. The sequence continues at coordinate 43,418 of NZ_JBITXP010000034.1, forward strand.
CACGGCGAGAGACCTGTTCATCATCGCGATGGACTCCGGGCAGGAGCACGCCGTCGGACAGGGAGACCTGTCGCTCGCGCTCGCTGGCGCCGAGCTGATCGACCTCCTCGGCGCCGGAGGCCTCACCCTGGAGGCCGACGTCCTCGTGCCGGGTGTGGCGCCCGCCTCCGACGACCGGCTCCTCGGCGAGGCGGGGGCGCGGATCGTCCGGCAGGCGCCGTACGAGAGCGTCGAGGACTGGCTGTGGCGTCGGGGCACGAACCTCGCGGCCACGTACCAGACCGCCCTGGAGGCGGACGGCGAGCTGACGCCGAAGGCCGCGGGCCGCCTGTCGTTCGGCGCGCGACGCGTGGAGGCGGTCGACACGCCGGCCCGTCACGCGGCCGTCGAGCGCTGGGAGCGGCGGGAACCCGTCCTGACGGCCCTCGCCTCGGTCGTGGGCATCGGCGCCGAACCGTCCGACGAGGAGCCGGGCCTCGACGACGACGCGGCCACGGCCGTGGTCGCCGCCGTGCACGACGCGGTCATGGAACTGGAGGCCGTCCGCCAGCGGCGCACCATCGAGAACGCGGCCTTCGCGAACCTCTGGCGCGGGCCGTGACGCGGGTGGGCCATGACCGAAGCGCACCACGCGACGGACGTCGTACGGGCGGTGGCGCGGCGGCCGTCTCCCGCCGGCCGGCCCCTTCGTCCCCTGGGGCGGCTCAGGAGCCGACGTGCACGTGGTTCGCCCAGAGCAGCGGGTTCAGGGAGTAGGCCGCGCGCTTGCGCAGGAGGGCGTCGCGGAGCCCGGACGCCACCCGGGAGACGTCGAGTCCGCCCTCCGGCCCCGCCATGTTCCGGTAGACGTCCTCGGCGATCTGGCTCTCGGCGAGTTCGGTGACCGGCCACAGGGTGGCGATGACATGACGGAACCCGGCCCGGTGGAACGCGGCGGTCAGGTTCGGCGACTCCTCGGGCGCGATCACATACGGGTGACCCGTGCCGCACGCCGTCAGGACGACCAGTTCACCGAGGACCGGTGGCCACCGGATGTCCGCCACCGACAGCCGGGCCGTCTCGGGCGGCCCGGCGAGGACGAGGTGCCCGGTGAAGGGGTCGTCGGAACTGCCGACCGCGTGGCAGGCGAAGTGGACGACGTCGTGCGCACCGAGCGCCCGGAGGACGGCGGCGGGCACGGCCGTCGTCGGTGAGCACGGTGAACCGGGGCAGCAGACGCCGCGTCTGCTCCCCGAGGTGGTCCAGCGCGCCCGCTCCGGCCGGCGCGTCGACCAGGACCACGAGACTGGCCCGCGCCGGCCTTCGGCCTGTGTCCGTACGCCGAGGTGGCCTTGTACCGCCGACCGGACCGCCTCGCTCGCTCACCGCGCGGGCGCCCGGTGTTCTGCCGGGTGCCGAGGAGCCCCGGCCATAGATGGCCGGGGCTCCTGGTGGGCCCGCACGCAACCACCATCGGTGCGGGCCGGTGTTCACCCTGCCGGGCTCTGGGGGCGGGGGAGTCCCCAGGCCCGGCCAGTGAGCGGGTCCCATCCGCTCGACTTCCGTGTGCCCTCGATGCCGGCCCTCACACACCCCGCACCTTTCTCGAAAAGCCTGGTGTGAGGTGTGACTTCGGGGGCAGGCGGACGTTGGCGCCGCCGTCTACGGATATCCCCCCGAGTCGTGGACGGCGGCGACGGAAGCACGCCCTGCCCGCGGTCCCCCTTCCCGCGGGCAGGGGCGCATGAGGCGTCCGGCACGTACGGGCGGCCACGGCCTGGAGCCGGTCCACGGGCTTGGGGGCGACGCCGGCCACCGAACCGGAGAAGCTGTTCGTCCAGGGCAACCTGCCGCACGACCGAATGCGAATGAATCGCACAGGACGAGAGAGGGGACTTTGGATGGTTTGCCGGTTTCGGTGAAAGCAGTTCAGCCGAAGCCGTACGTACGGTAGAACTGCAGGTCACAGCGTTTGCTCCCCGCACCCGCGGGGATGGTCCCTACGACCCGACCGCCACCTCGCACACCGCGCTTGGCTTTATCCACGAGAACAGGGTTCTGGTACGACTTCCGCGAAGTCGGACCGATCCTCAATGCGCGAGGTCGACGCCCCCTGGTGAACCGGCAGCCCGGCGGCTCGTCCAGAGGCGGACACGAGCCCTGTTGGCGTGGTTTCACAGAAGTTGTGCCAGAACCCTACCCGTGAACAAAACCAGGCCGGGCCTCGCCGAACCGCTCGGCGGTCTTCCCGACCGCGACGCCGTGGCTGTGGCCAGTGTTCGGACTCGTGAGCGGCACACAGCCCTCGATGCGAAACGCGCCGCTCTGTCGAATTCCAGTCCTCACTCATGCGAGCACCCTATAGAGGGTCCATGCCCGGCAAGTCCGTGATGGCAACGCTTGCCTCGCGCACTGTGCGGCTGGACTCAGCGCCTGTTGCCCCCGGGCGCGAGCAGACTGGGGACCTCAGCAACCGCCCCCGCTGACGGACGGCAGGAGCGCCCCGGCTCCTCCGGTTCCCCGGGCCTGCGAGGATGGTCCCGAGGGGTTGAATCGCCTGTTCGAAGGGGGGCGGGGTGGAAGAGCCGGAGATCACGATCAAGCTCACCCGCGACGAAGCGACGGTCCTGTCGGACTGGCTGGAACGGTTGCAGATGACCGATCTCGGCAACACGGTCGACGATCCGGCGGCATGGGCACCGATCCATCGGATCGCCGGCCAGTTGGACAAGATGCTGCCCGCTCTGTTCTTCCCCGACTACGGCGTGCGGCTGGAGGAGGCCCGGCGCCGCCTGCGTCCGCTCGATGACGACAGCCAGAACTGAGCCGATCGAATCTCCCGGCGGACGGGCACTGCCCGCAGACCACGCCGGATCGCCGCGTACAGCTCGACCTTCGACATCCGCGGCATGACCAGTACCTTTCACCAGGAGCATGTCGATGCTGCCCTGGCCAGAACCCCGGTGCCTCCCAGACTCGTCGATATCACTCATCCGGAGAACAGGGCACCTCCCAAGCCCATCGGCAAACGACGTCGCTACTGCTCGCCAAAGCCGGCACGGCATGGTCGGGCAGCGGGTGAGCCCCCGGAACGCAAATGCCCCCGCGCGGAACCAGCACCCTCCCATCGCACTCTGTCTATGTGACGGCAGAGCATCGTGAATGGGGGGCTGTCATGAACCGGCGCGCGTTGCTGGCGGGGAGTATCGGCTACACGGCGGCCGCCGCCTGGACGATGGGCTGGGGCAGCGGCCAGGTGAGGGCCGCTCCCGGCAGTGGTTCCGCCCCTGCCGCCGGTGGACAGCGGTCCCTGGGCCCCGCGTCCGCCGCGGCCGGCAGGCATGCGGGCGTACCGCGTGCTGCCGACTGGTCCGCGCTCGGCAGGAGTCTCCAGGGCGGTCTGATACGTCCGGGTGATGCCGACTACGCCGTCGCACGCCAGCTGTACAACACGCGCTTCGACACTCTGCGTCCTGCCGCTGTCGCCTACGTGGCCAACACCGCGGACATCGCCGAGTGCCTGGCCTTCGCGCGCCGCCACGCCACCCCCGTCGCCATCCGCAGCGGCGGGCATTCCTACGCCGGTTGGTCCAGCGGCGACGGACGGCTGATCATCGACGTCTCTGCGCTGAAGTCCATTCGTACGGACCCCGGCAGTGCCGCCATCGGGGCCGGCGCCAAACTCATCGACGTCTACAGCCGACTCGGCGCCCGAGGCGTCACCATACCCGGCGGATCCTGCCCCACGGTCGGCATCTCCGGCCTGACGCTCGGGGGCGGGCACGGCGTGGTCTCCCGTGCCTACGGGCTCACCTCCGACAACCTCACCGGCGCCCGCATCGTCACCGCCGACGGCAGGACCCTTGAGGTGTCCAAGGACCGGGAGCGCGACCTGTTCTGGGCACTGCGCGGCGCGGGAAACGGAAACTTCGGCGTCGTCACCGAACTTCGGTTCCGTACCCACAAGGCCGCCGACGGGGTCACCGCGCACATGACCTGGCCCTGGTCCAAGGCTGCTGCCGCACTCCGCTCCTGGCAGGAGTGGGGCCCTGCCCAGCCTGACGAGATCTGGTCGGCACTGCACCTGTCCGCCGTCGCCGGCCGGACGCCCACCGTCTCCATCAGCTGCTTCTCGCTGGGCACGTACGGCGCCTTGCAGAACGCCGTCGACCGGCTGGCGGACCGTGCCGGCGGCCCCGGCGCCGCCTCCCGCATCATCATGCGCCGCCGCGGCTACCTCGACACCATGCGGATGTACGCGGGCTGCGCGACGAAAACCACCACCCAGTGCCACCTGCCCGGCACAACCCCGGGGCGCCAGCCCACCGGCGCACTCCAACGGGAGACGTACGCGGCACGCTCGGACTTCTTCAACCGCTCACTGAACACCGGCGGCATCCGCTCACTGCTCGACCAGGTCGAACGCCACGGACGCGGCAACAACAGCGGCGCCGTCTCCATCGCGCTCACCGCCCTGGGCGGCGCCGTCAACCGCGTTCCCCCACAGGCGACCGCCTTCATACACCGCAACTCACGCTTCCTGGCGCAGTACACCGCATCCTGGCCCGCCGGTCACACCGCCGGGCCGGCGACGGCCTGGCTGGACAGCACGCACACCGCGATGCGCCGGCACGCCTCGGGCGCGGCATACCAGAACTACACGGACGCACACCTGAGCAACTGGCGCTCCGCGTACTACGGCTCGGCCGCTCACCGACTGGCCGAGCTGAAGAGTCGCTACGACCCGGGGAGGATGTTCGACTTCCCACAGGCTCTGTGAACCGACGCGAGGCACCGTCACACAGCGGCATCGCGAACCACCGCCACCGGACGCGTGGTGCGCGCTGCCCCCTGCGAGGTCTGCTGTGTCCCCGGAGAAGACACGGGCGCGGGGACGGTGCCGTCGAGACGGCGAGCAACTCCCCGAAAAACTCCTAGAACGCGGAAGCAAAACCCAGGCTTGGCTTTTGGGTGGTTTGCCGGCTTCGGTCCAGCTGGTTCTGTGAAGAGGTGCGCTGGTGACATCGGATGGCCTCGCCCCCTCCGCAGGACGCGAGCCGGGTCGTGCAGCGCGACGTGCAGGGCGATCGTGGGATGGAAGCCGGAGAGTCCTTCCTGGCAGAAGTCGACTGTGCGCCCTGAAAGGGTCCACTCTCCGCAGCCGTCACCGCGACCGTCACCGTCGCAGCGCCGGGCCAGGTCGGCCTCCTCGTCCAGCCGTGCGCGCAGGAACGTCACAAGGTCTTGGCCCCTAGGGTCATCCTGGATGATGCGTCAGGCCCGGTCGCCTGATTTCCGTGCTGCGGGCAGAGCCCGACCGGCAGGCCGACAGCGGAATGATCTTGCCGTGGCTGGTGTGATCACGGCGTTGGAACCGTCGTGGATGGTCCCGTTCGCGGGGCTGAGCCCGCGCGCCTTCGGGAGGCTGGTGACGGTGCTGCGTCGCGGGGGTGCGGACGCGGTCCACAAGGGCCGACCCTGGAAGCTGTCGTTGGAGGACCGGGTGCTGCTGGTCACCGCTTACTGGCGCACGAACCTGACCATGCGCCAGCTCGCCCCGCTGTTCGGGGCCTCGAAGTCGGCAGCGGACCGCATCATCGACCAACTCGGGCCAATGCTCGCACTCCAGCCCCGCAAGCGGTTCGCCAAGGACACCGTGCTCATCGTGAACGGCACCCTGGTCCCCACCCGGGATCACAGCGTCGCCGAGCGGCCGAAGAACTACCGGTACTCCACCCACCACCAGATCGTCGTCGACGCCGACACCCGCCTGGTCGTCGTGGTCGGCCGGTCGCTCACCGGGAACCGCAACGACTGCAAGGCATGGGAGGAGTCCGGCGCCAAAGCCGCCGTCGGCAACACGATGACCATCGCCGATGGCGGCTACCCGGGCACCCGCCTGGTCATCCCGCACCGCAGAGAGCGCGGCCAGACCGAACTCCCGGACTGGAAAGAGGACCACAACAAGTCCCATGGGGCGCCCCGGGCACCCCGGTGACCCTGACCACCACCTGGGACAGCGTCAGCAGGCCGACAGCGCAGAGCCTCACCGCCGGGACCGCCTCCACGCCCGTCGTGACGCGCGACTACACCTACCGGGCCGACGGCTTCCCCCTCACCATCGGCGAACAGGCCGCAGGCGCCGAACGTGGCACCAAGCGGATCACCCTCGACCCATGGGCAGGCCACTGGCCGTCACCGGTACCGGCTGGGAGGAGAACTACGGCTACGACCGGGCCGGAAACCAGGCCACGGCCACCTGGCCGGCCCGAGCCGGACACGGCGAGGCCCGCGGCCCCAGGACCTACTCCGGCACCCGCCTTCTGGCGGCAGGCTCCCTCCACTACGAGCACGACGCGGCCGGCCGGGTCGTCGTACGCCGGCGCACCCGCCCCTCCCGCAAGCCCGACCAATGGCGCTACAGCTACGACGCACGGGACCGGCTGACCTCCTGCACCACCCCCGACGGCACCCTGTGGACCTACGCCTACGACCCCCTCGGCCGCCGCATCGCCAAGCACCGCATGGCCGACGACGGCCTGACTCCGCTGGAGACCATCCGCTACACCTGGGACGGCACCCTCCTCGCCGAGCAGGTAGACGAAACCACCGCCACCGCCCTGACCTGGGAGTACGAAGGGCACCGCCCCCTCGTCCAGTACGAACGCAGGATCCTCGACGAGGCCGAGACCGATGCCCGCTTCTTCGCCATCGTCACCGACCTCGCCGGCACCCCCACCGAACTCGTCTCCACCAGCGGCGAGACGGCTTGGCGCAGCCGCTCGACCACCTGGGGAACCACCGGGTGGAACCGCGACGCCACCGCCTACACACCCCTCCGCTTCCCCGGCCAGTACGCCGACCCGGAAACCGGCCTGCACTACAACTTCTTCCGCCACTACGACCCCGACACCGCCCGCTACACCAGCCTCGACCCCCTCGGCCTCTCACCCGCCCCCAACCCGGCCACCTACGTCGCCAACCCCTGGGCCTCCGCCGACCCCCTGGGGCTCGCCCCCAAGCGCTGCAGCTTCGACGCCTATGACTGGGGCGATGCGACGAGCGGGTTCGGAGGCAGCGTGCGCTACGGGCGCCTGGACCACCTGGGGCGCCCCACCGGCGTCTACGCCCAGATTCGGCCCGAGATGCTCAACACGGGAACCGAGGCGGGAACGCTCCGGACACCGGGCTGGCGCGGGGACGGCGTCGCCTTCAACGAGGCCCGCGGCCACCTCTACGCCAACCGGCTCGGCGGCCACGGGAAGGGGAGATTCGCCCATCAGAACCTGGTGACCGAGACTCAGAACCCCACCAACACGCCCGAGCAGCGCGTCCAGGTGGAGGCGGTGATCTACGACCAGGTGAAGAACAACGACGAGATCGTCCAGTACAACGTCGTCCCCAAGTACGCGGGCAACAACCCGATCCCGCACGAGATCCACTTCACGGCGTACGGGAACAAGGGGTTCACCTTCACCTACATTCTGGAGAACCCCGCCGCCTACGTCCGAACCGGCGTCTAGCGCCCACGACGACTCGTTCCGGAGAACCGCATGACTCGCACCACGCCCCCCCGCCCCTACGATGTTGAAGCGCTGTTTCCCGCCCTCGCCGATTACCGGCGTACGGCGACGCGACTGCACCCCCGCCCCGCCGCACCGAAGGCACATGACAGCTCCGTCGCCGGCCCCATGCTCTGGCCGGCCGACGAACCCTGGCCGGTGTGCACCGCCGTCCACCCCAAGGCGACCGGACACCTGCTGACCGACGTCCGCCACGCGCGCCGCATCCACGCCGCCTCGGAGGGACGGAAGAAGACCGACGAGGAGATCGCACTCCTCGCCACCTTCCAGGCCGGTCCGCACGACCTCCCGATCGGCGACGCGGACCCCATCCCCATGTTGGCCGTCGCCCAGCTGTGGGCACGCGACATCCCCGACCTCACCGGACCCGAGGGAAACGACCTCCTCCAGGTCTTCTGGTGCCCCTTCGAAGCACACGGACCCGACCAGAGCGTCGACGTGGTCCTGAAGTGGCGCCGCAGCGAAGACGTCGGAACCGTCCTCGGAGATCAGCCCGAACCGCTCGTGGTCGGCTCACCCGAGTGCGTGCCCCAGTCCTGCGAGGTCCACCCCGAGCAGGTCGTCGAGCACGAATACCTTGGCCTGCTCCCCGAGGACCTTCAAGAGTCCATCGCAGCGTGGGAGGAAGGGCTCCTCGACGAGAGCGAGGAAGAAGCGGAGGCGGACTTCCCCACCGAGTACTCCAGCGATCTGTCCCTCGCACCCGGTTGGAAGGTCGGCGGCTTCGCCACCTGGCACCTCACCGACCCCCGCCCGATCGACTGCACCGTCTGCGGTACCCCCATGCCACCGCTCCTGACAGCGCACTACGTCGAGTGGGACCCCGCATCGGAGAGCTGGGCCCCACGGGAAGACCTCCGCCCCGACCTGTTCCGGCACGTCATCACCCCCACCGGCGTGTACCTGGGGCGCGGCTACCTGCGGATCCACACCTGCCCTGCAGATCCCTTCCACCCCCACCGACTCAGCTTCCAGTAACGGGTGGCTTGGTTCATGAGAGCGGGTTCTGGCACAGCTTTCGTGCAGCGGCCACGGTGAGTGACGGCTGAGCGTCTCCGGACGGTATGCGAAGTCGCCCGAAAATGGATGGTGGGCAGTGCCGCTGGGCTGACAGTCCGGGCCGTGGAAGACGTTGCACTCCGGCTGAAGGCGCTGTTGTTCCCGGCGATCGCGGACATCGCGGTGCGGTCGGTGGACGCGGACAGCGAGAACGTGCGCCTTAACGCGCGGTGCACCACGGCCGGCGCCGCCTGCCCGGAATGCGGAGTCTGCTCGATCCGGGTTCACAGCTCCTACCTGCGGTTTCTCGCTGATGTCCCGAGCGCCGGACGAAGCGTCGCCCTTCAGCTGCAGGTCCGGCGGTTCCGGTGCGGGAACACCAAGTGCCCTCGTCGGACGTTCGTGGGGCAGATACTCGGTCTCACCCGCAGACACGGCCAGCGCACCGAACGACTGCGTTCCATCCTGACCGCAGTCGGCCTCGCCCTGGCTGGTCGAGCCGCCGCCCGCCTGGCTGCCGTGCTTGGCATGTCCATCAGCCGGAGCACGGTCTTGCGCCTGGTCGAGGCGCTGCCCGAGCCGGAGGTGCCGATGCCTCGCGTGGTCGGCGTCGACGAGTACGCCACCCGCAAAGGCCGCCGCTACGGCACTGTCCTGGTGGACGTCGAGACGCGCCGTCCCATCGATCTCCTGCCTGATCGAGAAGCATCAAGCCTGGCCGCCTCGCTCGCCCAGAAGCCAGGGATCGAGGTCGTCTGCCGGGACCGCGCCGTTCTTCGCGGAAGGCGTCACCGCCGGGGCACCCCAGGCGACGCAGGTCGCCGGCCGCTGGCACTTGTGGCACAACCTCGGGGAAGCCGCTGAGCGGGCGGTCGCCCGCCACCGTCAGTGCCTTGGCGTCCTGGTCCTCGATCCCGAGGCGAAGGCCGACGAACCGGCGCCGCCCGAGGAGAAGACGGACTCGCCATGGCGGAGCGAGCAGTTCGCCAACCGTGTCCGAGCCCGGCACGCCACGGTCCACGCGCTGCTGGAAGCCGGCCACAGCCGCTCCATCGGGCGACAGCTCCAGATGACCCACCGCACCGTCAAGAGCCTCGCCGACGCTGCGCAGCCGGAAGACCTCTTTCGCGATCAGTGGCAGCACAACCGGACCTCCGTCCTCGACGAGTACAAGCCCTACCTGGACGAACGCTGGGACGAGGGCTGCACCAACGCCTGGAAGCTCTGGGAAGAGATCGTCCCCTTGGGCTATCGCGGCAGCTACGGCCGGGTCAGCGCCTACCTGCGAGAGAATGGAAGCAGTGGTGAGCCATACTGACGCGCCTTGGCGCAGTACTTGCCCCGCCACTCCCTTCCATCGCTCTCTTCGACGTCCAGCCGTAATGGAGCGTCACTCAGCACGGAAGCTGAGCCAGAACCGTTCTCAGGTTCTGCCTCACTTTCCGTGAATGTGGAAGGCGGGTGCTCACGAGGCGGAGTGGTGCTGGGACACGATGAGGCGAGCACATCTTTCATGCACAGATCACTTCTGTCCTGCTGGCGGAACTGCGGCGGGAAACGGCAGGTCCTGTGCTGAGGTAGGGGAACTCTTGGTGGCTCCACTGGACTCGCTGGTCAAGCAGCATGTGGTTCCGGTGATGAAGGCAGCGGGTTTCAGGAGGTCCGGTCGGACTTTCCGGCTCATTGCCGCCAATGGCGATCAAGCGATTCTCGGGTTCAGCCGGCACTACGTGGACCCCAACGCCTGTGTCTTTGAGGTCGGACACGACATCGTTCCGGCCCTGTACGGGGAGTGGATCAACCGGCACGCGGCCAGTGACGACAGACGTGGCCCTGCCGCCTCCAGCATGGCCGCGATGGTGTCCGGCAGAGCTGTTCCGCCACCTCACGCAGCACATGCTCCCGGCAGCGACGCTCCGTACTTCCGTGCGCACTGGGCTCTGCGTGAGGACAACAGTCTTACCTGCGGTGAGGCACTCGCGGCGGTTCTGCGCGACGAGGTGGTTCCGCAGATGGTCCACCTTCTCGACCGTTCCCGTCTTCTGGAGGAGTGCCGGCACCCTGCCTTGCCCGTTACGCGGCTCGTGCCGCTCGCGAGGGTGGAGATTCTCCTTCGGCTCGATGCCGCACCGAGCAGGGAGATCGAGTCTCTGCTGGCGGATGTGGTCCCCGTAGACCCCTATGACACGTTCATCGACTGGGTGCGTCAACGGGGGGCGGAGCGAGACGGACGGCCTGTGCGGGCCGTGCGAGAGGGAGCACTTCGCCCGGTCCAGAGCCGAACGCGTCGTGCGGCGCGAGGCGGAGGAAGCCGCGGCGCGGGAGGCGGCCGAAGCGGAGGCGAAGAAGAACCGCGGCCTGTTCCGCCGTCGGTAGCCGCGGGCTTGCCCAAGGGGACCCTGGGCAAGCCCCCAGGAACGGTGGGCAAGCCACCCTCGGACGGCGGCTTGCCCACCCCGGCCGGGGCGCGCTGAGGTGGGTAAACCGGTCCGGGACATCCCGGCCGGGGACGCCAGGGAGGATCCGGTGCGCAGTTTCGAGACGGGCCAGACGGTCGTGCGACGCGATGTCCACTGCTCCGGCCGGGTGTGGAGCGAACAGGCGCTGCGGGTCCTCACCGACACCGGCGAGGCTCTGGTGACCGCCTGTGCGCCCGGAGCACAGGCCCGCTGGCCCGCCCTGTACGCGAAAGCCCGCGACGACGCAGACCGCTCCGTGCGCATGGAGGCGTTCGACGCGATGGCGTCCGGCCGGTGGGAACTGGCGGCCGCCGTGTGGCGGGAGACCGACCTGCTGCTGTGGAAGCCTCCGGCGGCCTGGTTCAGCATCAACGCCTTCTTCGTCCCGGACGGGGACGGGCGTCGGCTGCGGAACTGGTACGTCAACTTCGAGCACCCCACCCGCCGCACCGAGGACGGGTTCGACACCTTCGACCTCGCCGTGGACCTGCTCATTGAGCCCGACCTCACCGGCTGGGAGTGGAAGGACGAGGACGAGTACGCGCACGTGCGCCGCCTCGGCATCGTCTCCGACACCGAACACCAGGCCGTCGACGACGCCCGCGCCCAGGTCCTTGCGATGCTCGCCGAGCGCTCCGGCGTGTTCGCCCACGCGGAACAGTGGACGGCCTGGCGCTGGGAGCAGGCCTGGCCCACGCCGTGCCTGCCCCGGCCCACGGCCGCCGCGGAGAGGGGTGCACCGGGGGGGAGGCTGAACGGTTGCATGCGGTGAGGACCGGAGGGGTGAGCGCAGGTGGGAGGCAGGCAGAACGGACACGCCTCGTTTTCGCAGGTCACTTCGGGCGGGCAAGCCGGTCACGTGCGCGCACACCTCTTTCCCACGCGATAGTCATGGGGGAGAGGAACCGCTTCGTCGACGAGCCGGGCTCGCGGACCGTCTCGGACCGCACTGTCGGTGGCGGCTGGAAGACTGGTCGGCATGAACGGTGACGAGCAGCTGCTGCGTGGCCGGGTCTACGGCCGTGACCACGACGACCCCGACCCGGGCCCGCGTCCGGAACGGACCTGCGCCGAACTCGTCGGCGGCCCGCTGGACGGTCTCCTGCTGGACATCCACGGCCGGCTGCCGGAGGAGGTCGGTGACGGCGTCGCCCTGACTACCGAGCTGTCGAAATGGCCCGGCGGCCGCGCGCGTGCCGTGGACCGGACTCCGGACCAGGGGGCGTCCGTGGACGCGGCAGGCGAGCACCCTTCGGTGGCCGTCGGAAGGCGCGGTCTACCTCTCGACGGGCACCGCTGCCGCGAGCTCGGCCAGATATCCGGCCGGCTCCGCCTCCAGGATCAGAGCGATCGGCACAAGCTGCTCCACCCCGTGGAGCAGCAAGCCGACGTGCTGGCCCGCCCTCTCGCCGCGGGCAGGTCAGTCAGCATCTGCGTAGTTCGATTCCCCCACAGTCCACACGCCTTCCGGTCTCGGGTCCTGGCGCAGCTTCTGTGGACCTGCCGTCTCGCGCCAGGTCCACAGAAGCTGCGCCAGAACCCGTTCTCGTGAACAAAGCCAGACAAGGAAGACGTCACAGTCTCCCCAACCCGTACGGCTCTCCTTGCATCCCTCATCAGCCGAAACCGTTGCTGTCCTGTGCCGTTGACCCCTTGGAGTGACGTCGGACCCGGTCAGCCGCGTTGCCGCCATCGCCGTACCCGGCGACGCAGCCCCATGCTTCCTCGGCGGGGTCCAGACACAGAAGGTCCACGGCTTCGCCCACGCGGCCTCGCTTCGTGCCGGCTGTTCGGCCCGTAGCCGTCAGGCGACAACACCGGCGCCTGACGCTCCGCCTGCGCCTTGATCTCCCAGTGGGCTTCGTGAGCAGTCACCCGCCACGCTTCCTCCCACGAGGCCAACGCCGCACCGACCGCCGCGCCCGCTGTGCCCCGGCGCCGAACGTGGCGCGCCAGCCACACGAGGGCAGCGAGCACCGTGGCCAGACCACCGAAGATCGCCAGCAGCGGAAGAACGTCACCCATGTCGTCGAGGGTACGCGCACCCCGGCCGCGTCACTCAAGGAGCCGATGGCATGCGCCCGACCTTCAGCGGCACAGGGCAGCTGTCGCGCACCGCACCGTAAGGCGAGGAATTGTCAGGACTTGTGGATGAGGAGTGGTTGCCTGCCGGCAGGCGAAGGGACTTGAGTCTCCCGTAGGGGGAGACACGAAGGTGGGGACATGGACGGCGACACGCTCTACTCGATCGGTGAACTTGCTCGACGGACCGGTCTCACGGTCAAGACCATTCGGTTCTACTCCGATCGCGGAATCGTGGCGCCGACCGGCCGCAGCCCGGCCGGCTACCGCCTCTACAGCACCGACGCCGTCGCACGTCTGGACCTCGTGCGGACCCTGCGCGAGCTGGGACTGGACCTTCCCACGATCCGCAAGGTCGTGGACTGCGAGCTCTCGCTTCCCGAGGTCGCCGCAGCGCACGCCGAAGCACTGGCAGTGCAGATCCGCGTCCTGCGCCTGCGTCGTGCGGTGCTGACGGCGGTGGCCGAGCGCGGGTCCACACCTGAGGAGACGGAACTCATGCACCGGCTGGCCCAGCTTTCCGAGGACGAACGCAGACGCCTGATCGGCGATTTCCTCGACGCCGTCTTCGGCGGTCTCGACGCCGCCCCCGCATTCGCGGGGGTCATGCGTTCGATGACCCCCGAGTTGCCCGACAACCCGGAGGCGGAGCAGGTCCAGGCGTGGGTGGAGCTGGCCGAGATGTCCCTGGACCCGGGTTTCCGCGACGCCGTGCGGCGGATGGCCGAGGACCAGGCGGCCGAGCAGACCCGAAGCGACATGACGGTCCCGCGCCGCGACATCACCGCAGCCGTCCGTGACCAGGTCGGCCCGGCCCTGACCGCCGGCATCGACCCGACCTCGCCCCGGGCCGATCCGATCGTCGCGGCCTTCACCGCGCACTACGCGCACCTCCTCGGCCACCCCGACGACATCGAGCTTCGCCGCCGGCTGGCGAGTCGGCTGGAGAGCGTGAACGACCCCCGCAGGGAGCGATACCTCCAACTGCTCGCAGTGGTCAACGGCTGGCCGGCCCCGGAGAGTCTGGCTCCAGTGTTCGACTGGTCCGTCCAGGCTCTGCGTGTCCGGACACGGCAATGACGGGGTGGACGCGGTCGGCGTAGGGTAAAACGCCGCCGCATGTCCCCGGCTGGTGAGTGCCCGGTCGTACGTCAGGTGACCGCGTCGCCGACCTTTCCCGCTCTTGTTCTTCGCCCGGTGCTGTTCATGCCGTGGATGTCGAAGGTCGGGCTGTACGCGGCGATCCGGCGTGACCATCGCGGAGGTATGTCGATGCGGGAGCTTGAGGGCAAGCACGGCGTGACGTGGCGGACGGTGCGGAAGGCGTTGGACTCGTCCTGGCCGGAGCCGCGCAAGAAGCCGCCGTCGCGGGCGACCGGGCTGGACCGCTACAAGCCGGTGCGGTGATCGATGAGATCTTGTGGGCGGACCTGGACGCGCCGCGCAAGCAGCGGCACATTGTCGCCCGGATTTTCCATCGTCCGGTCGAGGCACACGGTGCCGACGTCGCCTGCGGGGTGGTCCGCTACTACGTCGCGGCCCGGAAGCCGCAGATCCTGGTGGAGTCGGGCAAGGCCCCCAGGATCAGCCAGGTCCAGCGGTCCGCTGCCTCGGGGGTGCGGATCTTGGGACAGGTCCAACCGAGGGTCTGTACGAGCGGTGAGACAGGAGCAGAACTCGCCCCGGAAGCGTGACAGTTCCGCCAACGGCTTCTGGCGGGCATCGCGATGCTGCAGACTCATCCTCACGGCCTTCGTGCTGGACGTGCGTGTTCCTTGGCCGGAGCACATGTTCAGACGAAGGCCGCTTCCGCGTACGGCGGATACCGAACCGAGTGATCAAGCACGACCCACCGTTCGAGCACCGGCTTCTACCGGTGGCGTAGAGATCCAGGCTCGCAACGAGTGGACCAGTCGCCCGCCGGTGACAGTCGCTCTCCACTTGCCCGCACGACGACAAGCCCGTCGTCTTCGAAAGCGATTCGATCACCGGCAGTCAGGAAGAGCGGGCTCGCCAGCTCGAAGGCATGGCCGTCGTCTGTCTCGAATTCCTTCACCAGCACCAACCGCGAGGCCGGTGTGGTTCCGTCAGCTACCAGGCGCATGCCGAAATGGTCCCACGCAGCCTGAGGCCACCTCGACCCGGTTCAGCAGCTGACCAACGGCCCAGACGTCAAAGATCAGGTCAGGCGCCTTGCGGGGCGCGGCTTTCGGGGCGAACCAGCCGTGGCTCGTGATTTTTGCCGGCTCGTTCACATGCCTGCTGAGCCGCCCCCGGTGAAGCCTCCGCCGGGCCCGTGCCCGCCTCTGTCGCCCGATTTCCACAGCAGCACACCCACCACCACGATGACGGCAACCCATCCGCCGAACCACAGAACGGCCATCACCACCATGTAGGTCAGAAAATCCATGAGCCCACCACCCCGTGCGCCGTCCCAGTATGCGAGGCCGCCGGCCTTCACCCCTTTGTCCCACGCTAGAGATCCCGGACACAGGCGTCGTCCACCCGAGGGTGGGCACGCTGTCTGCACCCGCCACGGCAGCCCTCCTCATACCCACGGTGTATCCGCGGCCATCGCCCGGGCGTCGATCAGCGCCGGGCAGACCGGTGACGGGGGAGGCCCACTGGGACAAGGCACGCGGGCGGCCTGGTCTCTCCGGCCAACCCCAGGGCTGAGGGACGCCCCGGTCGGAGCGCCCCTACCCACAGGAAGGGCAAAAGAGGGAAAATATACATCGATCGAGGCCCCCGACACCGTACCGGCAGACCTCCTGCCGACCGCCATCGTCCGTGGTGCAACGGCTTGCTTCACGGTCAGGCTCAGGAAAAGAGCTGGCCACCCTTCGGTCCGGCGGCCAGCCCTCGATGCTGGATCCGTAGCGGTGCAGCCAGGCGAAGGCGTCAGGCCCCCTTCGCCGGACCAGCTCATTTCACCCCGGCGCGGCTTCTGTTTCGTACGTCGCGGCGAACCATCTGCCGGCCGGCCCGGACCCGGTGCCCGGACGCGGCGCACTCTGCGGGTGATGGATCAGCCGCGTACGGCCTTGAGCAGCACCTTCACGTCGTGGCCCTTGTGCCAGCCGGTGTCCACGAGCGGGCTGTGGTGGCTCTCGTTGCCCCAGGCGTAGTACTTGTCCCACGACTGGTACCACCGGCCGTTCAGGTCGGAGCCCGTGGCCGTGTAGACCTGCGCCACCTTGCCGTCGTGGCGGTTGTCCCAGATGTACAGCTGCGCCTTGGTCTGGGTGTTCAGACCGCTGTACCGGTCGCACTCGCGGTACTTGACCCCCGCGGCGTTGTGGTCGACTTGGATGATCCGCCACGCTGTGCACGCCCCCTCGGTCGCAGTGGCCGGTGCGGCGGAGGCGGCCGACGGCGCCAGGGTGGCGGTGGCCGCCGCGGCGAGCGCCGCCGCTCCCAGCGCGATGCGGCTGCCGGAGCGCATCGTGCGTCCCCTCGCCTTGTGCTCCTTCGCCTTGCGCGCGTTCAGCTTGAGTACGTTCATTTCATGCCCTTCATTTCCGGCGACCATGAGCCCGGTCCCCCGGGCGGAGTTCGCAGAGGCACTTCCCCAGCCTCAGGGCGTCGACTACCGGACCCTGGTGCTGATGCAGAAACGTACGGGGCCCGGACTGTCGCGTCGTCGGGTACCGGTTTGAGATCGCCGTTCCACCCACGGCGGTACGCTCGGACGAACTGCAACCGCCGCGGTACGCAAGAGCGCTGCCCCTGGCGTGCAGGGCGCCCCCGACGCGTGTTCTCCAGCAGCTGCGACGGTCGCTGCAGGTTTGTCACCACGCCTTCGGATCTGGAACGGTGCCGGCACGCCCAGCTGAGACAGCGCGTGGTGCCCTCCCTGTGCACCGTCCCCGCCCCGGCCTGCGCTTGGTCTCACCGACACCAGCCGGCCCGGCGAGCGCCGCAAGCGCCGCATGTCAGGTCAGCGGGCGACCAACCGGTCCGCGACCGCTGCCCGAGAGCGACAGTCGGGCCTTGGCGGTCATAAAGGCGCCCAGGCGATCTTCGGCGCACGCCGCCCTTCCTGCGGCCTTCGGATACGCCTGCGTACGGGGAAGGGTGCCGGCCCGTCGCCGTCTGGTCCTTGAAGCCCGAAGTCTCGCCGGATGGTCAACCCAGGGGTGGACGACGGCGAAGGGAGCCGGACTTACCCTGCGGGGATGCAAGAAGGCAGAGGGCGGATACGCGTCGGTCCGCTCGTGATCGACACCGTGCTGGCCTGCGTCCTGGCGGCCGTGACCATCGCCTACGCGAAGCAGGCATATGCCCAGCTGTATCAAGGGCAGGGCTGGCCGCCCTTCGGCTATCTGGCCTGCGCGCTGAGCCTGGCGGTGAACCTGCCGCTCGCTGTGAGACGCCGCGCCCCCTGGACCGTGTTCATCGTGTCCTGCGGAGCGTTTCTCGTCTACACGGCGGCCGGTTTTCAGCCGTCGGTGAATCTGTGGGCCCCGTTGCTCGCGTGTTACACGGTGCTTGTGTCCCATCCGGCGCGGCGGGCGGCGTGGGCGGGAGCCGCGACGGGGGCGGCGTGGGTGGTGAGCGGTCTGGCGGCCGAACTCGCCCCCGTGATGGCGGTCGCCCAGGCCGTCATCGGGGTCGGCATCGTGTGGGCCTACGCTCACAGCAACCGCCGCCTGACGGAACGTAACGCGCAACTTGCACTGACCGCGCAACTGCGCCGTGAGGAGGAGCTGCGGGCGCGGCATGCCTTGACGGAGGAGAGGCTGCGGATCGCCCGGGAGCTGCATGACGTCGTCGCGCATCATCTGTCCGCGCTCGCGGTCCAGGCAGGTGTGGCCGATTTCGTGTTCACGTCCGACCCGGTGGCAGCCCGGCAGGCGGTGGTGTCGATCGGGACGAGCAGCCGGCAGGCGCTGGAGGAGATGCGGGGCCTGCTCGGGGTGCTGCGGGCCGGGACCGACGCGGGCGAGCCCGAACAGCTGTATCAGTCGTCCCCCGGCCTGGACCGGCTGGACGAACTCGTGGATCGCACCCGGGCAGCGGGTCTCGATGTCACCGTGGCCGTCACGGGACAGGACCGGCCGCTGCCCTCCGGGGTGGACCTGTGCGCGTACCGGATCGTGCAGGAGGCTCTGACCAACGCCGCCAAGCACGCCGGCCGCGGGGCACGGGTCGAGGTGCGTCTGGTCTTCGAGACCGACCGTCTGGCCGGCCAGATCAGCGACCAGGGCGGCACTATTGCGCCAGTGGCTCTGCCGTCGACGGGGCTCGGCTTGCTCGGAATGCGCGAGCGGGTCAAACTCTACGGCGGGTCATTGCGGGCCGGCCCCCGGGACGGGGGAGGGTTCGAGGTCGTCTTTACCCTCCCGCTGGCCCCGGTGGACAGTGGGGACAGCTAGCAGCTCCCCTGCAACGAGGGGGAGGCCGGCGGCGGTGACGCGTTTGTTGATCGTGGACGATCAGATACTCATCCGCGCCGGACTCGCGGCCCTGGCCGCGGCCGCACCCGGCTTCGAGGTCGTCGGCCAGGCCGCCACGGGCGAGGAAGCGGTGGATCTGGCCACCGCACTGCGACCGGACGTGATCCTGATGGACATCCGCCTGCCGGGCATGAGCGGCATCACCGCCCTGGAGTACATCCTCGGCCGAGCAGCCGAGCCGAAGCCGAAGGTCGTCATGCTGACCGTCTTCGACCTCGACGAATACGTGTACGCCGCCCTCAGAGCCGGCGCCAGCGGCTTCCTCCTCAAGGACACCCCGCCCGAGCGCCTCCTGGCAGCCCTCTCCTTGATCGCGGACGGCGAGATGCTGTTCGCCCCACCGTCACCCGCCGGCTCGTCGAAACCTTCGCCCATCAGCCGACGACCCTGCGCGAGCAGCCGACTTCCCTCCAGGACCTCACCGAACGCGAGACGGAGGTCTTGCACCTCGTCGGACAGGGCCTGTCCAACGAGCAGATCGCCCAACGCCTCGTGGTGACCATCGCCACCGTCAAGACCCACCTCAACCGCGTGATGGCCAAACTGGGCCTGCAAAGCCGCGCCCAGGCAGTGGTCGTCGCCTACGAGAGCGGCCTGGTCTCGCCCGGCCAGGGCGGAGCGCGGCAGGCCCACCCCTGACCACGCAGCCCCTTCGGCAGCCCGGCCAAGAACGCCGCTCCCACCGTGTCGCCGGTTCACTTCACCAGACGGAAGGCGGGCTGGGCGGCCCATGCCCGCAGGAAGGTCGCCGAACCGTAGGCTATGGCGGGCTCGGTCGCGATCACGCCCTCGAGCCCCGCGACGCTCGACTCCTGCCCGTACCGCAGCTCGGCCCAGGCGACCCCCTCGCCGACGGCGTCGAGGACGGCGGCGGTCAGCAGAGCCGTGGCGGTGTGGTCGACCGCGTCGTTGAACATCGCTGACACCGTGATCGAGTGGGTCGGGACGAAGCCGATGAGACCGGCCACATGCATCTCGCCATCATCTGCCGTACCGAGGACCGAGTCCCCCACACCGACCAGGAACGGACGCGGCCCTTCACCGCTGCGGATACCCAGTGCCCCGCCAGGGACGCTCACGTCGAACGTGGCACCTCCGTGGTCCTCACAGCACGTCGAGGAGCTCAGCAGGAGCCCGTGAAGCCGTGACAGCGCCGCCTGCGAAAGCGCCCGGGGCAGCTCGACCACCAGCACAGGCCCCGTCATGAGGCGGGCTGTAGCGAGGAAGCGTTGAAGCAAGCCATGGTCCCCGCTTTCACAGGTTGCGGATCTCGAAGGTCGCCCGGGCCTTGTCGAACAGGCCCTTCGCCGTCTGTGTGGCGGTCTTGCCGTCGGGGACGTCAACGGCGAGCGTGAGCCGTTCCTGGCGGGACGTCAC
The DNA here is from genome assembly GCF_044544765.1 of Streptomyces sp. NPDC053513. Classification (NCBI taxonomy): domain Bacteria; kingdom Bacillati; phylum Actinomycetota; class Actinomycetes; order Kitasatosporales; family Streptomycetaceae; genus Streptomyces; species Streptomyces sp. NPDC053513. The sequence goes on from NZ_JBITXP010000034.1 coordinate 63,356, forward strand.
CACGATCAGTGTCAGCAGGAGCCTGCGAGGCGCACCCTCGCCGTTCCCGCTGTACGTCTCGGTGAGGATCGCCGCGTCCCGTCCCTGGTGCGTGGCGGACTCGACCTTGGCGGTGCGGGGTGCTCCGCCCTGCGGGGGCGTCTCGCGTTCGTGCTCGGCCTTCCACCGGTCGGCTGTCCCCCGGGGGGTTTCCGTGGCCTTTTCCTGACGTGCCACCCAGATCCACACGTCACCCTTGGGAGAGCTGTAGGAGGTTCCCCGGTACGCGCCGCTCTGGTTGTCCAGGTCGTCGTGGGTCTGGATGGTCCAGTCGGCCGGGGCAGCGACGCCGAGGTTCATCCGGTACTCGTCGTAGCGTTTCCAGCCCTCCGGCACACCGTCACCGGACATGACCATCACTGCCGTCAGGACGAGCACTGTGACAGCGGCGACGGCACCGGCGGCGATGCCCCTCCGGCTGCGCAGCCAGCGTCCCATCGGTGCAGCCGCCCAGGATTCGGGCGCAGCCGTCGGGGCTGGTGCGGCCAGGGTGGATAGGCAGGGCGTGGCAGGGGCAGGGATGGCGACGGTGAGGGCCTGCAGCATCGGCCGTGCGCCAGGGGCGGTGAGCCGGCTCTCGGGTTCCTTGCGGAGCAGGCCGCTCAGCAGCGCGGTGAGTTCGCCGGCCTGCTGGGGCGGGGGCAGCTCGGCGAGCAGGATCGCCTGAAGGGTGGAGGGGGTGGTCTGCCGACGGAAGGGTGAGACGCCTTCGACGGCCTGGTACAGCATCACGCCCAGGGACCACAGGTCGGACTCCGGACCGGGCCGGCGCCCCAGGACCCGCTCGGGGGCGATGTACTCCGGGGAGCCGATGAACCCGCCAGTCTCCGTCAGCTTCTGCTCACCTTCGACCTGGGCGATGCCGAAGTCGGTGAGGATCACGCGGTCGTGGCGGCCCAGCATCACGTTGCCGGGCTTCACATCCCGGTGCAGGACCCCCGCTTCGTGCGCGGCCGTGAGCGCTCCCAGGACGGCCAGTCCGATCCGTGCCGCCTCCTGCGGGGCGAGCGTGCCCTCCTCCAGGGCCTCGGCCAGCGAGCGGCCGCGCACCAGTTCCATGACGATCCAGGGGCGGCCGTCCTCGCTGACCACGTCGTAGATCGCGACCACCGAGGGGTGGTCGATGCGGGCGGCGGCGCGAGCCTCACGTTCCATGCGCAGGCAGACCGTCCGCCGCTCCGCCGGGGTGAAGGTTTCCGGCACACGCGGCTCCTTGACAGCCACGTCCCGTTCGACCACCTCGTCACGGGCCCGCCACACCGTTCCCATACCCCCGGTGCCCAGACGCTCCAGCAGCCGGTAGCGGCCACCGACCAGACGCCCAGCGCCGGCCTCCGCCGTCGCGCCGACGGCCGGCCGCGCGACGTCGTCGGACGACGATATCGGCACCGCCGGCATGACCTGTTCTGCCGGAACGCCAGCCGGTTCCGGCCTGGGCCGCAACGGCACCGGCGGCCGAAGCGGGTAGGAAGTCTGCTCGTCGGCCATGGTTCCCCCGTCATTCCTTACGTTCAGGCCATCAGCGCGCCGAGGCCACGGTAGGAGGCGACAGCCGTTGCGGCGTCGCCCCCCGGGTTGGATCTCCACCTGCAACCAGCGCGGCAGGAAGTCTTCGCGTCAACCCCTGGGTTGAGATGGCATCGGTCGGGCAACCGAGGTGTGCACGCCTGCCCCTGGCTGGCATGCTGGCACCACGAACTCCGAACTCCGAAAGGACGATGCCGCGTAATCGGCCGTCGCAACTCCGCTGTACCGTCGGACGCCGGCTCCCGCGGCAGCCGCATGGACCGGCAACGCCCGGGCTGCCCCGGGGATCGGGCAAGCTCGCCGCAGCGGTATCCCGTCTCGAGCACGACCGGCTGTGGCCGACTGCTGTGCGCCCTGGCACTGATCGAGTGGTCGCGCACGGCCCACCGCCCCGACCGCGGGCGCTCCACGACGGCTGCGGCTGCCTACTGTGTGATCCGTGCTCTGCCACCGCCGACCGAGCAGTACTTCAGGAAGCCCTGCATGCTCTGTCGGCGAAGACCACGCGGGAATTGTGGCGCTCGCTGGAACCGCTTGACGACATGTACCTCGCCAAGACCTGGCCCGACCCGTTCGCGCCGCCCGATGACGGCTGGCGGTCAGGACGCCGCCGGGGACAGGCGCCGGTCCCCGAGGCTGATTCTCGCTCGCGGAAGGACGGACGGCACGTCACCGATCATGCGGAAAACCCCGGACGGCCAGGCCGAAAGCCAGGCCCCCGACCACAAACCACGCGTTCCACAGCAGCGTCCACCGCCGCTGTCCCGGACTGACCTCCACCTCCTGCCCGGCGCCGCCGGTCAGCCACCCAGCACGGAACACGCGCCTGGCCGCTCGCCATGACCGAGACCCTGTTCTCCGTCTCCTGCCTTTTCCGCTTGTACTCGGCTGCCGAGGCCGGCTGCCTGATGACCGCACCGTCTTCCAGGAGCATTCTTTCCCGATGACCGATCGCACCGCCCGAGTACGCGAGCTCAACCTCTACCGCCAGTACTTCGAGCTCGTCGCCGCGGGCACCAAGACCATCGAGGTACGTGTCAAGCACCCGCACCTTGCGGACCTCACCGCCGGCGACACTATCCGCTTCCGCATCAAGGACACCGACGAGGCCTGCGACGTGCAAGTCCTCCGTGTCACCGAGTACCCGGACTTCGAAGCCCTCCTGGACGGCGAGGACCCGACAAACATCGACCCGACCGCAGCACGACACCGACAACTCGCCAACATCCGCGCCATCTACCCGCCGGAGAAAGAAGCGCTCGGAGCGCTGGCCGTCGAGATCCAGCGCACTGGCGTGTGACGCGACCTGAGCGACATCACCGCTGCCGCCTCTCGGCTCAACCAGACAGTCAGCCAATCCTGCGAGGGGCGGTGCGCCCCCCCGGCTGCTGTCGAGGGGGCTGACCCGTGCCGCGGCCCGACAACCGGCGGCAGGGCTTCCCGCCGTCATGAGGCTTCTTGTCGCTCCTGTTCGCCGGACACAAGACGACTACGTTTTCCGACGGCTCCGCCCGATCGACCGAGCAGCGACGCCGTGACCGCACCGCACGAGAGGAGCCTCTTGACTCAGTACTGCCGCCGCTCCTCCCTGCACGCATTCGTTCAGGGAGGTGAAGAACTTGCTCCACACGCGGGCTTGAACGCGAGGTCGCTGAACCGCTGCTTACCACTCACGCTCGTCAGGGACAGCCCTGATCAAGCCTCCTGACGCTCCCGTCGCATTTGTTTCCCAGGCCCGTGGGGTGGTGGGTGATTCGTCTGTTTCAGTGAAAGCGGTTCAGCTGGAGCGGAACGCACTGTAAAACTGCAGGTCATGAAGCCTGCTCCCCCGCACGAGGAGGGAACGCCTCCGGGCCGGTGCCGGGCTGGATCTGCTCGGTGACCTGCTCCCCGCAGGCGCGGGGATGGTCCCTGGGCCTGTGCCACGTCGGCCCACATCTCGGGCTGCTTCCCGCTCGCGACAGTACGGGGGGCGGGGTCGGGGCCGGGGGAACGCTGTATGGCACGCAGTCCGTGAATATGCCCCGTGCATCGTCGAAATAACTTCTGGCTTTGTGAGCATGTCAGCCTGAGGTGAGGGCATGCGGTGGCCAGGAGGTTGATAACGATGGTTCCCCTGCTTCTGGTTCTTCTGCTGGCTCTGATCCTGTTCGGTGCGGGTTTCGCGCTGAAGGCGCTGTGGTGGATCGCGGTGATCGTGCTTGTCGTGTGGCTGCTGGGATTCGTCATCCGTACCGCGGACAGCGGCGGCCGCAAGGGCCGCTGGTACCGCTGGTAGCAGACAGACGACAGATGCCAAGCAGCGCACCATGCGCGCGAGGTGAGTGGGGGGGGGGGGGGGGCCCCCCGGGCCCCCCCCCGGGACGAAGGCCGAGGGGACAAACCGGT
>NZ_JBITXP010000034.1:67319-73086 GCF_044544765.1 Streptomyces sp. NPDC053513
GCGGGGGGGGCCCCCTTTGGCGCGCTTTATCTTTGGAATCTCTAATCAAACCCTACACCTTTGCGCCCCGGGGGGGGGGGGGGGGGGGGGCCGCCCCCCCCCCCCCCCCCCACTCGCGTAAAGAGCGCCTTTGCACAACCGGATGGGAGGGATCGGGCGTATCGGGCGAATTGCAGGCTACGTGGGCGATGCACCGGCCCCGCAGGCCCAGCAGTGGAACCCTGCTCCTCCTGTCTGCGGGCCGCTGTGCGCGGTGTACCGGGCCGAACGGGGCCCGGTAGCCGGCAGTGGCGTCAGGGTTGCACGAGGCGGTGCAGAGCGAGCCGGGCGAGGGGCGCGTAGGCGAGTAGTACCAGTCGCGGGCCGTGCATCGTCAGGCTGGTGGCGCTGCCGCGGCCCTGTGGCTTCACCTCGTGGTGGAGCCGGATCTGGATGCGGGCCAGGCGTACCCGCCAGGTCCACGTGCGGCGGTCGTGGTCGACGGCTTCCACGACGAACGCGGCACGGATGCCGACGACCGATTCGATTGCGCCGCTCATGCCGGGACTCAGACGGCGGCGCACGGAATGGACGGCCTTGATCTGTGGAGACCAGGACGCCCACTGGTGGATGTCGGCGTAGCGCTGCCAGACCGTATCGGGAGAGGCGGCACCTTGGGCGCTCAAGGTCACACGTGCCATGGCAGACCGCAAAGCCGCCGTGGCGGGTGGGGGAAAGCGGAAGCGGGCCTCATCGGGTCTGATCCTGACGTGCGATGAGGCCTGCGTCGACGATCAGGGCGGTGTGTCGTCCACGACGCCTTCGGCATGGACCGCGGGACCAGGCCCGCCTGGAGACCGCCCTCTTCTGCTCCCCGCACGCGCGGGAATGGCCTTATGGACGTTCGGGGGGACTGCTTCCCGCGCCTGCGGGGGTGGCCTTGACCCCGTGGGATCTCCGGGGCGTGGCCGCTGGCTGCTCCCGCTGCTGGGGGTGGTTCTATCGGGTGATGGTCGGTCACCCGGCTTCGGTGCCGGGGGCCGCAAGGAACGGCGCGCGGTCGAACTATGGGGTCGATCGTCTTGAAAGACGCCGTGCCGTGGCTGCATGCCATGGCGAAATCGTGGTTCGTTGTAAGGCAACCGTCCTCGTATCGGCGATCAACGGGTGCTGGTGACCAGCGTTTTCGCCAGGGACCCGGGAGGGCGGTCAGTGGTGGGCCAGCACGTTGACCACCCGTCCGCTGGGGTCGCGGACGAAGAACCGTCGCACGCCCCATTCCTCGTCCTGCAAGGGATGGATGATCTCCGCACCTCTTGCCCGCATGGCCGCGTACGCCGCGTCCACGTCGTCCACCTCGACACTCATGTCGGGGGTGATGGACGCGGTCTTGTCGCTGGTCATGACGCTGATCTGCGCTGCCGGGCTGGTAGGGGAGGCGAGCGTCATGATCCAGCCGTGGTTCATGACCTCCTCGAAGCCCAGTAGGCCGTAGAACTCCCGGCTCTCCTGCGCGGCCTCCGACTGGATGTTGGGTACGACACGGCGAACGGCCATCGACGACTCCAAACGAGAACCAAGATGTCTCTGTCTCCCCAGAAGTACTACGACACGTCCCCAGCCGCACGCACTTTCGCTGCATGCGCCAATGGGGCGGGCAGGGCAGGGAAGTCAGGTTCGAGCGGTTTGCCGGTTTCGGTGAAAGTGGTTCAGCTATGGCTGTGTGTGCGGAAGAACTACAGGTCACGAAGTCTGCTCCCCCCACCTGCGGGGATGGCCTCCCCGACCAGACGTTTTCCGGTGTAGCACAGAACTGCTCCCCGACCAGTCGCCATCCTCGCCCGCCGCCGCGACCTCGCCGCCCCCCTCGACCGCCACGTCCCCCTCGGCCCCGGCCAGGCCGCCCACCGCCTCGGAGTCCGCCGCACGGACTGGGGCCAGGTCACAGCCTCGGCTGGATCACCCCCACCGGCACGGTGAACATCGACTACAAGCGCCAGGGCGGCATCACCTCCGTCCCCCTGTACTCCGCCGAGGACGTCACCCTTCTGCCCGTCACCCGGCCGGCCATGGATTGGCACGCCCTGCACACCCTCGCCCCGGGCCGACTGCTCCCCGCCCCAGGCCCTCGCTCCCGTACCGCAGGACGAGGACCGGATACTTCTGGGGGCGGAAGGATCGCCGGTGTCGGCCGGGCCGCAGTGGTGAACTGGCGCCGCCGTCACCCCGACTTCCCCGTCCCCGAGGCGGGCACCGCCGTGCATCCCGAGTTCGACCGCCGCGCGGTCGTCGCCTGGCTCCTCGACCACGACAAGATCGCCGTACCCACCGGCGTACCGGCGGCCACGTTCACGGTCAGGCCGTCCCTCGGCACAGGCGCAGCGCAGCGGTTCCGGATGGACGATCCGCTCCTGGAACTGACCGAGGACGCCGAGGACGAGGACCGCCTGTCCGGCTGGATGACCGAGGACGACGCCGACACTCTCGCCGAACTCACGGCCGCCGAGGCTGGGGCGTCCATCCGCAAGCTCACCACCCCCGGTACCGCCCCGCTCGCCGTACCCGACGCCGTACGCGTCATCGACCGATTCAAGGCCGGGAGCGGAGGCCTGCGCGTCACCCTCGCGTGGCCCGCCCACCTGCGCGGCACCGCCTCACCCCGCACCACCGGCGGCGTCATCCGCCACGGCCTCCCCTACACCGCCCCCAGCACCGCATGCCGATGCGCACGCCAGACCTGCGGCGGCATTATCCCCACCCCGTACTGCACCGAGCACGGCACCGCCGTTGAGCTGGCGATGGAATGGCACCCCGCCAACGGCATCCGCTGCACCACGCCCATCCACTGATCGCGCGCAGGGACCCGAATTTCTGACGGACGCCGAGGCGCCCCGATCGTCAAGAGCCTGGCTGTCTAGGTGTGGACCAGCAACGGTTGTCGATGCTTTCGGAGAGCACTTGCTGATCTCGGAGTGCAGGAATGCCGGTCAGAATCAGCAGCACCTGTCACGGTGGAGCGGTCAGCCACCAGACCGTGCTCCCGCTGGCTGGAGCCGCCCGCTCCCGGTCTCGCACCACGCAGCCCGTATTCTCCGGTGGTGATCAATCGACTGTAAGGGGAGACGTGGGCAGGCAGGAGATGCGTCGGAAGGTCTTCGAGCCGCTGAGGCGGGCGGGCTTGGAGGTACTTGAGGGAGGCGTGCCGGAGGCTCCCCTGCCGGTGCTCGCCGTGGGCCAGACGGTCAGCTGCGGTCAGGAGACGGGTCGGCGGGACGCTTACTTCGACTTCAACGAACCGGACCTCATTGGCCGGGCCAACCGGGGCTGGTACGAGCTGGCGACCTCCTTCGGCCTGTTCGACGCCGACCGCGAATTCCTGCTTGCCCTGCCGGCCCGCCGCTACAACCCGAGGGTGGACCTGCGCCAGCCCTACGTCTGGCGTCGGGTGCGCCTGCTCGATGACTGGGACGTCATGGGCGCGGCGTGCGGAATCCGCCGGGGAAGGTCCATGCTCGGATTCGACGAGTGTGCGCTCGGCTCGCGAGCCGGACGTCCCGAGTTCGCGATGCTCTCGCTCGACAGCATGGTTTCTGTGGTCGGGACGACCTGGCAGGGCGGCATCAGCTCTCTGGCGGTGCCCAACCCGGGTGACACCGAGCCCGTGCGCAGGCTGATCGACTATGCGGCGAGCCGGGCGGAGGACATTCCGGAGCACCGCCTGGATGCCATAGCGTGGCTGCGGCGCGAGGCACTGGCCGCGACGGACGGGGCGTGAACGATCGGGGCCGGCTCTCGCCCCCACTCATCGACAGACACAGCCGCGACCTTGATACAAGCCCCTGAGCGCTCTCAGAGTTCGGCAGCATCGTTCCTCGGCCGAATAGCGCGTTCTCGCCACTGAGCAACAGGCGTTCTCGAAACTGGCCTACAAAGCCACTCCCCGCTTGCGTGGGGATGGTCCCACCGCGTACACGCCGGCCGAGGTTCAGTCGCTTTGCTTCGCGCTTGCGCGGGGATGGTCCCCGGACGCAGATCAGGAGCGCCTGCCGCAGCGGCTGCTCCCTGTTCGCGTGGGGACGGTCCCGCGCGTGTATGCCGGTGGGCTGGCGGGACGTCTACTGCTCCCCGCACCTTTGGGGAGGGCCGTGGTGTGGGGCCGGGGGAGGGGGATGGGGTCGGGGGTGTGAGTGACTGTGGTTCCTGGCTCGGGCGCTGTGCTGTTTCCTGTGCATGGCGCCGGCGGCCAGCCGGTGTCTTTCTCCGGCCCCGTATGCGGGTCCTGCATAGAAAAAGGGGCCCGTGGCCCCGGTCTTTTGCGTTTCCCGCATACGCGGAGGGCCGGGACTGACCTGGTCGTTTGCGTTTCCCGCATATAGGCGTCGGTATCTCTGACGCTCACGCCCCGCCCCTCCGTCCGGTCACTTTCTTGCCGCGCCCGCCACCCTGCCTGCCCACCGCGATGCCTACCCGCCCGTGGCGATATCTGATGGCCGCCCCGGTGCAGGCCTTCCGCAGGACTGACCCCTGGCCCCTGCTACGCCGGGCAGCGTCCCCCACCAGACACGGCACCCCCTCACCATGAAACTCCTGCCGCACCTGCCCGCCCGCGGGGCCATGGACCAGACCCGACGCCCTCCCCGCGGGGCGCGTCGGCAAGGACATGTCGGCGGTAGTCGAGCGGAGAGGCCTACGGCGATGGTGCTCCAGGCTCCCGCGGCCCTCATGGAATGGCGCATCACCAGGTGCTCACCGTCATGACGGTGCTACCTCGCATGTGCGTTTTCCGCATACGCAAAGGACCACAACCGCTGTAGTCGTTTGCGTTTTCCGCATACAAGGCCCGGCGCCCCGAGGCCCGCCTGCCCACCCAGACCCTTCCCCACTGCTCCCGCAGACCTGCCCCCTCGCCGCCCCGCCCACGGCTTCCCCAGAGCCAGCCCACAGCCCGTCCCGCACCCGGGCCCCATTTTCGTGCCGGCCACCCCGCCCCCTTGGTGCGGACCCCCGCCGCGCCCGTCTGTCGGGCCAGGGACCAAGCCCCGACACCTCCGGCGCCCCCCTGTGCCCCGTGACGGTCCTGTGGGGCCCTGTGGTGCCTCCTGAGGTTGCGGTGCGGGGCCGCAGGCCCTGTGCTCCTCGCCTGTCTTTGTCCTGGAGGGGGTGATGTTCTGCGCGGGTGGTGGGCTGGCTTATGCGCTTTGTGTATGGGGCGTTGATGGGGTGCCAGGAGGCATTGATTGAGCGGGTTTTGCGTTTTCGTCATATGGCTGTGTAGAGACAGGAGTTGGCGGCTGTGCTTTCAGCATGTCTTCGATTTCGGAAGCCCGCTCGTCCGTGCCGTGGACGGCTCCCACGACTACCTTAGAGGTATAGACCACCTGAGGTCAGGGGTGCACTCTCACTTACTACCCAGAGTGATTGCTGCCAGTGGACCCAGGGAGCCCCGCAACACCGCCGGGCCGGACCCAGGGCGACTCCCCAAGCCTTCCAGAGAGAAGCGAAAGGATCCCATACCGACCGGCCCCGCAGGGGCCAGCACCCTGAACCCGACACCCAATGACCCATCAACAACCAAGAAACGCAACCTACTTCCCGCCCCACCACCCGCCGCAGGCGGGCGCCAAACCACACACCAGCCCCCACCCACAACCCGCACCCCCCCAACCCACCCCACCACCCCGCAGACACCGAAGGTGACTGCCCCCACCTAGCCAGCCGAGCGCCGCGCAGCGGCGCCGCAGCACTGGGAGTGACGCAGTCACTCCGCGTCGTGTCTCCGCAGGAGACC
>NZ_JBITXP010000035.1:0-23512 GCF_044544765.1 Streptomyces sp. NPDC053513
GCGCCGCGCCCCCCCCCCCCCCCGCCCCCCCGCGCCCCGCCCCCCCCCCCCCCCCCCCCCCCCCCCCCCCCCCCCCCCCCACGTCCGGGGGACGCGGCGTCAGGACTTGAGGGCCGCGTCGATCGCCGTGTCGAACTGGGCCACCGTCATCGGCGGGTCGTCCGTGCCCGCGACCGTGACCGGCTTGCCGTCCATCTTCAGCGTCGGGGTGCCCTGCACCCCGCTGGCGTCGAAGGCCTTCGACATCTTCATCGCCCACGCGTCGAAGGTGCCGTCCTCGACGTTCTTCCTGAACTCGGCGTTGCCCTTGAGGGCCGGGACCGAGTCCGCCACCTCCAGGAGGTAGGAGTCCTTGGCGAACTTGTCGTCCTTCTCCTCCGGGTGGAACTTCGTGGAGTAGAGCGCCGCCTTGTACTTCAGGAAGGCCTCCGGGCTCACGTTCAGCGCGGCGCCGAGCGCCGACAGGGCGTTCTTCGAGCCCTCGCCCGGGATGCCGTTGTCGATGAAGGTGGCGCCGACGTACCGGATCTTGTACTTGCCGGCCGCCACGTCCTTCTCGACGGTGGAGCCCACGGTCTGCTCGAAGGTCGCGCAGACCGGGCAGCGCGAGTCCTCGTACAGCTCCAGGGTCTTCTTCGCCGAGTCCTTGCCGATGACGACGGTCGTGCCGTTCGTGCCCGTGGTGTTCTTCGGGGCCGTCACGGTCTTCGCATCGGCCGCCGCCTCCCAGTGGGAGGGCTTGTTCGACTGGACCACCGCGAAGCCGATGCCGCCGGCGGCGGCCAGGACGGCCACGGCCGAGACGCCGACGATCAGCTGCCGGCGGGCCCGGTCCTTCTTCGCCTGGCGCTCGCGCTCCGCGCGCAGTCGCTCGCGGGCGGCGGCCTTGTTGGCGTGGCTGTTGCGTGCACTCATGATCGTGATCTCCGTGAAGGGTGGGGAAGGGCAGGGGGACGCGTCGGGCCCGCTCAGACGAGAGCGAGCACCGGACGCGGCGGCCCCCGCCGCCCGACGGAGTGCACGAGGAGCCGGGCACGGGAGGACCGGGGCCGGCCGGCGGGCCGCCCGGCCCGCCGCGGCGCCGGACCGGCGGCCCGGAAGAAGGCCGCCACGAGCAGCAGCGGCCGGAACGCGAAGGACTCCACCGCGCGGAGCAGCCGGGCCAGCGCCCGCTCCCCGCCGCGCAGCCAGCAGGCCGCCGAGAGCCCCACGCCCACATGGGCCAGGAGCAGCAGCCAGGGCAGTACCGGGTCGGGGGAGTCGAGCAGGCCGGCCGCGCTCCCGCCCTCCGGGGTCACCACGCCGGGCAGCGGCGCCCCGACGGCGCCGCCGCAGAACACCTCCACGCCCACCGAGCGCAGCGAACCGGCGACCGGACCCCCGGCGGGTCCGTAACAGACCGACTGACCGCTGGTGAAGAGGGTGTCGGCGGCCAGCTCCAGCGGGACGAGGAGCCCGGCGATCGGGCCGAGCCCGCGCTCGCGGCCGGCCAGCGCGTACGCCACGGCGAAGACGCCGGCCGCGACCGGGACGACCGTCCCGAGCGGCAGCGGCACGCGGGAGAGCAGCACGTGGGACGCCACGGACAGCGTCACGACCAGTGCCGTGAAGAACGCCGCCCGCAGCGCCCTCAGCTGCGTCCCTGCCATGTCCATCGCCGTGGAGTGTCCCACGGGGGCCGGTAAGGGCTCCTTAAGCAGAACCTGTGGACGGCCCCACCGGTCCCTACAGCCCCGGGATCCGGCCGTTGCGGAAGAGGTCCACGAAGATCTGGTGGTCCGCCCGCGCCCGCGCGCCGTAGGAGTGCGCGAAGTCGACCAGCAGCTCGGCGAAGCCCTCCTCGTCGGCGGCGATCGCCGCGTCGATGGCCCGCTCCGTCGAGAACGGGACCAGGGAGTGGCCGCTGGAGTCGTCCGCCGCCGCGTGCATCGTGGCCGTCGCCCGGCCCAGGTCGGCGACGGTGGCCGCGATGTCCTGCGGGTCGTCGATGTCCGACCAGTCCAGGTCCACCGCGTACGGCGACACCTCGGCGACCAGCTGACCCGCGCCGTCCAGCTCCGTCCAGCCCAGCCACGGGTCGGCGTGCGCCTGGAGCGCCCGCTGCGAGATCACCGTGCGGTGGCCCTCGTGGTGGAAGTACCCGCGCACGGCCGCGTCCGTGACGTGCCGCGAGACCGCGGGGGTCTGCGCCTGCTTCAGGTAGATCACGACGTCGTTCTCCAGGGCGTCGCTGTTGCCCTCCAGGAGGATGTTGTACGAGGGGAGCCCGGCCGAGCCGATGCCGATCCCGCGCCGCCCGACGACGTCCTTCACCCGGTACGAGTCGGGGCGGGCGAGGGAGGACTCCGGCAGGGTCTCCAGGTAGCCGTCGAAGGCGGCGAGGACCTTGTACCGGGTGGCCGCGTCCAGCTCGATCGCGCCGCCGCCCGCCGCGAAGCGCCGCTCGAACTCGCGGATCTCGGTCATCGAGTCGAGCAGCCCGAAGCGGGTCAGCGCCCGGGCCTCGCGCAGGGCGCCGAGCAGTGCCCCGTCGGCGGTCTCCAGGGTGAAGGCGGGGACCTCCTCACCCTTGGCACCGGTCGCGAGGGCGTGGATCCGCTCGCGGTAGGCCGCGGCGTAGATCCGGACCAGGTGGGTGATCTGCTCGTCGCTGAGCGCCTTGGCGTAGCCGATCAGGGCGAGCGAGGCCGAGAGCCGCTTCAGGTCCCAGGTGAAGGGGCCGACGTACGCCTCGTCGAAGTCGTTGACGTTGAAGACGAGGCGGCCGTTGGCGTCCATGTAGGTGCCGAAGTTCTCGGCGTGGAGATCGCCGTGGATCCAGACCCGGCCGGTCCGCTCGTCCAGGTACGGGCCGCCCTGGGCCTCCCGCTCCAGGTCCGCGTAGAACAGGCACGCGGTGCCCCGGTAGAAGGCGAAGGCGGAGCCGGCCATCTTCCGGAACTTGACGCGGAAGGCCGCGGGGTCGGCGGCGAGGAGCTCGCCGAAGGCGGTGTCGAAGACGGCGAGGATGTGCTCACCGCGCTCGGCTGCGGTGGGCTGCGGGACCGACATCGAGGGTGCCTCCTGGTACAGGGCGGGGCGGAAGAATGTTCACGACAATTGGGACAGGTGTTCCCTGTCTCCCAACGCGTGACCGTACCCCCGAGTGCCCGTGTCCTGTCAGTCGGCCGACGTAGACTTCCAAGCTGTCCCCCCAGGAATTCACCGGAGGCCTCCCACCGTGACCAAGCCGCCCTTCACGCACCTCCACGTCCACACCCAGTACTCGCTGCTGGACGGTGCCGCGCGGCTGAAGGACATGTTCAACGCGTGCAACGAGATGGGCATGACCCACATCGCCATGTCCGACCACGGCAACCTGCACGGGGCGTACGACTTCTTCCACAGCGCGAAGAAGGCCGGGGTCACCCCGATCATCGGCATCGAGGCGTACGTCGCCCCGGAGTCCCGGCGCAACAAGCGGAAGATCCAGTGGGGCCAGCCGCACCAGAAGAAGGACGACGTCTCCGGTTCCGGCGGTTACACCCACAAGACCATCTGGGCGGCGAACGCCACCGGCCTGCACAACCTCTTCAAGCTCTCCTCCGACGCCTACGCCGAGGGCTGGCTGCAGAAGTGGCCCCGGATGGACAAGGAGACCATCTCCCAGTGGTCCGAGGGCCTGATCGCCTCCACCGGCTGCCCCTCCGGCGAGCTCCAGACCCGACTGCGCCTCGGCCAGTTCGACGAGGCCCTGAAGGCCGCCTCCGAGTACCAGGACATCTTCGGCAAGGACCGCTACTTCCTGGAGCTGATGGACCACGGCATCGAGATCGAGCACCGGGTCCGCGAGGACCTCCTGCGGATCGGCAAGAAGCTCGGCATCCCGCCGCTGGTCACGAACGACTCGCACTACACGTACGCGCACGAGGCCTCCGCGCACGACGCCCTGCTCTGCATCCAGACCGGCAAGAACCTCTCGGACCCGGACCGCTTCAAGTTCGACGGCACCGGCTACTACCTGAAGTCCACGGACGAGATGTACGCCATCGACTCCTCGGACGCCTGGCAGGAGGGCTGCGCGAACACCCTGCTCGTCGCGGAGCAGGTCGACACCACCGGCATGTTCGAGGCCAAGAACCTCATGCCGAAGTTCGACATCCCCGAGGGCTACACCGAGGTCACCTGGTTCCGCGAGGAGACCATGCGGGGCATGCACCGCCGCTTCCCGAACGGGATCCCGGAGGACCGCATGAAGCAGGTCGAGTACGAGATGGACACCATCATCTCGATGGGCTTCCCCGGCTACTTCCTCGTCGTCGCCGACTTCATCATGTGGGCGAAGAAGCAGGGCATCGCCGTCGGCCCCGGCCGAGGCTCCGCGGCCGGTTCGATCGTCGCGTACGCCATGGGCATCACCGACCTCGACCCGATCCCGCACGGCCTGATCTTCGAGCGCTTCCTCAACCCCGAGCGCATCTCGATGCCCGATGTCGACATCGACTTCGACGAGCGCCGGCGCGTCGAGGTGATCCGGTACGTGACGGAGAAGTACGGCTCCGACAAGGTCGCCATGATCGGCACCTACGGAAAGATCAAGGCGAAGAACGCCATCAAGGACTCCGCGCGCGTCCTCGGCTACCCGTACGCCATGGGCGACCGGCTCACCAAGGCCATGCCCGCAGACGTCCTCGGCAAGGGCATCGACCTCGACGGCATCACCAACCCCTCCCACCCGCGCTACAGCGAGGCGGGCGAGATCCGGGCGATGTACGAGAACGAGCCGGACGTGAAGAAGGTCATCGACACCGCCAAGGGCGTCGAGGGCCTGGTCCGCCAGATGGGCGTGCACGCCGCCGGCGTGATCATGTCCAGCGAGCCGATCGTCGACCACGCCCCGATCTGGGTGCGGCACACCGACGGCGTCACCATCACGCAGTGGGACTACCCGCAGTGCGAGTCGCTCGGCCTGCTGAAGATGGACTTCCTCGGCCTGCGCAACCTCACGATCATGGACGACGCCGTCAAGATGGTGAAGGCCAACAAGGGGATCGACCTCGACCTCCTGGCCCTGCCGCTGGACGACCCGAAGACCTTCGAACTGCTCCAGCGCGGCGACACCCTCGGCGTCTTCCAGTTCGACGGCGGACCCATGCGGTCCCTGCTGCGGCTGATGAAGCCCGACAACTTCGAAGACATCTCCGCCGTGTCCGCCCTGTACCGGCCGGGCCCGATGGGCATGAACTCGCACACGAACTACGCCCTGCGCAAGAACGGCCAGCAGGAGATCACCCCGATCCACCCCGAGCTGGAGGAGCCGCTCAAGGAGGTCCTGGACGTCACCTACGGCCTCATCGTGTACCAGGAGCAGGTGCAGAAGGCCGCCCAGATCATCGCCGGCTACTCGCTCGGCGAGGCCGACATCCTCCGTCGCGTCATGGGCAAGAAGAAGCCCGACGAGCTGGCGAAGAACTTCACCATCTTCCAGGCCGGCGCCAAGAAGAACGGCTACAGCGACGAGGCCATCCAGGCCCTCTGGGACGTCCTGGTCCCCTTCGCCGGCTACGCCTTCAACAAGGCGCACTCCGCCGCGTACGGCCTGGTCTCCTACTGGACCGCCTACCTCAAGGCGAACCACCCCGCCGAGTACATGGCCGGACTGCTCACCTCGGTCAAGGACGACAAGGACAAGTCCGCGGTCTACCTCAACGAGTGCCGCCGCATGGGCATCAAGGTCCTGCCGCCCAACGTGAACGAGTCCGAGTCGAACTTCGCCGCCCAGGGCGACGACGTGATCCTCTTCGGCCTCTCCGCCATCCGGAACGTCGGCACCAACGTCGTCGAGTCGATCATCAAGACGCGCAAGGCCAAGGGGAAGTACTCCTCCTTCCCCGACTTCCTCGACAAGGTCGAGGCCGTCGTCTGCAACAAGCGGACGGTCGAGTCGCTGATCAAGGCCGGCGCCTTCGACGAGATGGGCCACACCCGCAAGGGCCTGGTCGCCCACCACGAACCCATGATCGACAACGTGGTGGCGGTCAAGCGCAAGGAGGCCGAGGGGCAGTTCGACCTCTTCGGCGGGATGGGCGACGAGGCGAGCGACGAGCCGGGCTTCGGCCTGGACGTCGAGTTCTCCGACGTCGAGTGGGAGAAGTCCTACCTGCTCGCCCAGGAGCGCGAGATGCTCGGCCTCTACGTCTCCGACCACCCGCTCTTCGGCATCGAGCACGTCCTGTCCGACAAGACGGACGCGGCGATCTCCCAGCTGACCGGCGGCGAGCACGGCGACGGCGCGGTCGTCACCATCGGCGGCATCATCTCCGGCCTCCAGCGCAAGATGACCAAGCAGGGCAACGCCTGGGCGATCGCCACCGTCGAGGACCTGGCCGGCTCCATCGAGTGCATGTTCTTCCCGGCCACGTACCAGCTGGTCTCCACCCAGCTGGTCGAGGACACGGTCGTCTTCGTGAAGGGACGGCTCGACAAGCGCGAGGACGTGCCCCGGCTCGTCGCCATGGAACTCCAGGTGCCCGACCTGTCGAACGCCGGGACCAACGCGCCGGTGGTCCTCACCATCCCGACGGTCAAGGTGACCCCCCCGATGGTCAGCAGGCTCGGCGAGATCCTCAAGCACCACAAGGGCAACACCGAGGTGCGGATCAAGCTCCAGGGTCCCCGGAAGACGACCGTCCTCCGGCTCGACCGGCACCGGGTGCAGCCCGACCCGGCGCTCTTCGGAGACCTGAAGGTGCTGCTCGGCCCGTCCTGCCTGGCCGGCTGACCCGACTCGGACCCCCACCGGGGCCTTCGCACACGCGCAAGGGGCGCGCCCGTCGTCACGGGCGCGCCCCTTTGCCGTTCGGACCGCGTCAGTTGTGGCCGAAGCGCTTCTGGCGACCCTTGCGGGCCATGTCACCGGGTGTGACCTGGCTCGCGCGCGACTCCGACTGCGACTCGATCGCGGACGCCTGCGCCTGCTGGGCGCCGCGCTCGGCGGACGACTGCTGCTTCTGACCGCGGCTCTGGTTGCGGTTCTTGGCCATGGGGATGCCTCCTCAAAGGCTCCTAGGGGTCAGGGCCGCTGTCAGACTCACATACGCCACGAACCGCCGCATGTTGGATCATTACGGACCGTAGGGGTCCGCCGGTGCGTGACATCCGCCACGCCGATGATCCAGTTCCGACGGTCAAGCCCCCGGCGGTCGGGCAGACTCGAAGGAAACCCGAAGCACCTTCCGATCCCGATTCCGAGCCCGAGCCGACCCCGAGGCTCACGAAAGAGGGTGGAACACGTGGACCGCTGCGTCGTCCTGGTGGACGCCGGCTATCTACTGGGCGCCGCCGCCAGTCTCCTCGCCGGGGAACCGGCCCGCTCCCGGATCACCGTCGACCACGCCGGCCTGATCCAGCAGCTGCGGCAGCGCGCCGAGGCCGAGACCGCGCTGCCCCTCCTGCGGATCTACTGGTTCGACGGCGCGCCCGACCGGGTGCCCCAGCCCGAGCACCGCAGACTGCGCGTGATGCCCCGCGTCACCGTCCGGCTCGGTGCTCTGACCAGGAGCGAGGGACGCTGGGCGCAGAAGGGCGTCGACGCGGCCATGCACACCGAGCTGACCGAGCTCGCCAGGAACAGGGCCTGCTCGGACATCGTGCTCGTCACCGGCGACGGCGACCTGCTGCCCGGTCTCATGTCGGCCAAGGAGCACGGAGTCGCCGTCCACCTGTGGGCCGTCCAGGCCGCCGACGGCGACTACAACCAGTCCGAGGACCTCGTCGCCGAGGCCGACGAACGGCGGGTCCTCGACCGCGCCTGGATCACCCGCGCCGTCCGCGCCAAGGACCTCACCGGCCTCTGCGCGCCGCCGCCCGCCCCGCGCCCGGAGATCGCCGCCATCCTCTCCGCGCCGCTGCCCGAGGCGGCCCTCGCCGCCTCCGCCGACCGGGCCGCCGGGCCGGCCGCCGCCGTGGGCGCCCGCGACGGCGCCCCGGCCCCCGCCGACGCGAACGGCAATGGCGGCCACGAGCACGCCCGCACCGACGGCCACGGCCGCGACGACGAGCACGCCCACGGCGCGGCCGTGCCCTCCCCGGCGAACGGCAAGGGCGTCCCCACCCCCAAGGACCTCGCGGGACTGCGCGGTCCCGGCGCCCCGGCCCCGCAGGGCACGAGCGCGCTCCGCTGGTCCTCCGACCGGGGCTGGGTCGAGCGCCCCGCCCCCTCTTTCGGTGAGCCGGCCGAGACCGCCACCCTGCCCACCCTCGCCGCGCTCACCAGCGCGGAGCAGCGCTGGGCCGACCGCGAGGAGGACATCACCACCGTCGGCGGCGACCCGTTCGAGGTCGGACAGGTGTTCGCCCGCCGCTGGATGGAACGGCTCCCCGAGCAGAGCCACGTCCAGAAGCTCTCCGCCCTCTACCCGCGCATCCCGCACCGCATCGACGGCGAACTCCTCCGCTACGCCGCCCGATTCGGACTTCTCGCCCACAAGGACGACCAGATCGACGAGCACGACCGCTACGCCATCCGGGCCGGATTCTGGCGCGAGATCGACGTCCGGGCCGCCGCCGAACCCGCCCCCGCGCCCGGAGCGGGCCCGGCGACCCCGTAGGCTCTTCCCCCGTGAGTACGGTGTGCGTGGTGCGGGATCTGGTCAAGACGTACCCCGCCACGCGCGGCAGGCGCGGTGCGCCCGCGACCCCCGAGGTGCGCGCCACCGACGGGATCAGCCTCGACGTGCGCGGCGGCGAGATCTTCGGCCTGCTCGGCCCCAACGGCGCCGGCAAGTCCACCCTCGTCCGCCAGCTCACCGGGCTCCTGCGTCCCGACTCCGGCACTGTCGAACTCCTCGGCCACGACCTCGTGCGCCACCCCGAGCGGGCGGCCCGGCTCCTCGCCTACCTCGGCCAGGAGTCCACCGCCCTCGACGAGCTGACCGTCTCCCTCGCCGCCGAGACCACCGGCCGCCTGCGCGGCCTCACCGCCCACGACGCCCGCGCCGAGCGCGACGCCGTCCTGGACGAGCTCGGTCTCGGCGAGATCGCCGGCCGCCCCCTCAAGAAGCTCTCCGGCGGACAGCGGCGACTCGCCTGTTTCGCCGCCGCGCTCGTCGGCCACCGGCCCGTGCTCGTCCTCGACGAGCCCACCACCGGCATGGACCCCGTCGCCCGGCGCGCCGTCTGGGCCGCCGTCGACCGGCGCCGCGCCGAGCACGGCGCCACCGTGCTGCTCGTCACCCACAACGTCATCGAGGCCGAGACCGTCCTCGACCGGGTCGCCGTCATCGACCGCGGCCGGGTCATCGCCTGCGACACCCCCGCCGGCCTCAAGGAACGCGTCGCCGGCGAGGTCCGGGTGGAACTGGTGTGGCGCGACGCGCCGCCGCTCCACCTGCCCGAGGTCGCCGCCCTGCACGGGCGCGCCCAGGAGACCGGACGCCGCTGGCACCTCCGGCTCGCCCCCGACGAGGCCCGCGCGGCCGTCGCCACCGTCACCGGCGGCGCCGCGTTCGCCGCGCTCGACGACTTCACCCTGGCCACGCCCAGCCTGGAGGACGTGTACCTCGCGCTGGGCGGCGCGACCGAGGGACTGGTGAAGGCGTGACCCGCCCCGCACCCCGCGTCCCTCACGTGCGTCACGCATCTCCCGAACCGCCCGTGACCGTCAGGAGCTGTACGCAGTGAGCACCGTGCCCGCCGAGGCCCTGCCGACCGGCGCGCTCCCCGCCACGGGCCGGGACGCGCGGGACCCCGCCGCGCCCCTCGCCCCGCGCGCCCGGCTCCTCCCGGCCCTGGCCGCCGTCTACCGGGCGCAGCTCTCCCGCGCCCGCGTCGCCCGCATCCCGCTGCTCTTCGTCGCCACCTTCCAGTCGATCGGGATCATGGTCCTGATGCGCGGGGTCGTCGACGGCGGCTCCGAGGCGCGCGCCGTCGTGGCCGGTTCCACCGTCCTCGTCGTCGCCTTCGTCGCGCTCAACCTGCTCGCCCAGTACTTCGGGCAGCTGCGGGCCGGCGGCGGCCTCGACCACTACGCCACGCTGCCCGTGCCGCCCGCCGCCGTCGTGCTCGGCGCGGCCGGGGCGTACGCCTCCTTCACCGTGCCCGGCACGGTGGTCACCGCCGTCGCCGGCTCCGTCCTCTTCGGACTGCCCCTCGGCCACCTGTGGATCCTCGGCGCCGTCGTCCCGCTCGCCGGCGCGGCGCTCGCCGGGCTCGGCGCGGCGCTCGGGCTCCTCGCCCCCCGGCAGGAGCTGGCCACGCTCCTCGGCCAGCTCGGCATGTCGGCGGCCCTGCTCCTCGGGGTCCTCCCGGCCGAGCGGTTGCCCGGACCGATCGGCTGGGCGCGGGACCTGCTGCCGTCGACGTACGGCGTGGAGGCCCTCGCCCGCACCTTCGACCCGCACCCCCACTGGGCGGCCGTCGCCGCCGACCTTGCCGTGTGCGGGGCGGTCGGCCTCGCCTCGCTCGCCGTCGCCACCTGGGCCTACCGGCGGGCCGCCGTCCGCTGAGGCGGGCGGGCGCGTGGAGCCGCCGTCCGCCGGGACCGGGCGTGCGCACGGGCCTGCCGTCCGCCGGGACTGGGCGTGCGCACGGGCCTGCCTTCCGCCGAGACGGCCGTACTCGCGGGCCCGCCGTCCGCTGAGGCGGGCCACAGGGACACCTGGCACGATGGCGGTGTGACCGCACCTCTGACTCCGCCTCACCAGCCGCCGAACGACCCCGACCAGCCCCCGCCGCCCCCGCCGCCGCTCGGCCCGGCCGGGGACCCGATCACGGCGGCCGAGGTCGTGCAGGGCGTGCTGGTGACCCTCCTCTCCGCGGTCGCGGGGGCGCTGCTCGGGGTGCTGTGGCTGAACCTGGCCCCGCGCGTCCTGCTCATCTCGGACGGCAAGGGCGTCTACCTCCGGAACTCCGAGGGGGAGCAGGCGATCGGCGCCGACGGCACGTTCGTGCTCCTCGCGCTGGCCTTCGGCGCGGCCGCCGCGCTCGCCGTCTTCCTGCTGCGCCGCCGGGGCGGGGTCCCGCTCGTCCTCGGCCTGGCGCTCGGCGGCGGCCTGGGCTCGCTGATCGCGTGGGGGATCGGAACGCACTTCGGGCCCACCGACGACGTGGTCGCCCACGCGAAGGCGGTCGGCCCGAACGTCGCCTTCGAGGCGCCGCTCGAACTGAACCTGGGGGCCGCCGCGATGCTGGCCTGGCCGCTCGCCGCGATGATCGTCCACCTGGCCCTGACGGCGGCCTTCGGCCCCCGCGACCCGGAACCGGAGCCCTGGGGACAGCCGAAGGCGTACACGCGGGGCCCCGGCTCGTACTGACGGTGCGGGCCGGGTACGGGCCCGGCTCGGACCGCCGGTGCGGGCCCCGGGCCCGCACCGGCGCCCGGCCCCCGTGGAGGCCGCGCCCGTCCGTCAGGCGCGGCCGATCGGGGCCAGCACCGCCGAGGTGAGGGCGGCCAGGTCCGCGGGGGAGAGCTCCACCTCCAGGCCGCGGCGGCCCGCCGAGACGCAGACGGTCGCGTGCTCCGAGGCCGAGGCGTCGAGGACGGTGCGGAGCCGCTTGCGCTGGCCCAGCGGGGAGATGCCGCCCCGGACGTACCCCGTGGTGCGCTCCGCCGCCGCCGGATCGGCCATCACGGCCCGCTTTCCGCCGACCGCCGAGGCCAGCGCCTTCAGGTCCAGCTGGCCCGCCACCGGGACCACCGCGACCGTCAGCTCGCCGTCGACGTCCGCGACCAGCGTCTTGAAGACCCGGGCGGGGGAGACGCCGAGGGCCTCCGCCGCCTCCTCGCCGTACGAGGGGGAGGCCGGATCATGCTCGTAGGCGTGCAGCGTGAACGGCGTGCCGGCCGCCGTCAGTGCCACCGTCGCCGGAGTGCCTCCGCCGTTCTTCTTCTGCTTCTTCGCCACGCGTTCTTCCTCGGCTCGGTCAGCTCGGTCAGCTCGGTCGGCCCGACGGGGGCCGCGTCAGTTCGGGTACGTCGGGGCCTGCGTCAGGTCCACCGCCGGCAGCGACGGCAGGTGCCGCAGCACCGCGGTCTCCGCCCGCAGCAGCGTCAGCTCCTCGCGCAGCCGGGTCGCCGTGTCCGGCGCCTGGAGCAGCCGCTGCCTCGACGGGACGTCGAGCACCGCCGCCGCCGCGACCAGGTACGACACCACGGAGGGCTCGTCCGGCAGCTCACTGGTCGTCAGCGAGCGCTCCCGGGCGCCCGCGAGACGCTTCTGGTAGTTCCGGAAGGCCCGCAGCACCCCCTCGGCGAGCGTGCCCGCCTCCTCGCCCTGCTCCTCGGGGATCTCCTCGACCTCGGCGGTCAGGAACGGCCCGCTCGCGTCGACCGACAGCAGCTTCACCCGGGTCGTGCCGGTGGCCATCACCTCGAAACTGCCGTCGGCGCGCTCCCGGATGGACGCCGCGTCGGCGACGCAGCCGACCCGGTGGAAGGCCTGGACGGGATCGGAGCCGAAGCCCGCCGCCGGGCCCTTCTCCGGCAGCGCCGTCTGGTCCGGCATGCCGGGGGCCGTCGGCGCGACCTCGCGGCCGTCCCGGATGGCGACGACGGCGAAGCGGCGCGGCTGGGCGTCGTCGATCGCGAGCAGCTCGCGCATCATGGCGCGATAACGCTCCTCGAAGACGTTCAGGGGCAGTACGAGGCCCGGGAACAGCACCGTGTTGAGCGGGAAGAGAGGCAGACGGGCGGTGGTCACAGCGGCCAAGCCTAATGGCCGCCGGGCCCGCCCCGTCCGGCCCGTCCACGACCGGTGCCCCTCCGGGGCCCGTCCTTCGGGTCGGCCCCCAGCGGCGTCCGGCGGGCCAGCTCGCCCCGCACCCGGTCCCGCGCGGCCAGGAAACGGAAGAGGGGGTCCCCCGGCGCGGCATCCCGCGCGGCCCCCCAGGGGAACGAGGTCGCGTACGGGCCGATCCGCCCGAACTCCTCCCACGCCTCCGCCCAGCGCGCCCGCTCGACCAGCACGTACGCGAGCAGGTTGCGGACCTCGGCCGGCCACGGGTCGCCCGCCGGGAACGCCGCCGACAGGACCAGGGCGCGGACCACCGCCCGGTCGACCCGGCCGGCGGGCACGGACCCGTCGGGACCCGGCGGCACCCGGAGCCCGTCGTAGGCCGCGCGGACCGGCAGCGCCCCGACGAGCGAGTCCGGGGCGGCGTCGTCGGCGGCCTGCTCGGCGAAGTCGAAGGCGGCGCGGTGCGAGCCGTACCACTGCGCGGAGAGGTACTTCAGCGCGGCGACATGGCAGCCGTAGTGGTGCGGGGAGCGGCGCACGGCCTGCTCCCACAGCGACTCGAAGACCGCGTGCCCGGCGTGCGCGCCGCGCGCGTGGTCCAGGGCCAGCCGCCACGGCACCGGGTCGTGCGGGGCCTCCCCGGCGATCTCCCGCACCAGCGGGGCGAGCTCGCGCAGCCGCTCGGCCCGCGCCGGGGACTCCCAGGCCCTGCGGACGGCCAGCTGGGCCGTGACGAGGAGGGCGTCGGGATCGCCGGGCGCGGCGGCGAGCCACTCGGTGAGCCAGTCGCCCCTGTTGTACGCGAAGGTGGCGAGCCGGGTGACGTACCGGTCGCGGTCCTCCCACTCGCCGGCGTCCCGGGTGGTGGCGAGCAGCTTCGCCGCGGGCTCCGGATCGCCGAGGGCGGCGGCGACCAGGGCGGGGGCGAGCCGCCCGTCCGGGGCGTCGAGCAGCACGTCGGCGTCCGGCACGAGCGCGGCGGCGAGCCGCGGTGCGTGCCGGGCCGAGCGGACGGTGCCGAGCAGGGCGCGGAGCAAGGACATGGTGCTGTGTATTGTCCCCCGCCCCCACCCGTCACGGCAGCCGCGTCACGGTGTCGCGACAGCACCCTCACCTGGTGGCGACACCACCCCCTCACCCCCTCCGCAGCAGCCGGGTCGCGCCCGCCGCCACCGTCGTCGCGAGGATCCAGCCGAGGAGGATCAGGGCCGTCGCCACCCACTGCCAGATGCCCTCCAGCCGCCAGTAGCCGTCCTGGCCGAGGTTGATCACGGGCAGCAGCAGGTCGAGCGCGTACAGCGTGGCGTTCCACTCGGGCGCCTCGTCCGCCTTCAGCGGTATCGGGCGGTAGTGGGAGAAGGCCACCGTGCCCGCCGCCCACAGCACGGCCATCCACAGCGCGGCCCGGCCCGGCCGGTAGCCGTACGCCACGGTCCAGTCCTGGAGGTGGCCCCACAGCTTCCCCGCGATCGGCAGGGTCTCCCGCCGGCGCCGCTGCTTGGCGAGCAGCACCTCGCGGGCGTCCGCGTCCTCGCCGCTGTTCCGCAGGACCGTCGCGAGCCGCTCGTACGGCTCGGGGGCGTACTCCGGGGTCGCCGCCGCCACCCACTCCAGGCGCCGGGCCAGCGGGAAGTGGCCGTACGGCACCAGGTTCTCGTAGGCGAAGCCGCCCATCGCGAGCCCGCCGGGCCCCGGCCAGCTGGTCGACAGGTCGATCAGGGTGACGACCTTGGCGCCGTTGAGCACCACGCGCCCCTCCTCCGGGCGCTCGCCGTTGAACCGCAGCTCCGGGGTCACGATCCGGCGCAGCGACAGCTCGTCCCGCCGGGAGCCGTCCAGCAGGAAGCGGGCGTGGTGCAGGTCCACCGCGTCACCGAACCGGCCGTCGTCGAGCCGCACCCCGCCGTGGCACTCCACCGGCTTGCGCCGGGTGCCCTGGGCGGGCGTCACCCCGTACGGCGGGGTGGCCGTGGTGTTCCCCGTCCGGCCCGTACCCGCCGTCTCCTCGTACACCCAGGCCGCGTTCAGATAGAGCGAGCGCTCCACCGTCAGCTGCGGCGCGTTCAGCGCGCGGCGGCCCTGTGCCCCGCGCAGCACGCTGCCCCGCAGGCTGAGCGAGACCCCGACGTTCGCCCCGCGCAGGCTCAGTTCCCCGTGGGTCTCGATCAGCTCGGCCTGGAGGTCCTGGGCGACCACCATCCCGTCCGCCGTGATCGCTCGCCCCCGCCGGTCCGGCCACACCTGGATCTGGTTGATCAGCAGGTCCGTGCCGATCTGCGCGTCCGTCAGCCGGATGCCGCGCCGCACCCGGCAGCGCGGCAGGTGCAGGTCCCCCTCCGTGTGCAGCCGGGCGGCCTCCAGGCGCGGCAGCGCGCACTCGACCATCCGCAGGGTGCCGAACCGGGCCTCGGGCAGCACCACCTCGTCGTCGAACCGGCAGCCGTGCAGCTCCACGTACGGCCCTATCGTCCCGCCCGCCAGGTTCAGCACGCCGGTGATCCTGACCCCGCGCAGCTTCAGCGCGGCCACCCGCCCGGACCAGGCCTGCGGCCCGTCGAGCAGCAGCAGCGCCACCACGTCGGCGCGGACGCTCCGCTCCTCCCCCCACTGCCACGCCCCGAAAGGGTCGTCCCGCTCCGCGACCCCCTCCGTCAGATCACAGGTCCTGCCGATCCGGAACGCCCGCCACATGGCCCGCTCCGGGCCCGTGAGACCGTCCGGCATTCCGTCCTCGTGCGGCTCGGTCACTGCCGCCCCCTCGCTTTCCACGATCCGCTCCCACGATTCCGCTCACCGGGATTCGTGGATTCGTACAGCCGTTCTTCCCGCTGGGTGACGGGCTGAACGCTAACGGTCAGCTGTGGCGACAAGACGCCAGTGGGACGCGTATCAGTCACTGATTGGCATGTATCAGCTGTTGATACGGACGACCGGCGTTCTAGGCCGTCTGCGAGAATTGACCCGTGATCTCGCGAATCGATCTGCGCGGTGAGACCCTCCCCGAGGGTTCCGCCCTGCGCGACCTGCTGCCCCGTGCCGAGTTCGACGTGGAAGCCGCCCTGGAGAAGGTGCGGCCGATCTGCGAGGACGTCCGGCATCATGGCGCGGCCGCGGTGATCGACTACGGGGAGAAATTCGACGGCGTCCGCGTCCCGGGCCTCCGCGTCCCCGCCGAGGCGATCGCCGGCGCCCTCGACGAGCTCGACCCGGCCGTCCGCGCCGCCCTGGAGGAGTCCATCCGGCGCGCCCGGCTCGTCCACCGCGAGCAGCGCCGCACCACCCACACCACCCAGGTCGTCCCCGGCGGCACGGTCACCGAGAAGTGGATCCCGGTCGAGCGCGTCGGCCTCTACGTGCCGGGCGGCCGCTCGGTCTACCCGTCCTCCGTCGTGATGAACGTCGTCCCGGCCCAGGAGGCCGGCGTCGAGGGCGTGGCCATCGCCTCGCCCCCGCAGAAGGAGTTCGGCGGCCTGCCGCACCCGACGATCCTGGCCGCCTGCGCCCTGCTCGGCGTCGACGAGGTCTACGCCGCCGGCGGCGCCCAGGCCATCGCCATGTTCGCGTACGGCACGGAGGGCCCCGAGGGCTGCGCCCCCGTCAACCTGGTCACCGGCCCCGGCAACATCTACGTGGCCGCCGCCAAGCGCCTCCTCAAGGGCCGCATCGGCATCGACGCCGAGGCCGGCCCGACGGAGATCGCGATCCTCGCGGACTCCACCGCCGACCCGGTGCACGTCGCCGCCGACCTCATCAGCCAGGCCGAGCACGACCCGATGGCCGCCTCCGTCCTCGTCACCGACTCGGACGAGCTGGCCGCCGCCACCGAGGCCGAGCTGAAGACCCAGGTCGCCGCCTCCAAGCACGTCGACGACCGGATCGTCCCGGCCCTGGCCGGCCGCCAGTCCGCGATCGTCCTCGTCCGCGACCTCGCCGACGGCCTCAAGGTCGTCGACGCGTACGGCGCCGAGCACCTGGAGATCCAGACCGCCGACGCCGCCGCCGTCGCCGACCGGGTCCGCAACGCGGGCGCGATCTTCGTCGGCCCCTGGGCCCCGGTCTCGCTCGGCGACTACTGCGCCGGCTCCAACCACGTCCTGCCCACCGGTGGCTGCGCCTGTCACTCCTCGGGCCTGTCCGTGCAGTCCTTCCTGCGCGGCGTGCACATCGTGGACTACACGCGCGACGCCCTCGCCGACGTCGCCCACCACGTCGTCACCCTCGCCGAGGCCGAGGACCTCCCGGCCCACGGCGCCGCGATCAAGGCCCGTTTCGGATGGAAGGTGCCGTAGAGCACGTGAGCACCATCAAGATCGACGACCTGCCCGTCCGGGACGAGCTGCGCGGCAAGTCCCCCTACGGCGCCCCCCAGCTCGACGTCCCCGTCCAGCTGAACACCAACGAGAACCCCTACCCGCTGCCGGAGCCCCTGGTGGCCCGGATCGCGGAGCGGGTCGCCGAGGCCGCCCGCGGCCTCAACCGCTACCCCGACCGGGACGCGATCGAGCTCCGCACCGAGCTCGCCGCCTACCTCACCCGCACCGGCGGGCACCGCGTCGGCGTCGAGAACGTGTGGGCGGCCAACGGCTCCAACGAGGTCCTCCAGCAGCTGCTGCAGACCTTCGGCGGCCCCGGCCGCACCGCGATCGGCTTCGAGCCCTCGTACTCGATGCACGCCCTGATCGCCCGCGGCACCGGCACCGGCTGGATCTCCGGCCCGCGCAACGAGGACTTCACGATCGACGTCGAGGCGGCCGTCCAGGCCATCGCCGAGAACGCGCCGGACGTCGTCTTCGTCACCTCGCCCAACAACCCCACCGGCACCGCGGTCGAGGCCGACACCGTCCTCGCCCTGTACGAGGCGGCCCAGGCGGCCAAGCCCTCGATGGTGGTCGTGGACGAGGCGTACGTGGAGTTCAGCCACCGCGACTCGCTGCTGCCGCTCCTGGAGGGCCGCCCGCACCTGGTGGTCTCCCGGACCATGTCCAAGGCCTTCGGCGCCGCCGGGCTCCGCCTCGGCTACCTCGCCGCCGACCCGGCCGTGGTCGACGCCGTGCAGCTGGTCCGCCTGCCGTACCACCTCTCGGCCGTCACCCAGGCCACCGCGCTCGCCGCCCTGGAGCACACCGACACCCTCCTCGGGTACGTCGAGCAGCTCAAGGCCGAGCGCGACCGGCTCGTCACCGAGCTGCGGGCGATCGGCTACGAGGTCACCGAATCCGACGCCAACTTCGTGCAGTTCGGGAAGTTCCCCGACGCGCACGAGGCCTGGCGGAAGATCCTCGACCGGGGCGTCCTGGTCCGGGACAACGGCGTACCGGGCTGGCTGCGGGTCACCGCCGGCACCCCCGAAGAGAACGACGCGTTCCTCGACGCGGTCCGTGAATTGATGAAGGAGCAGGAACGATGAGCCGCGTAGGCCGCGTTGAGCGCACCACCAAGGAGACCTCCGTCGTCGTCGAGATCGACCTCGACGGCACCGGAAAGGTCGACGTGTCGACCGGGGTCGGCTTCTACGACCACATGCTCGACCAGCTCGGCCGGCACGGCCTCTTCGACCTGACGGTCAAGACCGACGGCGACCTGCACATCGACTCGCACCACACCATCGAGGACACCGCCCTCGCCCTCGGCGCCGCCTTCAAGCAGGCCCTCGGCGACAAGGTCGGCATCTACCGCTTCGGCAACTGCACCGTCCCGCTGGACGAGTCGCTCGCCCAGGTCACCGTCGACCTCTCCGGCCGCCCGTACCTCGTGCACACCGAGCCCGAGAACATGGCGCCGATGATCGGCTCGTACGACACGACGATGACCCGGCACATCCTGGAGTCCTTCGTCGCCCAGGCCCAGATCGCGCTGCACGTCCACGTGCCGTACGGCCGCAACGCCCACCACATCGTGGAGTGCCAGTTCAAGGCCCTGGCCCGCGCACTGCGCTACGCCTCCGAGCGCGACCCGCGCGCCGCCGGCATCCTCCCCTCGACGAAGGGCGCGCTCTAGTCGTGAACGGCCTCTCCAGCGTCCTCATCCTCGTCGGGCTCTTCCTGCTCGGCGGCATCTACTCCTTCGTCAAGCAGAAGATGCCCAAGAGCCTGATCGTGCTCCTCTCCATCGGAGCCGCGATGTGCCTCTCCGCCGGCGTGCTGCGCCTGGAGGTGTGGGCATGAGCACGACCTCCCCGAAGAAGGTCGTCGTCTTCGACTACGGCTTCGGCAACGTGCGCTCCGCCGAGCGCGCCCTCGCCCGGGTCGGCGCCGACGTCGAGATCACCCGCGACTACGACACGGCGATGAACGCCGACGGACTCCTCGTCCCCGGCGTCGGCGCCTTCTCCGCCTGCATGCAGGGCCTCAAGGAGGCCCGCGGCGACTGGATCATCGGACGCCGGCTCGCCGGCGGCCGCCCGGTCATGGGCATCTGCGTCGGCATGCAGATCCTCTTCGCCCAGGGCATCGAGCACGGCGTGGAGACCGAGGGCCTCGACGAGTGGCCCGGCACGGTCGGGCCGCTGAACGCCCCCGTCGTCCCCCACATGGGCTGGAACACGGTCGACGCGCCCGCCGGCACGCAGCTGTTCGCGGGGCTCGACGCCGACGCCCGGTACTACTTCGTGCACTCCTACGCGGTGCGCGAGTGGACCCTGGAGATCGGCAACCCCAACCTCCGCGCGCCCAAGGTCACCTGGGCCACCCACGGCGAGCCCTTCGTCGCGGCGGTGGAGAACGGCGCCCTGTGGGCGACCCAGTTCCACCCCGAGAAGTCCGGCGACGCCGGAGCCCAGCTCCTCACCAACTGGATCGGAACCCTGTGAGCACTCTCGAACTCCTCCCCGCCGTCGACGTCCGCGACGGCCAGGCCGTCCGGCTCGTCCACGGCGAGTCCGGCAGCGAGACCTCCTACGGCTCTCCGCTGGAGGCCGCCCTGGCCTGGCAGCGCGCCGGCGCCGAGTGGCTCCACCTGGTCGACCTGGACGCCGCCTTCGGCACCGGCGACAACCGCGACCTGGTCCGCCAGGTCACCGAGGCCATGGACATCAAGGTCGAGCTCTCCGGCGGCATCCGCGACGACGCCACGCTCGCCGCCGCCCTCGCCACCGGCTGCACCCGCGTCAACCTCGGCACCGCCGCCCTGGAGACCCCCGAGTGGGTCGCCAAGGTCATCGCCGAGCACGGCGACAAGATCGCCGTCGGCCTCGACGTGCGCGGCACGACCCTGCGCGGCCGCGGCTGGACCCGCGACGGCGGCGACCTGTACGAGACGCTGGCCCGCCTCGACTCCGAGGGCTGCTCCCGGTACGTCGTCACCGACATCGCCAAGGACGGCACCCTCCAGGGCCCCAACCTGGAGCTCCTGAAGAACGTCTGCGCGGCCACCGACAAGCCCGTCGTCGCCTCCGGCGGCGTGTCCTCCCTGGACGACCTGCGGGCCCTGTCCGGCCTCGTCCCGCTGGGCGTCGAGGGCGCGATCGTCGGCAAGGCGCTCTACGCCAAGGCCTTCACCCTCGAAGAGGCGCTCGCGGCGGTGGCGTCGTGACCTCGGAGCTCCGCAAGGTGGTGACCGGCGCCCCCTGGGAGGAGCAGTTCGGCTACTCCCGCGCCGTCGAGCTGCCGAACGGCACGGTCCTGGTCTCCGGCTGCACCTCCGTGGTCGACGGCCAGATCGCCGACGGCGGTCCGTACGAGCAGGCCCTCAACTCCTTCAACGTGGCCTTCGGCGCCCTGAAGCAGCTGGATCTCGGCCCCGAGCACGTCGTCCGGACCCGGATGTACATCACGCACGCCCGGGACGTGGAGGAGGTCGGCCGCGCCCACAAGGAGCTGTTCGACACCGTGCGCCCCGCCGCCTCGATGATCATCGTCTCGGGCTTCGTCGACCCCCGCCTGGTGGTCGAGGTCGAGGTCGAGGCGTACAGGAGTGATGCGGCATGACCCTCGCCGTACGAGTGATCCCCTGCCTGGACGTGGACAACGGCCGGGTCGTCAAGGGCGTCAACTTCCAGAACCTGCGGGACGCGGGCGACCCCGTCGAGATGGCCAAGCTGTACGACGCCGAGGGCGCCGACGAGCTGACCTTCCTCGACATCACCGCCTCCTCCGGCAACCGGGAGACCACCTACGACGTGGTGCGCCGCACCGCCGAGCAGGTCTTCATCCCGCTCACGGTCGGCGGCGGCGTCCGCTCGGCCGAGGACGTCGACAAGCTGCTGCGGGCCGGCGCCGACAAGGTGGGCGTCAACACCGCCGCCATCGAGCGCCCCGAGCTGATCCAGGAGATCGCGGAGCGCTTCGGCCGGCAGGTGCTCGTCCTGTCCGTGGACGCGCGCCGCACCGCCTCGGGCTCCTTCGAGGTGACGACGCACGGCGGCCGCAAGGGCACCGGCATCGACGCCGTCGAGTGGGCGCACCGGGCCGCCGAGCTGGGCGCGGGCGAGATCCTGCTCAACTCGATGGACGCCGACGGCACGAAGGACGGCTACGACACCGAGATGATCGCGGCCGTGCGCAAGCACGTGACGGTGCCGGTGATCGCCTCCGGCGGCGCCGGCAAGCTCGCCGACTTCCCGCCGGCCGTGGCGGCGGGCGCGGACGCGGTGCTCGCGGCCTCCGTCTTCCACTTCGGCGACCTGCGGATCTCGCAGGTCAAGGAGACGCTGCGGGAGGCGGGCCACCCGGTCCGCTGAACGACGCTGTGAGAGGGGCCCCTTCGGGGGCCCTTCCTTCTTGCCCGGACACGCAGGATCTTCTTGTTCGGACACGCAGGATCACTTGCGCAATTTTCGTTGCGCAAGATTTCTTTCCTATCTAGAGTCGCTGTCATGACCTCGTCGGAGAATCGTCGGATCACCGATCTCGGCACCCTCAAAGCCATCTCCCACCCCCTGCGGATGCGCCTCTACCGCGCCCTCTTCGTGGCCCGCACCGCCACCGCCTCCCAGCTCGCCGACCAGGTCGACGAGGCCGTCTCCCTCGTCAGCTACCACCTGCGCAAGCTCGCCGAGCACGGCCTCATCGAAGAGGCCGAGACCCAGTCCGCCGACGGCCGCGAGCGCTGGTGGCAGCCCGCCTCGTACGGCTTCAGCATCCACGACGAGGACCTCCGCGACGCCCCCGAACTCGCCGCCGCCAGCGCCGCCTTCGGCCGTACGGTCAACCAGCAGCGCACCGAGATGCACCGCCGTTTCCTCGACGAGAGCCACACCTGGCCCGATGCCTGGCGCAGCGCCTCGATCAGCTCGGAGTGGCTGCCCCGGCTCACCGCCGCCGAACTCGCCTCGCTCGGGAAGGAGCTCGACGCGCTCGTCCGGACGTACGACGAGCGGGCCCGCGCCGCCGAGGCCGCCGGCGACACCGAGGGCCGCGAGAACGTCGCCGTCCACCTCTTCGGCTTCCCCTACCGCGGATGACCGCCACCGCCCTCGCCGCCGCGCAGCGCCCCGCCCACCGCGACCCCCAGGTCCTGCGCTGGCTCGGCGCCTACACCGCCTCCACGATCGGCGACAGCGTCTACTACCTGGCCCTCTCCTGGTCCGCCGTCAGCAGCGGCACCCCCGCCCAGGCCGGCCTCGTCATGGCCGTCTCCGCCGTGCCCCGCGCCCTGCTCATGCTCGGCGGGGGAGTCGTCGCGGACCGCCTCGGCCCGCGACGGGTCGTCATCGCCTCCGACGCCGTCCGCGCCCTGGTCGTCCTCGGCCTCGCCGCGACCCTGTTCCTCGCCTCGCCCGGCCTGTGGGCACTCGCCGCCGTCGCCCTCGTCTTCGGCGCCGTCGACGCCCTCTTCCTGCCGGCCGTCGGCGCCCTGCCGCCCCGCATCGCCGCACGCGACCAGCTCGCCCGCGTCCAGGGCATGCGCGGCCTCGCGCACCGCAGCGGCGCCGTCCTCGGCGCCCCGCTCGGCGGCCTCGCGGTCGCCGTCGGCGGCCCCGCCACCGCCTTCGGCGTCGCCGGAGTGCTCTTCGCCCTCTCGCTGCCCCTGCTGAGCGCGCTCCGGCTCCGCCCGCTCCCCACCGTCGACGAGGCCCGCGACGGCACCGCCCTGCGCGACCTCGCCGACGGACTGCGCTACCTGCGCGGACACCGCGTCCTCGGCCCGCTGATGATCGTCGTGTTCCTCGGCGACCTCGGCTTCGTCGGCCCCCTCAACGTCGGCCTCGCCGTCCTGTCCGAGCAGCGCGGCTGGGGCGCCTCCGGCATCGGCTGGATCCTCGCCGGCTTCGGTACGGGCGCGGGCGCCGCCTCCCTGCTCCTGGCCGTGCGCGGGCGCGTCCCGCGTGCCGGGGCCGTCAGCGGCTGGACCATGGCGGTCGGCGCCGTCTCCATCGCCGCCCTCGCCCTCACCCCCCGCCTGCCGGTCGCCGCCGCCCTCGCCCTGTCCGTCGGCCTGCTCGCCGGGCTCTCCGGGGCACTGTGCAACGCCCTCGTCCAGACCGAGTGCGACCCCGCCCACCTCGGCCGGGCGACCGCCGTCTCCGGCCTCGCCAGCCTGGGCATGGCCCCGCTGACCTTCCCCGTCACCGGCGCGGCGATCGACCTGTGGGGCACCGGCCCGGTCTTCGCCGTGAGCGCGTCGGTCTGCGCCCTCGCCGGCGTCTACACCCTCGCCGTCCCGGCCCTCCGCCGCGCCGAGCTCCCGACGGGCTAGGGGGTGTCTTGCCGATCGGGCGTCGCGAGCCCGGGGCGCGCGGGGCCCCACCCCCCCCCGGGGGGCCCCCCCCCCCGGCCCGGCGGCCCCACAAACCCACCCGGGTGGGGGGCCCCCCCCCCGCCCAACCCCCCGCGTTGGCCCGCCCCGCCCCCCACGCCCCC
>NZ_JBITXP010000035.1:23522-72845 GCF_044544765.1 Streptomyces sp. NPDC053513
CCGCGGGGGGGGCGCCCCCCGCGCGCGGCCCCCCCCCCCCCGCCCGGGGGCCCCCCGGGGGGGGGGGGGGGGGCGGGGGGGGGGCGGCCGCCGCCCCCCCCCCCCCCCCAACCCCCCCCACCGGAGGGTGCCCCGCCGATCGGGCCGGGCGCCCCTAGATCCCCAGCTGCTTCGTCTCCCGCAGCCGCTCGATCGCCTCCGGTTCGCCCTCCAGCGCCACCTTCGCCACGTCCTGGCGGCCGTACAGGTACATCATCAGCTCGCCCGGTTCCCCGGAGGCCGTCACCACCGGGGTGCCCCGGTGCGCCACCGCCGTCTGCCCGTTCGGACGGCGCAGCACCAGGCCCACCGGGGCCCTGCGGCCGAGGATCCGGGCCATCCGCTCCAGCCGGGACCAGAGGGCGTCCGCGAAGACCGGGTCCAGCTCACGGGCCGACCAGTCGGGCTGGGCACGGCGCACGTCCTCCGCGTGCACGTAGAACTCGACGACGTTCGCCCCCTCGTCCACCTGCTTGATGGTGAACGGCGAGAACCGCGGCGGGCCCGTACGGATGAGCCGGATCAGCTCCTCGTACGGCTTGTCGGCGAACTCCGCCTGCACCCGGTCGAGCCGTTCCTTCAGCACCGGCACGAGCGTCCCCGCCGCCGCGTCCGGACGCCGCTCCCGCACCACCACGTGGGCCGCGAGGTCCCGGGTCCGCCAGCCCTCGCAGAGCGTCGGGGCGTCCGGGCCCGCCGCCTCCAACAGATCGGCGAGCAGAAGCCGTTCACGTTTCGCATGGGTCGACATGCCCGCCAGCGTACGACCGGCCCGCCCGGTCCGCCCAGTGGACGCCCGGCCGGACACCGCCCCGGAGCGCGGCACAATGGCCCCATGAGCAGCACGCCCCGGACCCCCAGTGACCTCGACCCGGCCATCGCCGCCCGCCTCAAGCGCAGCCCCGACGGCCTGGTCCCCGCCATCGCCCAGCAGTACGACACGGGTGAGGTGCTGATGCTGGGCTGGATGGATGACGAGGCCCTCCACCGCACCCTCACCACCGGCCGCTGCACCTACTGGTCCCGCAGCCGCAACGAGTACTGGGTCAAGGGCGACACCTCCGGGCACGTCCAGCACGTCAAGTCCGTCGCCCTCGACTGCGACGCCGACACCCTCCTCGTCAAGGTCGACCAGGTCGGCGCCGCCTGCCACACCGGCGCCCGCACCTGCTTCGACGCCGACGTGCTCCCCGTCTCCCAGTAAGGTCCGGTGCCATGGATCTCGAGACCTTCCGCAAGCTGGCGGCAGATCGCCGCGTCATCCCCGTCAGCCGCAGGCTCCTCGCGGACGGCGACACCCCGGTCGGGCTCTACCGCAAGCTCGCCGCCGAACGTCCCGGCACCTTCCTCCTCGAATCCGCGGAGAACGGCCGCAGTTGGTCCCGCTACTCCTTCATCGGGGTCCGCAGCGACGCGACCCTGACGGTCGAGGACGGGCAGGCCCACTGGCTCGGCACCCCGCCTGTCGGCGTCCCCGTCGACGGCGACCCGCTCGCCGCCCTGCGCGCCACCGTGGAGACCCTCCACACCCCGCGCGACCTCGACAGAGTGCTCGGTGGCGGTCTGCCGCCCTTCACCGGCGGCATGGTCGGCTACCTCGGCTACGACATCGTCCGCCGCCTGGAGAGGATCGGCGAGCACGGCCGCGACGACCTGAAGCTCCCCGAGCTGACCATGCTCCTCACCAGCGACCTCGCGGTCCTCGACCACTGGGACGGCTCGGTCCTGCTGATCGCCAACGCGATCAACCACAACGACCTGGAGACCGGCGTCGACGAGGCGTACGCGCACGCCGTCGCCCGCCTCGACGCCATGGAGGCCGACCTGGCCCGCCCGGCCGAGACCGCCCCCGCCGCCCTGCCGCCCTCCGAGCTCCCCGAGTTCTCCGCCCTCTGGGGCGGAAAGGCCTACCAGGACGCCGTCGAGGACATCAAGGAGCGCATCCGCGCGGGCGAGGCCTTCCAGGTCGTGCCCTCGCAGCGCTTCGAGACCCCCTGCACCGCCTCCGCGCTCGACGTGTACCGGGTCCTGCGGGCCACCAACCCGTCCCCGTACATGTACCTCTTCCGCTTCGAGAACGGCTTCGACGTCGTCGGCTCCTCGCCCGAGGCCCTCGTCAAGGTCGAGGACGGGCGGGCCATGCTCCACCCCATCGCCGGCACCCGGCACCGCGGCGCCACCCCGCAGGAGGACCACGACCTCGCCGAGGAACTCCTCGCCGACCCCAAGGAACGCGCCGAGCACCTCATGCTCGTCGACCTCGGCCGCAACGACCTCGGCCGGGTCTGCACGCCCGGCTCCGTGGAAGTCGTCGACTTCATGTCGATCGAGCGCTACTCGCACGTCATGCACATCGTCTCCACCGTCACCGGCGAGGTCGCCGAGGGCCGGACCGCCTTCGACGTCCTCACCGCCTGCTTCCCCGCCGGCACCCTCTCCGGCGCGCCCAAGCCCCGCGCCATGCAGATCATCGAGGAGCTCGAACCCTCCCGGCGCGGCCTCTACGGCGGGTGTGTCGGTTATCTCGATTTCGCCGGGGACGCCGACACCGCCATCGCCATCCGCACCGCCCTGCTCCGCGACGGAACGGCGTACGTGCAGGCCGGAGCGGGTGTCGTCGCCGACTCCGACCCGGTCGCCGAGGACAACGAGTGCCGCAACAAGGCCGCGGCCGTGCTCCGCGCCGTCCACACCGCCAACCGGATGAACGACAAGTGAGCACGTAAGGGATAGTGGGGTACGTGAGTGCCGTACCCGTACCCCAGCCCCGGGCCGCCCGCGCGGCCGTCCCCACCGGCGGCCGCCGCAGCCTGGCCGCGGCCCTCCTCCTCGGCGCCCTCGGCGCCACCGTCGTCCTGCTCTCCGCCGGCCAGATCTGGGCGGAGGGCACCGCGTCCGTCGGCGGCGGCAGCGTCCCCGTCGAGGCCGACGGCGGCACCGTCACCGGCGTGCCGACCGCCCTCGCGATCGTCGGCCTCGCCGCGCTCTTCGCCGTCTTCGCCGTCCGCCGCACCGGGCGCACGCTCGTCGCCGCGCTCCTCGCGCTCAGCGGCGCGGGCGCCGCGCTCGCCGCGCTCCTCGGCGCCTCCGACAGCGCCGCGCTCGACGCCGAGGCCGCCCGCATCAGCGGCGACACCGCCGCCGCCGTCGCCGGGCTCACCCACACCGTCTGGCCGTACGTGACGGCCGCGGGCGCCCTCCTCATCCTGCTCGCCGGCCTCTTCGCCCTCCGCTTCGGCAAGAACTGGCCGGCGATGGGCGGCCGCTACGAGCGCTCCGGCACCCCGCGCGCCGGCCGCAAGGCCCCCACGACCGACCCCGACCGGCCCGAGGACCTGTGGAAGGCCCTGGACCGCGGCGAGGACCCCACCCAGGGCGCGTGAACGGTTCCGCTCGCGACGCGTGATCGTCCGGGCACCCCCGATTCATCCTCGCGCGCCCGCGTGCGGGACAATGAGCGCCGAGTGTCCGCGCACGCGAGACCTCACCATCGAGCAACTGCAACGAGGAGCAACTCATGGCGGGCAGCGCCCACGGACACACCCCGGCCGCCTGGACCGGTGTCATCATCTCCTTCATCGGCTTCTGCATCGCCGGCGTCTTCATGGTGGCCGCCAACGTGCCCGGTTTCTGGGCCGGTGTGGGCGTCATCGTCCTCGGCGGCATCGTCGGCGGCGCGATGAAGGCGGCGGGCCTCGGCATGCCGAAGGAGTCCGCCGAAGTCGCCGCCGCCCGCGAGGCCGCCACCACGACCGCCCGGGCCCGCGCCTGACGCGACACGCCGCATCCGAGGGCGCGGTCCGGCGATGCCGGGCTGCGCCCTCGCGCGTCAGCGGCGAGAATCACCGCGTGGACGCGCAGCCGACGACCGAAGCCGAGACTCCCCCCACCCGCCCGGGTGAACCCCCCCATCCGAATCCGGCCACACCACCCCGGGGGACCGAGACGCCGCCCGCACCACCGGGGGCCGCGCTGACGGCCCCGGCGCCGACCACGCCGCCCGCGCCGCAGGGGGCAGCCCTGACGGGCGCTGCGGGTCCGCCTCCGACGACATCGCCGACGACGTCGAACAGGCCGCCCGCCCCGCCGGGGACCGGCGTCCGGTACGGGGAGCCCGTGCCGCTCGGGCCCGGGGGTCGGCACGGGGAGCCCGTGTCGCAGGAGCCCGCTGCCCGGTGGGGCCACGTGCCCGCCCCTCCGACGGGCCCCGCGCGGTCGCTTCCGCGGCGGCTGACGGCGCCCGTCGCCACCCTCGCCGGGGTCGTCGCCGCGTTCGTCTACGTCGGGGCCGTCGACCCCAACGAACCCGGGCACTACCCCGTCTGCCCGCTCTTCCGCTTCACCGGCCTCTACTGCCCCGGCTGCGGCGGGCTCCGCAGCGCCCACGCCTTCGCCCACGGCGACCTCCCGACCGCCCTCGGTGACAACGCCCTCGCCGTCGTCGGCTACGTGGTCTTCGCCGTCGTCATGGCCGTTTGGCTGGTTCGCGCCGTCCGCGCGGTGCCCATGCGCCTCGCGGTCTCCCCGGTCCTGTGGTGGGGGATCGGGGTCGTCCTCGCCCTCTTCACCCTGGTCCGGAACCTTCCCTTCGGCTCCGCCCTGGCCCCGTGAGCACCTGCGGGGATCCCCCGGGGAGTCCCAGCAGATGGGACGCGTCTCCGGCCGATGCGATTCCCGGGCCGTCCTGCGGATAGGATCGAAGTGGCTGAACCTGGTTCATCATCACCGTCACCGTCCCGGAAGGGGGCCCCTCGCGTGAGTGTGCTCGACGAGATCATCGAAGGCGTGCGCGCCGACCTCGCAGAGCGACAGGCGCGGGTCACCCTCGACGAGCTCAAGGAGCGCGCCGCAAAGGCGCCGCAGGCCAAGGACGGAGTCGCCGCACTGCGCGGCGACGGCGTCAAGGTGATCTGCGAGGTCAAGCGCTCCAGCCCGTCCAAGGGGGCGCTCGCCGCGATCGCCGACCCGGCCGGTCTCGCCGCGGACTACGAGGCGGGCGGCGCCGCCGTCATCTCCGTCCTCACCGAGCAGCGCCGCTTCGGCGGCTCGCTCGCCGACCTGGAGGCCGTCCGCGCCCGGGTGGACATCCCGGTGCTGCGCAAGGACTTCATCGTCACCGCGTACCAGCTCTGGGAGGCGCGGGCGTACGGAGCGGACCTCGCGCTCCTCATCGTCGCCGCCCTGGAGCAGGAGGCGCTGGTCTCCCTCATCGAGCGTGCCGAGTCCATCGGGCTGACCCCGCTGGTCGAGGTCCACGACGAGGAGGAGGTCGAGCGCGCCGTCGACGCGGGCGCCCGCATCATCGGCGTCAACGCGCGCAACCTCAAGACCCTCAAGGTCGACCGCTCCACCTTCGAGCGGGTCGCCCCGGAGATCCCCGCGCACATCGTCAAGGTCGCCGAGTCCGGCGTCCGAGGCCCGCACGACCTCATCGCCTACGCCAACGCGGGCGCCGACGCGGTCCTCGTCGGCGAGTCCCTCGTCACCGGCCGCGACCCGAAGGCCGCCGTCGCCGACCTCGTCGCCGCCGGCGCCCACCCGGCGCTCCGCCACGGGCGGAGCTGACCGCACCATGACCGTCGTCCGCGTCACGCCGACCGTCCGGGGCACCGCCCCGGGCGGTGCGGTCGTGCCCGCGGGCGCCCCGGGCCGCCGCAGCCGGCTCCGTACCGCTGCGGCTCCCGTCTCCAAGCACGCCCCGCTGGCCCGCGGCTGTCGGCCGCGGGGCTGCCGGGCACCCGCCCGCCGCGTCCACGGCCGCCGGGTCCGTTATGTGATCGGCTCCGAGCCGGGGCAGGTCAACGGGATGCGATGGCGCCCGCGCCTCGCGCGCATTCTCACGTACGCCACCTAGCCCCCCGCCGGGCGGCGCCCCCGTCCACCCCCCCCGTGTGGGCAATCGTCCCGCAGGGCGGGACGGGTGGGCACACGGGACGGCGCCCTTCAGCGGCGCCTCCGCGTCCCGCGCCTGAACCCGCACCCCACGTGCGGCACACAGCCCGGTGCGGGTCGGGGCGCGGGAGCCTCTGGCGCCGGCAAGGACGCGGGTCCGTTGTGCCCACCCTCCCCCAAGCTCTCGGCTTCGCTCGAGCAGGGGGGACCCCCTTGCCCCAGCGGAACGACTGCCCACAACGGGCGGGGGCCAGGGCGGGCACCGCCCGGCGGAACGCACGTCCACAACGGACGAGGCTGCCGTACGTGAGTGCGTCGCGCGCATACCGTGACCACCAACCCCACGTATCCGGGGCGCACCCGCCCCGCGAGGAGCATCCGCATGTCCAGCGAGTTCTTCATCCCGGACCTGGAAGGCCAGGTCCCCAGCCCGGAGGGCTACTTCGGCGCCTACGGCGGCAAGTTCATCCCGGAGGCCCTCGTCGCCGCCGTCGACGAGGTCGCCGTCGAGTACGAGAAGGCCAAGGCCGACCCCGAGTTCGCCCGCGAGCTCAACGCCCTGATGGTCGACTACACCGGCCGCCCGAGCGCCCTCACCGAGGTGCCCCGGTTCGCCGAGCACGCCGGCGGCGCCCGGATCTTCCTCAAGCGCGAGGACCTCAACCACACCGGCTCGCACAAGATCAACAACGTGCTCGGGCAGGCCCTCCTGACCAAGCGCATGGGCAAGACGCGGGTCATCGCCGAGACCGGCGCCGGCCAGCACGGCGTGGCCACGGCCACCGCCTGCGCCCTCTTCGGCCTCGACTGCACCATCTACATGGGCGAGATCGACACCCAGCGCCAGGCCCTCAACGTGGCCCGGATGCGGATGCTCGGCGCCGAGGTCGTCGCCGTGAAGTCCGGCAGCCGCACCCTCAAGGACGCCATCAACGAGGCCTTCCGCGACTGGGTCGCCAACGTGGACCGGACGCACTACCTGTTCGGCACCGTCGCCGGCCCGCACCCCTTCCCCGCCATGGTCCGCGACTTCCACCGGGTCATCGGCGTCGAGGCCCGCCGCCAGATCCTGGAGCGCGCCGGACGGCTGCCCGACGCGGCCGTCGCCTGCGTCGGCGGCGGCTCCAACGCCATCGGCCTCTTCCACGCCTTCGTCCCGGACGCGGACGTGCGCCTGATCGGCTGCGAGCCGGCCGGCCACGGCGTCGAGACCGGCGAGCACGCGGCCACCCTCACCGCCGGCGAGCCCGGCATCCTGCACGGGTCCCGCTCCTACGTCCTCCAGGACGAGGAGGGCCAGATCACCGAGCCGTACTCGATCTCCGCCGGACTCGACTACCCCGGCATCGGCCCCGAGCACGCGTACCTCAAGGACAGCGGACGCGGCGAGTACCGCGCCGTCACCGACGACGCCGCCATGCAGGCGCTGCGGCTGCTCTCCCGTACCGAGGGCATCATCCCGGCCATCGAGTCGGCGCACGCCCTCGCCGGGGCCCTGGAGGTCGGCAAGGAGCTCGGCAAGGACGCCCTGCTCCTCGTGAACCTCTCCGGGCGCGGCGACAAGGACATGGACACGGCCGCCCGCTACTTCGGGCTGTACGACACCGACGCCGAGGTGGCCGCGAACGCCGCCGACGTCGCGGAGATCGAGGGGGACGCCAAGTGACCACCGGAAACATCCAGCTGCTCAGCGACACCCTCGCCAAGGCCAAGGCCGAGAACCGGGCCGCGCTCATCGCGTACCTGCCGGCCGGCTTCCCGACCGTCGACGGCGGGATCGCCGCGATCAAGGCCGTCTTCGACGGCGGCGCCGACGTGGTCGAGGTCGGGCTCCCGCACAGCGACCCGGTCCTCGACGGGCCGGTCATCCAGACCGCCGACGACATCGCGCTGCGCGGCGGCGTGAAGATCGCCGACGTCATGCGGACGGTCCGCGAGGCCCACGAGGCCACCGGCAAGCCGGTCCTCGTCATGACGTACTGGAACCCGATCGACCGGTACGGCATCGAGCGCTTCACCGAGGAGCTCGCCGAGGCCGGCGGCGCGGGCTGCATCCTGCCCGACCTGCCGGTCCAGGAGTCCGCCGTCTGGCGCGAGCACGCCGACAAGCACGGTCTCGCGACCGTCTTCGTCGTCGCGCCCAGCAGCAAGGACGAGCGCCTCGCCACCATCACCGCCGCCGGCTCCGGCTTCGTCTACGCCGCCTCGCTCATGGGCGTCACCGGCACCCGCGAGTCGGTCGGAGAGCAGGCCGCCGACCTGGTCCGCCGCACCCGCGCCACCTCCGAACTGCCGGTGTGCGTCGGGCTCGGCGTCTCCAACGCCACCCAGGCGAAGGAGGTCGCCGGCTTCGCCGACGGCGTCATCGTCGGCTCCGCCTTCGTGCAGCGGATCCTCGACGCCGACGGCGACGAGGCGGCCGGACTCACCGCCGTAAGGGAACTGGCGGCCGAACTCGCCGAGGGCGTCCGCCGCGCCCCGTAGCCCGATCGGGTGGATCTGGGACCGGGGAGGCGCGGATGTGCCTCCCCGGTTCGTTGCCTGGGGCGTGAGCGAGAAGAACCGTGGTGACGGTAACCGGAGCGCGCGGGAGCGCCTTCAGCAGCAGCGCGAGCGCGACAAGGCCCGTGAGAAGCAGCGACGCGTCCTGATCGTGTCGGCGGCCGTGGTCGGCGTCCTCGGCCTGGCCGCCGTCGTCGGCGTGATCGCCGCGGGCGGCGACAAGAACAGCGGATCGGACAAGGCGGGACCGGTGGTCGCGCCGACCGCGGCGACGGACGAGGACGGCAAGCCC
Organism: Streptomyces sp. NPDC053513; assembly: GCF_044544765.1. Taxonomy (NCBI): domain Bacteria; kingdom Bacillati; phylum Actinomycetota; class Actinomycetes; order Kitasatosporales; family Streptomycetaceae; genus Streptomyces; species Streptomyces sp. NPDC053513. The sequence continues at coordinate 32,248 of NZ_JBITXP010000035.1, forward strand.
GCCATCCCCACGGGCAAGGCGGACGCCCCGTCGACGCTCGCGGTCTGGGAGGACTTCCGCTGCCCGGCCTGCGCCCAGTTCGAGAACGTCATGCGGGACTCGATCCACGAGCTGGAGGCCTCCGGCGCGCTCAAGGTCGACTACCACCTCGCCACCCTCATCGACGGGAACATGGGCGGCAGCGGCTCGCTGCGCGCGGCGAACGCGGCGGCGTGCGCCCAGGACGCGGGGAAGTTCACCGCGTACCACGACACGCTCTACGTCAACCAGCCGCCGGAGACGGACGACGCCTACGGGAAGAACGCCAAGCTGATCGAGCTGGCGGCGAAGGTGCCGGGGCTCGACACGCCGGCCTTCCGCAGCTGCGTGAACGACGGCACGCACGACGGCTGGGTGAAGAAGTCGCACGAGGCCTTCCAGAACGGCGGCTTCCGCGGCACCCCGTCCGTCCTCCTCAACGGAGAATCGATCTTCCCGACCAAGGGGAACGAGCAGATCTCCCCGGCGAACCTGAAGAAGTGGGTCGCCGAGGCCAACAAGGGCAAGAAGCCGGGCACCGCCTCCCCGTCGGCGGGCTGACGCGCCGGATTGGTTACCCAGAAGTTGCCGGGCGGGCTGCCGTCCCGCCCTCCCGGCAGGGTAGCGTCGGTCCTGTCATGGACCTTGCCTACATTCCCAGCCCGTCGACCGGCGTGATCCACCTCGGACCGATCCCGCTGCGCGGCTATGCCTTCTGCATCATCATCGGTGTCTTCGTCGCCGTCTGGCTCGGCAACAAGCGCTGGATCGCCCGGGGCGGCACCGCCGGCACCGTGGCCGACATCGCCGTCTGGGCGGTGCCCTTCGGCCTCGTCGGCGGACGCCTCTACCACGTGATCACCGACTACCAGCTGTACTTCAGCGAGGGTGAGAACTGGGTCGACGCCTTCAAGATCTGGGAGGGCGGCCTCGGCATCTGGGGCGCCATCGCGCTCGGCGCGGTGGGCGCCTGGATCGGCTGCCGTCGGCGCGGGATCTCCCTGCCCGTCTACGCGGACGTCATCGCCCCCGGCATCGCCTTCGCCCAGGCCATCGGCCGCTGGGGCAACTGGTTCAACCAGGAGCTCTACGGCAAGCCGACCGACGTGCCGTGGGCCCTGAAGATCACCGAGGGGACGAACCGCGAGGCCGGGCTCTACCACCCGACCTTCCTGTACGAATCCCTGTGGAACGTCGCCGTCGGCTTCCTCGTCATCTGGGCCGACCGCCGCTTCAAGCTCGGCCACGGGCGGGCCTTCGCCCTGTACGTCGCCGCGTACTGCTCGGGCCGCGTGTGGACGGAGGCGCTGCGCGTCGACGAGGCGCACCACATCCTGGGCCTGCGGCTCAACGTGTGGACCGCGATCGTCGTCGGCCTGCTGGCCGTCGTCTACCTGGTGGTCTCGGCCCGCCTCCGGCCGGGCCGCGAGGAGATCGTGGAACCGAGGGCCGCCGAGAAGACCGCCGGGACCGCCGGGAAGACGGACGCCGTCGAGGGCGCCGGGACCGCCGAGGTCACCGAGGCCGCCGACGAGACCGGGACCGCCGACACGGGCGGGACCGCCGAGGACCGGGCCGACGGGCCCGGGGACAAGACCGCCGGGTCCGAGGACGAGGCCAGGAAGACCGAGGGGGACGGCGCCGGTCACGGTGCCGGGTCGGCCGCCAAGAGCTGACCGGGCCGCACGTCGAGGGCCGCCGGGACCGAGAGGTTCCGGCGGCCCTTTCGCGTGCGGGGGTACGGGTCAGCCGGCGCGGGCGGCGAGGGAGAGGACCCGGTGGGCGCCCTCCACCACCGCGGCGTCGACGAAGCGGCCGTTGGGCAGGGCGAGGGCGCCCTGCCCGGTCGCGGCCGCCTCGACCACCTCACGGGCCGCCTCCACCTCCTCCGGGGTGGGGAAGTAGGCGCGTTCGATGACCGGGAGCTGACGGGGATGGATGGCCGCCCGGCCGAAGAAGCCCATGGCCCGGCCCCGGGCGCAGCCGGCCGCCAGCGCCTCCAGGTCGCGGACGTCCGGATGGACGGACTGGGCCGGCGGGGGGAGGGCGGCCGCACGGGCCGCGACCACCACGCGACCGCGCGGCCAGTCCAGGCCGGTGTCCTCCCGCACCCCCAGGTCGGCGCGGAGGTCGGCCTCGCCGAGGGCGATGCCGCGGACGGAGGGATGGGCGGTGGCGATGGCGTGGGCGTGCTCCACGGCGAGGGCGTTCTCCAGGAGCGGGTAGAGGGGCAGGCCCGGGGCGAGGCGGGCGATCCGGTGGATGTCAGTGGCGTGTGTCACCTTGGGTAGACGGAGACCGCAGAGGCCGGGGAGGGGGGCCAGGGTGGGGATGTCGCGCGGGGTGTGGACGCGGACGTGGACCGGGACGGGGTGGACGTCCGCGAGGAGATCGGCCGTGGCGTCGAGGGCGTACGCCTTGCGCTGCGGGGCCACCGCGTCCTCCAGGTCGACGATCACGACGTCGGCGCCGGAGGACAGGGCCTTGCGGACGACCTCGGGGCGGTCGCCGGGGGCGTACAGCCAGGTGAGGGGGGCGAGGGGGCGTGCCGGGGAGGGCGCGCCGGCGGGTTCGCCGGCACGCGTCCGTTCGTCCTCCGCGGGGCCGCTGAGGGGGCTCATACCGCTCCTTGCTCGCGGAGGGCGTCGATCTCGGCGGGGGTGAGGCCGAGTTCGGAGAGGACGGCGCCGGTGTCGGCTCCGTGCGGCCGGCCGGCCCAGCGGATGGCGCCGGGGGTCTCGGAGAGGCGGAAGAGGACGTTCTGCATCTTGATCGTGCCGAGTTCGGGATCCTCCACCTCGGTCACGGTGCGGAGCGCCCGGTACTGGGGATCCTCCACGACGTCCCGGACGTCGTAGACGGGGGCGATGGCCGCCTCCGCCTTCTCGAAGGCCGCCATCGCCTCGTCGCGGGTGCGCCGGGCGATCCAGGCGCCGACCGCCTCGTCGAGGACGTCCGCGTGCTCGGCCCGGCCCGTGCCGTCGGCGAACCACGGCTCGTCGATCAGCTCCGGACGGCCGACGAGCCGCAGCACCCGCTCGGCGATCGACTGGGCGGAGGTGGAGACGGCGACCCAGGAGCCGTCGGCGGTCCGGTAGGTGTTGCGCGGGGCGTTGTTGCGGGAGCGGTTGCCGGTCCGGGGCTGGACGTAACCGAGCTGGTCGTACCAGAGGGGGTGGGGTCCGATGACGGAGAGCATCGGTTCGATGATCGCCATGTCGACGACCTGGCCGCGCCCGGTCGTCGTCCTGGCGGTGAGCGCGGTCATCACCGCGTACGCCGTGGCGAGGGCGGCGATCGAGTCGGCGAGGCCGAAGGGAGGCAGGGTCGGCGGGCCGTCCGGCTCGCCGGTGATCGCGGCGAAGCCGCTCATCGCCTCGGCGAGGGTGCCGAAGCCGGGACGGTGGGCGTACGGACCGAACTGGCCGAAGCCGGTGACCCGGGCCAGGACCAGACGCGGGTTGACGGCGGACAGCTCCTCCCAGCCCAGACCCCAGCGCTCCAGGGTGCCCGGCCGGAAGTTCTCCACGATCACGTCCGCGTCGGCGGCGAGGGCGAGGAGGGTGTCGCGGCCGCCCGGTGAGGACAGGTCGAGGGTGATCGCCCGCTTGTTGCGGCCGAGGACCTTCCACCACAGGCCGACGCCGTCCTTGGCGGGGCCGTGGCCACGGGACGGATCCGGCTTGCGGGGATGCTCGACCTTGACGACGTCGGCCCCGAAGTCGCCCAGCATCATGGCGGCGAGGGGGCCGGCGAAGAGGGTCGCGAGATCCAGGACGCGCAGTCCGTGCAGGGGCGCCGCGGGGTGCGCGGCGGCGGTGGGGTCCGGCGGGGTGGCCGGGGCGTGGACGGTCATACGGCGTCGGCCTCCAGGGTGCCGGGGGAGCGGAAGGCGTCCTCGATCTCGACGCGGTACGGCATCGAGGTCGACGCGCCCTCGCGCCGGACGGAGAGCGCGGCGGCCGTCTGCGCCCAGGCCAGGGCCTCCGGGGCGGGACGGCCCTCGCCGAGGGCCACCGCGAGGGCGCCGACGAAGGTGTCGCCCGCTCCCGTGGTGTCCACGGCCCGGACCCGGGGCGCGGGCACGGCGATCGGCTCGGCCCCGCGCACCGCGTACAGGCTGCCGGCCGCGCCCAGCGTGACGACCACCTCGGGGACGTCCCGCAGCAGGGCCCGGGCGGCCTCGCGCGGGTCGGTGAGCCCGGTGAGGGCGGTGGCCTCGTGCTCGTTCGGCACCAACAGATCGGTCGCGGCGAGGAGTTCCGGCGGAAGCGGCTGCGCGGGAGCGGGGGTGAGGACGGTGCGGACGCCGAGCCGACGGGCGGTGACGGCGCCCTCGACGACGACGGAGAGGGGGAGTTCGAGCTGGAGGAGCAGGGCGTCGGCGGTGCCGATGAGGGCCTCGTCGCCATGGGTGAGGGAGGTGACGGTGCCGTTGGCGCCGGGGACGACGACGATCGCGTTGCGGCCCTCGTCGTCGACGACGACGTGGGCGGTGCCGGAGGGGCCCTCGGAGGTGCGCAGGAGATCGGTGTCCACCGCGCAGTGCTCCAGGGTGGCGCGGAGCCGGGGCCCGAACTCGTCCGCGCCGACCGCGCCGATCATCGCCACCTCGCCGCCCGCGCGGGCGGCGGCGACGGCCTGGTTGGCGCCCTTGCCGCCGGGGATCGTACGGAAGGAGCGGCCGGTGACCGTCTCACCGAGGGCGGGGGCCTTCGGCACGTAGACGACGAGATCCATGTTCGTGCTGCCGAGCACGACGATGCTGGTCATGGGCGTACTGCCTCCAGGTGTGTCAGTTCGGCCAGGGTGTCGAAGCCGATGCCGTCGAAGGACGGCACCGAGGTCGCGAGCCGGTTCTTGAGGGGGGAGGTCCAGCGCTCCGGCAGCCGGTCCGGATGCCCGGCGAGCAGCCCGGCGAGCGAGCCGGCGGTGGCGCCGTTGGAGTCGGTGTCCCAGCCGCCCGAGACCGCCGCGCAGACGGATCGGGAGAAGTCGCCGTCGGCGTGGGTGAGGGCGGCGGCGAGCAGCGCGGCGTTGGGGACGGCATGCACCCAGTGGTACCCGCCGAGTTCGGCGTGCAGCCGGTCGACGACGGTGTCGAAGTCGGTCTCCGCTTCGGCGTACGCGATGCCCCGCCGGACGGCCGCCGCCAGGCGCGAGCGCGGCGGGATCACGGCGAGGCCGGCGGCGAGCGCCTGGTGGACGTCGGCGGTGCCGGTGGCCGCGGCGGCGAGGGCGGCGGCGACGAACATGGCACCGTAGACGCCGTTCGCGGTGTGCGTGAGCACCGCGTCCCGGTGCGCCTGCGCGGCGGCGGCCACCGGGTCGCCCGGGTGGGTCCAGCCGTGGACGTCGGCCCGGATCTGGGCGCCGATCCACTCGCGGAAGGGGTTGCGGCGGACGGCGGTCAGCGGGGGTTCCACGCCGTCCAGGAGGTTGCGGTAGGCGACGCGCTCGGCCGTGAAGGTGCGGCCGGCGGGGAGTTCGTCGAGCCAGAGGCGGGCGACGTCGGCGGTGGTGAAGTCGCGGCCGTACCGCTGGAGGAGCAGCAGGTTGAGGAGGGGGTAGTTGAGGTCGTCGTCCTCGGGCATGCCGTCGATGTTCTCGGCGAGGGAGGTGGCGGCGGAGCGACGGTTCCAGGGATGCGCGGCGAGCAGCTCCGGAGGGACGCCGCGGGCGGTGAACCAGGTGGTGAGGGGCCAGTTGCCGGCGGCGCGGGCGAGGGCGCGGAGGGCTGCCAGGGGGAGCTTCTCGACGGGCTTGCCGAGCAGGCACCCGACGGCGCGACCCAGCCAGGCGGCGTGGAGGCGGTCGCGCAGGGCGGTGTCCCCCGGCTCCGGCCCCACGGGCAGGCCCGCGCCCCGCCGTCCGTCGTGGGCCGTTGCCGCCTGGATCTCGGCGAGGGGGGTCGGCTCCTGGGCCGACAGGGGGGAGGGGAGGGTCGCCAAGGTGTCCAGGAGGTCTTCCGCCAGGGGGCGGAGGTCCGGGCGGGGGGTCGGGGACGCCCCGGCCGACTCCGGGGCCGGGGGGCCGCCCGCCGCCCTCCAGCGGGCCGCCGCCGCGCCCGCGTCCCGCCCGTCCTCCGCGGCCTGGCGGAGTTCGTGGCCCACCAGGTCCTCCGGCTGGACCCAGGTCACGCGGAGGGTCATCGGTCCGCGCTCGTCAGCGTCGCGAAGGCCGATGCGTGGGCTCGGCGGGCGGCGGTGTCCGAGGCGAAGATCTCGCGGGCCACCGCGGCCAGTGCCCTCGCCGGGGCGTGCAGGTCCAGACGGCTCGCCTCCGCCACCTGCTTCGCCCACTCGGAGGGGACGGCCTGTTCGCCGTACAACGCGCCCACGATCGCGCCCGCCATCGTGGCGATCGAGTCGCAGTCGCGGCCGTAGTTGACCGCGCCCAGGACCGTACGCCGGAAGTCGCCCTCGCCGACGAGCAGCATGCCGAGGGCGATCGGGAGTTCCTCGATCGCGTGGAGACGGGAGGGGCGGCGGGCGCCGAGGGAGGGGGAGCGGTAGTCCGGGCCGACCGTGTCGAAGGGGGCCACCGCCCTGCGGAGGGGGGCGAGGGCGGACTCGAAGTCCGTGTGGACGGAGGCCACTTCGGCGACCGCCTCGATCGCCGCGCGCGTGCCGTCCTTCGCCAGGGACAGGGCCGTCTCGACCACGGACGCCGGTGTCGCGCCCGGCGCGCACGCCGCGGCGACCGCCGCCGCGAAGACACCCGCCGCCTCCCGGCCGTACGAGGACTGGTGCGCGCCCGTCAGGTCGATCGCCTCGGCGTAGGCGGCCGCCGGGTGGGCGGCGTTGACCAGGCCGACGGGCGCCATGTACATCGCCGCCCCGCAGTTGACGACGTTGCCGTTGCCGGCCTCGCGCGGGTCGACGTGGCCGTAGTGGAGCCGGGTCACGATCCACTTCTCGGCGAGGAAGATCCGCTGGAGGGGCAGCGCCTCGGCCTCCAGTTCCGGGATCCAGACGGGGGCGCCCATGAGTTCGGGGACGAGGTGGTCCGCGACCGCGTACGCGTCGAGGTGGCCGCGGACCTTCTCGTACACCCGGATCAGCGCGTGGGTCATCAAGGTGTCGTCGGTGACGTGCCCGTCGCCCTTGTGGTACGGCGCGATGGGGCGGGCGGTGCGCCAGTCGCCGCCGTTCCAGGGGCCGACGATCCCGGTGACGCGGCCGCCGTGGCGTTCCAGGATCTGCTCGGGGGTGTAGCCCTCGACGGGGCCGCCGAGCGCGTCGCCGACGGCGGCCCCGAGGAGGCTTCCGGTGATCCGGTCATCCAGTGTGGGTGTCATGTCGGAATTGTCCACCTGGGGCGGCCGGTTCCGTGGCTCCCAGCAGCCCGGCGAGTTCCACCAGGTCCGTGCCCGCGAGCCGGGGCAGCGCGCAGCCCGCGAGCGTCCTGCACGCCTCGCGCCAGCTCGCCGGGACCGAACGGCCGCCGCCCAGCGCGCCGGTGAGCGCGCCCGCCAGCGCCGGGGCCGAGTCGGCGACCCGGGAGAGGCAGGCGGCGGCCGGTACCGCCGCCGTCATCTCGCCCCGGGCGGCGGTGGCGAGGGCCAGGGCGACCGGGACGGTCTCGGCGGCGGCGATGCCGTAGCTGTAGACGTGGTCCACGATCTGGTGCTCCAGGAGCGGGACGAGCTCGAAGGCCGAGTCGGCGGCCCGGGCCAGCTCCACGGCGTGCCGGGCGTTGCGGCCGATCTCGGTGGCGGGCGGGAGTTCGGCGAGCGCCGCCGCGACGGCCTCGTCGACCGCCGCCCCGCCGAGGGCCGCGGCGACGGCCGCCGCCGTCGCCCGGGCGCCGTGGACGCCGTCGCCGTCCTGCGTGTACCGGGCGTCGAACTCGGCGAGTTCGGCGGCTGCGCCGGGGGCGCCCGGGTGGACCAGGGCCAGGACGGCGGCCCGGACGCAGGCCGCGTCGTCGAAGTAGTGCGGGTTGTCGTGGCCGGTCGCCGGAGGGCGCAGGCCGGTGGCGAGGTTGCCGAGGCCCGCGCGCACCGAGATCCGGGCGCGGAGGGGGAGCACGGCCGACTCGACCTCCGGGGCGCGGTCGGCCGCGGCGGCGATCTGCCCGGCGAGGGCGTTCCAGGCGAGGTCGACGGCGGCGCGGAGCCGGCGGTCCTGGGGGAGGCCGGCGAAGACCGGGCCGGCTGCGGCGAGGACGGCCTCGGCGGTGAAGGCCGCCCACTCGGCGTCGTCGGAGGGGCCGAGGCGGAGGGGCTCGGGGGGTTGGTTGAGGGCGATGGGGACGGGGAGGGTGGTCGTCGCGTTCTCCTCGGCGAAGGTGTCGAGTTCGCGGGTGAGACGGCGGGTCCATTCGGGCATGCGGGCGGCGCGGTGCCGTGCGGCGGGCCAGCCGGCGGCGTCGCCTGCGGCGATGCCGAGGAGGAGGCCCTCGACCCTGTCGCGGGTCGGTCTGGCCCGGGCGGCCGGCGCCGGGACCTCGTGGGCGCCGCCCCAGGAGCCGGTTCCCCGTACGGGTGCGGGGGCCTGGAACGCGTCGACGGCCGGGGCGCTGCCGGGGGCCGGTGCCGGGGCCAGGGGCTGGAGCGCGTCGACCGCCGGCGTGCCGCCCGGCACCGGGGCCGGGTGCAGGAGGGCGTCGACCATGGGGGCGGTGCCCGGCACCGGGACCGGGTCCCGCGGGGCGTCGGTCGCCGGTGTGCCGTCCGGCACCGGGGCCGGGTGCAGGAGGGCGTCGACCGCCGGGACGGTGCCCGGCAGCAGGGCGTCGACCGCCGGGACGGTGCCCGGCACCGGGGGCTGTGCCCACCCTCCCCCAAGCTCTCGGCTTCGCTCGAGCAGGGGGGACCCCCCTCGCCCTGCGGGACGATTGCCCACAGCGGGGGTGGCGTCCACGGCGGAGGTGGTGTCCACAGCAGGGGTGGCGCCCGCAGCGGAGGCGGCGGCGTTGCTCGTCGCAGGGGTGGCGCTCGATGCGGCGGCGGAGGTGTCCGCGGCAGTCGGGGTGACGGCGGCAGTGGCTGCGGCGCCGGTGTCGACGCCGTCCGTCGTTCTGAGGTCCGCGTTCATCAGGACTCTCCCTCCGACGTGAGCAGGTCCGCGATGTCCAGGACGTGGTAGCCGCGCATCGAGGGGAGGCAACTGCCCGTCACCGGGGCGATGGCCGAGGCCCATTCCTCCGGGATGGCGCCGGTCCCGCCCGCCGCGCCCGCCAGGGCGCCCGCCACCGCCGCCGTCGTGTCGGCGTCGCGGCCCATGTTGACGGCGGTGAGGACGGCCGTGCGGAAGTCGCCCCGGGCCGCCGCGAACGCGCCGAACGCCAGGCCCACCGCCTCCGGCGCCAGGTCCGTCCACGGGTAGCCGCCGATGACGACCGCCGAGCGGACCTGGCGTTCGCGGGTGAGCGGGTCCGGCTGGACGCGCTGGGCCGCGACGACCGCGCGGCGCAGCGAGCGGGCCGTCCACGAGTCCATGGGGACCACGGACAGGGCCGCCGCGATCACCGAGGTGACCGTCGCTCCCGCCATCGCCGCCGCCACGCCCGCCGCCACCGCCTGGCCGCCGTAGATGCCCTCGCCGTCGTGGCTGACGCTGCCGTCGATCGCGACCAGCCGGGCCGCCTCCGCCGGGCGTCCGGCGGCGAAGACCCCGAAGGGTGCGGCGCGCATCGCGAGGCCGTCGCTCCACGCGTGGCGGTGCTGGGCGGAGATGGGGGCCGCCAGGCCGCGGCGGAGGTTCTCCAGGGTGCCGCGTTCGGAGAAGCCCGCCCCGCGGAAGGGGCCCTCGTCGAGGTCGGCGATCCAGTGGTGCCAGGCCCGTTCGACGTGGTGGACGGTGAGGGCGGAGCCGTGCCGGGCGAGGAGCAGGCCCGAGAAGACGGCGTACTCCGTGTCGTCGGTGCCCGCCGGGCTGTCCGTCACGAACCCTTCGATGCGGCCCCAGCGGCGGCGGATCTCGGAGGGCCGCATGTTCTCGGCGGGCGCGCCGAGCGCGTCGCCGACGGCGAGGCCGAGGAGCGCTCCTCTCGCCCGTTCACGCGTGTCGCAGGCCGTGCTGGTCACCATCTCGCGCCCCTTCCTCGACGGGGGCGCCGACAGCGGCGCCCCGATGCCTGGATCTGTGCCACCACGGGCCGCGAACTCGCCGAAGAAACGTCTCTGTCACCCGGCTGACACCCCGCCAGGTTGGGTTGCCCTCACTGAGGCGGGCCTTAGTAAGTACGGCCTGGCTTGCTGGCGCGCCCCTTACATCGGGCGTATTTTCGAGGTGTTGGGGGCGGCGGGTGCGACCCGGCCCGCCGGAACGAGGGGAGAGCCATGTCCATCATCGAAGCTCAGGCACCACTGCACGAGGCCCACCGCGACAACCACACGCACCGCGACGTGAACGGCGGTTGGCTGCGCCCGGCGGTGTTCGGCGCGATGGACGGCCTCGTCTCGAACCTCGCCCTGATGACCGGTGTCGCCGGCGGCGCGGTCTCCTCGGGGACCGTCGTCATCACCGGCCTCGCGGGGCTCGCGGCCGGCGCCTTCTCCATGGCGGCCGGCGAGTACACCTCCGTCGCCTCGCAGCGCGAGCTCGTCCAGGCGGAACTGGACGTCGAGCGCCGCCAGTTGCGCAAGCACCCGGTCGACGAGATGGAGGAGCTCGCCGCCCTCTACGTCTCCCGCGGCGTCGAGCCCGCGCTCGCCCGCGAGGTCGCGATGCAGCTGTCGAAGGACCCCGAGCAGGCGCTGGAGATCCACGCCCGCGAGGAGCTCGGCATCGACCCGGAGGACCTGCCGTCACCGATGGTCGCCGCCGTCTCGTCCTTCGGCTCCTTCGCGCTCGGCGCGCTCCTCCCCGTCCTGCCGTACCTGCTCGGGGCGACCGCGCTCTGGCCGGCCGTGCTGCTCGCGCTCGTCGGGCTCTTCGCCTGCGGCGCCCTGGTGGCCCGGGTGACCGCCCGCGGCTGGCTCTTCAGCGGTATGCGCCAGCTCGTCCTGGGCGGTGCCGCCGCGGCCGTCACGTACGGGCTCGGCATGCTCTTCGGGGCCGCGTTGTAGCCCCACCGGGGCAGGTGCGGATTCCGTGGCCGACGGGTGCGGATTCCGCACCTCCGGAGAAGACCGAGAGGCCCCCGAGGGGGGCCTCTCGGTCTTTTCAGGGTGCCTTTTCGGCACATATGCTCTCGAAGCAGCTGTGACGTATATCCCTGGTCCGATCCACCGAGGCGATGAGACACTATGCGGGACGCCACATAAGTAGCCGGTTACTCGGCGGTTTCGAACCCGTGACCAACGGGAAAGAGGCCTGAGCGCCATCGGGCAACGAAGCCCACTCCCAGTGACGGGTCACCGGAGTCCCGAAGAACCTCCGGGCTCGATCCGTCCCCGCGGGACAGCTCCTGTCGCCGCACCCCCACAGGTGAACCCCATAGGTGAACCCACACCATCGCTGCGTATCGGCGATGTCCGCATGTTGGAATGAGCTATCCACTTCGCGAGAAGCCAGCCATCATGTAACCTGCACGAAATTTCGCGGAGGGCCAACGTCGTCCCTCGGCAGTTGCATATGCCACGACGACGACGGGAGAGCCGATGCGTTCCGACGCCTGGTCGCCCATGGACGGTCGCCCCGCTGCTCAGGGGATGTACGACCCCCGTAACGAACACGACGCCTGCGGTGTCGGGTTCGTGGCCACCCTCACCGGTGTAGCCAGCCACGCGCTGGTCGAGCAGGCGCTGACCGTACTGCGCAACCTCGAGCACCGCGGCGCCACCGGCTCCGAGCCCGACTCCGGCGACGGCGCCGGCATCCTGCTCCAGGTCCCGGACGCCTTCCTGCGCGAGGTCGCCGGATTCGAGCTCCCCGAGGCCGGCGCGTACGCCGTCGGCATCGCCTTCCTCCCCGAGGACGGCACCGACGAGACCGTCGCCGCGATCGAGGCCATCGCCGCCGAAGAGGGCCTGAACGTCCTCGGCTGGCGCGAGGTCCCCGTCGCCCCCGAGCTGCTCGGCGCCTCCGCCCGCGCCACCATGCCCGTCTTCCGCCAGCTCTTCGTGGCCGACGGCACCAGCACCGGCATCGCGCTCGACCGCAAGGCCTTCGTCCTGCGCAAGCGCGCCGAGCGCGAGGCCGCGACGTACTTCCCGTCGCTCTCCGCCCGCACCATCGTCTACAAGGGCATGCTGACCACCGGCCAGCTGGAGCCCTTCTTCCCGGACCTGTCGGACCGCCGCTGCGCCACCGCCGTGGCCCTGGTCCACTCCCGGTTCTCCACCAACACCTTCCCGAGCTGGCCGCTGGCCCACCCGTACCGCTTCGTCGCCCACAACGGTGAGATCAACACCGTCAAGGGCAACCGGAACTGGATGACCGCCCGCGAGGCGCAGCTCGACTCCACCGCCTTCGGCGAGGGCTCGCTGGAGCGGATCTTCCCGATCTGCACCCCCGACGCCTCCGACTCGGCCTCCTTCGACGAGGTCCTGGAACTCCTCCACCTCGGCGGCCGCTCCCTGCCGCACGCGGTCCTGATGATGGTCCCGGAGGCGTGGGAGAACCACGAGACCATGGACCCCGACCGCCGCGCCTTCTACCAGTACCACTCCACGCTGATGGAGCCCTGGGACGGCCCGGCCTGCGTCACCTTCACCGACGGCGTCCAGGTCGGCGCGGTCCTCGACCGCAACGGCCTGCGCCCCGGCCGCTACTGGGTCACCGACGAGGGCCTCGTCGTCCTCTCCTCCGAGGTCGGCGTCCTCGACATCGACCCCGCCAAGGTCGTCCGCAAGGGCCGCCTCCAGCCCGGCAAGATGTTCCTCGTCGACACCGCCGAGCACCGCATCGTCGAGGACGACGAGATCAAGGCCGCCCTCGCCGCCGAGCACCCCTACGCGGAGTGGCTGGAGACCGGCGAGATCGAGCTCTCCGACCTCCCCGAGCGCGAGCACATCGTGCACACCCACGCCTCGGTCACCCGCCGCCAGCAGACCTTCGGCTACACCGAGGAAGAGCTCCGCGTCATCCTCGCGCCGATGGCCCGCACCGGCGCCGAGCCGATCGGCTCCATGGGCACGGACTCGCCCATCGCGGCCCTGTCGTCCCGCCCGCGGCTGCTCTTCGACTACTTCACGCAGCTCTTCGCGCAGGTCACGAACCCGCCGCTGGACGCCATCCGCGAAGAGCTGGTGACCTCGCTGCGCTCCTCGCTCGGCCCCGGCAGCAACCTGCTCGAGCCCACCGCCGGCTCGTGTCGCAGCGTCACCCTGCCCTTCCCGGTGATCGACAACGACGAGCTGGCCAAGCTCATCCACATCAACGCCGACGGCGACATGCCCGGCATGAAGGCCGTCACCCTCTCCGGCCTCTACCGGGTCTCCGGCGGCGGCGAGGCCCTCGCCGCCCGCATCGAGGCCATCTGCGCCGAGGCCGACGCGGCGATCGAGGGCGGCGCCCGCCTGATCGTCCTCTCCGACCGGCACTCCGACGCCGAGCACGCGCCGATCCCCTCGCTGCTGCTCACCGCGGCCGTCCACCACCACCTCATCCGCACCAAGCAGCGCACCAAGGTGGGCCTGCTGGTCGAGGCCGGTGACGTCCGCGAGGTCCACCACGTCGCCCTGCTCATCGGCTACGGCGCCGCGGCGGTCAACCCGTACCTCGCCATGGAGTCCGTCGAGGACCTGGTCCGCGCCGGCACCTTCATCGAGGGCCTGGAGCCCGAGCAGGCCATCCGGAACCTGATCTACGCCCTCGGCAAGGGCGTCCTCAAGGTCATGTCCAAGATGGGCATCTCCACCGTCGCCTCCTACCGCGGCGCCCAGGTCTTCGAGGCCGTCGGCCTCGACGAGGCCTTCGTCGCCACGTACTTCAACGGCACGGCCACCAAGATCGGCGGCGCCGGCCTCGACGTCGTCGCCAAGGAGGTCGCCGCCCGCCACGCCAAGGCGTACCCCGTCTCCGGCGTCCCCTCGGCGCACCGCGCCCTGGACATCGGCGGCGAGTACCAGTGGCGCCGCGAGGGCGAGCCGCACCTGTTCGACCCGGAGACCGTCTTCCGCCTGCAGCACGCCACGCGCACCAAGCGGTACGACATCTTCAAGAAGTACACGGAGCGGGTGAACGAGCAGTCCGAGCGCCTCATGACGCTCCGCGGCCTCTTCGGCTTCGCCACCGAGGGCCGCACCCCGATCTCCATCGACGAGGTCGAGCCGGTCTCCGAGATCGTCAAGCGCTTCTCCACCGGCGCCATGTCGTACGGCTCCATCTCCCGCGAGGCGCACGAGACGCTCGCGATCGCCATGAACCGGCTGGGCGCCAAGTCCAACACCGGTGAGGGCGGGGAGGACCCGGAGCGCCTGTACGACCCGGCGCGCCGCTCCGCGATCAAGCAGGTCGCCTCCGGCCGCTTCGGCGTCACCAGCGAGTACCTGGTCAACGCCGACGACATCCAGATCAAGATGGCCCAGGGCGCCAAGCCCGGCGAGGGCGGTCAGCTGCCCGGCCACAAGGTCTACCCGTGGGTCGCCAAGACGCGTCACTCGACGCCCGGCGTCGGCCTCATCTCGCCGCCGCCGCACCACGACATCTACTCCATCGAGGACCTGGCCCAGCTGATCCACGACCTCAAGAACGCCAACCCGGTCGCCCGCATCCACGTGAAGCTGGTCTCCGAGGTCGGCGTCGGCACGGTCGCCGCCGGTGTCTCCAAGGCCCACGCGGACGTCGTCCTCATCTCCGGCCACGACGGCGGAACGGGCGCCTCCCCGCTGACCTCGCTGAAGCACGCGGGCGGCCCCTGGGAGCTCGGCCTCGCCGAGACCCAGCAGACGCTGCTGCTCAACGGCCTGCGCGACCGGATCGTCGTCCAGACCGACGGCCAGCTGAAGACCGGCCGCGACGTCGTCATCGCCGCGCTGCTCGGCGCCGAGGAGTTCGGTTTCGCGACCGCGCCGCTCGTCGTCTCCGGCTGCGTCATGATGCGCGTCTGCCACCTCGACACCTGCCCGGTCGGCATCGCCACCCAGAACCCGGTCCTGCGCGACCGCTTCTCCGGCAAGGCCGAGTTCGTCGTCAACTTCTTCGAGTTCATCGCCGAGGAGGTCCGCGAGCTCCTCGCCGAGCTGGGCTTCCGCACCCTCGAAGAGGCCGTCGGCCACGCCGAGCTGCTCGACACCAGCAAGGCCGTCACGCACTGGAAGGCCCAGGGCCTCGACCTGGAGCCCCTCTTCCACGTGCCCGAGCTGCCCGAGGGCGCGGTCCGCCACGCCCTGATCGAGCAGGACCACGGCCTGGAGAAGGCCCTCGACAACGAGCTGATCCAGCTCGCCGCCGAGGCCCTGAACGCGCCCTCCGCCGAGGAGGCCCAGCCGGTCCGCGCCCAGGTCGCGATCCGCAACATCAACCGCACGGTCGGCACCATGCTCGGCCACCAGGTGACGAAGAAGTTCGGCGGCGCCGGCCTCCCGGCCGACACCATCGACATCACCTTCACCGGCTCCGCCGGCCAGTCCTTCGGCGCCTTCCTGCCGGCCGGTGTCACCCTCCGCCTGGAGGGCGACGCCAACGACTACGTCGGCAAGGGCCTCTCCGGCGGCCGTGTGATCGTCCGCCCGGACCGGGGCGCCGACCACCTGGCCGAGTACTCGACCATCGCGGGCAACACCATCGGCTACGGCGCGACCGGCGGCGAGATGTTCCTCCGCGGCCGCACCGGCGAGCGCTTCTGCGTCCGCAACTCCGGCGCCCTGGTCGTCTCGGAGGGCGTGGGCGACCACGGCTGCGAGTACATGACCGGCGGCACGGCGGTCGTCCTCGGCGAGACCGGCCGCAACTTCGCGGCCGGCATGTCGGGCGGTGTCGCCTACGTGATCGACCTCGACCGGGACAACGTCAACTCCGGCAACCTGGAGGCGGTCGAGGCCCTGTCGGACACCGACCGGACCTGGCTGCACGACGTCGTGCGCCGCCACTTCGAGGAGACCGGCTCCACGGTCGCCGAGAAGCTCCTCGCCGACTGGGACGCCGCGGCGGCCCGGTTCAGCAAGATCATCCCCACCACGTACAAGGCCGTGCTCGCCGCCAAGGACGCCGCTGAGCTCGCCGGTCTCTCCGAGGCCGAGACCACCGAGAAGATGATGGAGGCTGCGTCCCATGGCTGACCCCAAGGGCTTCCTGACCACCGGGCGCGAAGTCGCCCAGACCCGACCGGTGGGCGAGCGCGTCAGGGACTGGAACGAGGTCTACGTCCCCGGCTCCCTGCTGCCGATCATCAGCAAGCAGGCCGGCCGCTGCATGGACTGCGGCATCCCGTTCTGCCACAACGGCTGTCCCCTCGGGAACCTGATCCCCGAGTGGAACGACTACGCCTACCGCGAGGACTGGTCGGCGGCGCAGGAGCGCCTGCACGCCACCAACAACTTCCCGGAGTTCACCGGCCGTCTGTGCCCGGCACCGTGCGAGTCCGCGTGCGTGCTCGGCATCAACCAGCCGGCCGTCACCATCAAGAACGTCGAAGTCTCCATCATCGACAAGGCCTGGGACGCGAACGACGTCAAGCCGCAGGCGCCCGAGCGCCTCTCCGGCAAGACCGTCGCCGTCATCGGCTCCGGCCCGGCCGGTCTCGCCGCCGCCCAGCAGCTGACCCGGGCCGGACACACGGTCGCCGTCTACGAGCGGGCCGACCGCATCGGCGGTCTCCTCCGCTACGGCATCCCCGAGTTCAAGATGGAGAAGCGGCACATCAACCGCCGCATCGAGCAGATGCGCGCGGAGGGCACCAAGTTCCGCACGGGCGTCGAGATCGGCCGCGACATGCCGGCGACGGCGCTGCGCAACCGGTACGACGCGGTCGTCATCGCCGCCGGTGCCACCACCGCCCGCGACCTGCCCGTCCCGGGCCGGGAGCTGAACGGCATCCACCAGGCGATGGAGTACCTGCCGCTCGCCAACAAGGTCGTCGAGGGCGACTTCGTGGCCCCGCCGATCACCGCCGAGGGCAAGCACGTCGTCGTCATCGGCGGCGGCGACACCGGCGCGGACTGCGTCGGCACGGCGCACCGCCAGGGCGCGGCCTCGGTCACGCAGCTGGAGATCATGCCGAAGCCGGGCGAGGAGCGCAGCGCCGGCCAGCCCTGGCCGACCTTCCCCATGCTCTACAAGGTCACCTCGGCGCACGAGGAGGGCGGCGAGCGGGTCTACTCCGTCTCCACCACCCACTTCGAGGGCGACGAGGACGGCAACGTCCAGTTCCTCCACCTCGTCGAGGTCGAGTTCGTCGACGGCAAGCTGACCCAGAAGCCGGGCACGGAGCGGAAGATCCCCGCCCAGCTGGTCACGCTCGCGATGGGCTTCACCGGCACGGACGTGGAGAACGGCCTGGTCGCGCAGTTCGGCCTGGAGCTGGACGAGCGGGGCAACATCGCCCGCGACGCGGACTTCGCCACCAACGTCGACGGCGTGTTCGTCGCCGGTGACGCCGGCCGCGGCCAGTCCCTCATCGTCTGGGCCATCGCCGAGGGCCGCTCCGCCGCCCGCGGCGTGGACCGCTACCTGACCGGCGCCAGCTCCCTGCCGGCCCCGATCCGCCCGACGGACCGTGCCCTGACGGTCTGATCCGGCCCCTCCGAACGTCCCGCACAACGACGTGCGGAACTGAGCGCAGCGCCCCCTGAATGTCCCCGACCGGACGACCTGGGGGCGCTGCGGCGCGTTCCTACCGGGGCCCGCGGAAACGCGGGATGACGTGCTCGCCCCACTGCCGGATCGTCTCCAGGCAGACCTCCTGCGGCACCGTGCCCATCTGGATCAGGCACATCACCTCGTCGACGCCGATCTCCCGGAGCCGCTCGACGTAGGCGATCGCGGTGGCCGCGTCCCCGTAGGCGTGGTCGGTGTTGTACGTGCCCGTGTCGACCGGCCGCGCGGGGACGTCCGCCTCGTGCAGGCGGGCGATCAGCTTCTGGCGCTGCTCGTCGAGCGCCCCGGTGTGGTCCTC
Source organism: Streptomyces sp. NPDC053513 (assembly GCF_044544765.1). Classification (NCBI taxonomy): domain Bacteria; kingdom Bacillati; phylum Actinomycetota; class Actinomycetes; order Kitasatosporales; family Streptomycetaceae; genus Streptomyces; species Streptomyces sp. NPDC053513. Next base: position 50,215 of record NZ_JBITXP010000035.1, read on the forward strand.
GTCCTCCGCGTGGCCCGTGGGGGCGGGGGCCCCGCCGTACCAGTGGGCGATCGACTCGGCGAAGAAGCGCTGGCCCCGGGTGCCGAGCCGGAGGGCGCGGGCGGCGTCGTCGAGGACGATCGTCGGGCAGAGGGCGGAGAAGTGGTCGTTGACCTCGGTGGAGACGAACCGGGATCCGTCCCTGGCGCCGATCGCCTCGTCGTACACCGCGCGCATCGCCCGGACGTCCTCGGCGCCCGCGAAGCCCATCACCAGGGCGCCGATGCCGAGTTCGGCGGCCTGCCGGAGCGACTCGTGCCGCGAGCAGGCCATGAAGAGCGGCGGGTGGGGCGTCTGCACGGGGCGGGGCAGGACCGCGCCGGGGCCGATGTCGAGGGTGCCGTGCCACTCCAGCTCCGGTTCCCGCCAGGCCGCGGCGAAGATCCGCAGGGCCTCCTCGGTCTGCGGGCGGGTGTCCTCCGGGCGCACCCCGAACATCCGGGTCTCCTGGCGGGTCGCGCCCCGGCCGGCGCCCACGTCGACCCGGCCGCCGGAGAGCACGTCGAGCATGGCGGCGCGTTCGGCGACCCGGACCGGGTGCTGGTAGCCGAAGGGCATGGTGACCACGCCGTGGCCGACGCGGATGGTCCGGGTGCGGGCGGCGACCCAGGTCAGGAAGATCTCGGACGCGCTCATGTGGGCGTACTGGACGAGGGAGTGGTGCTCGACCGCCCAGATCCGGTCGAAGCCCATCTCCTCGGCGAGGACGGCCTGTTCGACGCAGTCGTGGAGGACCTGGCGTTCGCGGGCGGGGGTCGGGTCGACGAGCTGTGCTTCGAAGATCATGGAGAACTTCACGGGAGCTCCTCCCCAGGCGTCTATGCCTAATCGAAATACTTCTAGCAGGCATAGAGGGAGGGGGGAAGGGCCGTAGACTGCCGACCGTGGTGGACTCCGTGGTGGACCGAGAAGGCGTGCCGGGACTTCCCGCGACCAGCTGGGCCGTGCTCGGACTGCTGTCCCACGGGCGGGAGTTGTCCGGCTACGACGTCAAGAAGTGGGCCGACCGGTCCCTCGGCCTCTTCTACTGGAGCCCGTCCTTCAGCCAGGTCTACAGCGAGCTCAAACGCCTGGAGAACAGCGGCTACGCCACCTCGCGGCTCGTCGCCCCCGAGGCCGGCACCCGCGACAAGCGCGTCTACCGCATCACCGGCGAGGGTCTCGACGCCGTCCGCACCTGGGCCCGCACCGCCCCCCTCGACCCGCCCGTCCTCAAGCACGGGCCGATGCTCCGGCTCTGGCTCGGCCACCTCCTCGAACCCGAGCGGATGCGCGAGATCCTGGCCGCGCACCGGGAGTACGCCGAGCGGATGCGGCGGCGCGCCGAGGCGGACGTGGCGGACGCGGGGGCGGACGAGGCGTGGGCGTACCCCCGGCTGACCCTCGCGTGGGCCGAGCGGTACTACGCGGCCGAACGCGACCTGGCCGACGCCATGCTCGCGGACATCGAGGAGTTGGAGGGGAACGGCCATGGCACTGAGCCTGCGTAAGGTCGAGGAGACCGCACCCGCCCTGGTGAGCCTCTACAAGGAGGCCGGGGCGTCGCTGGCGCGGCACGGGATCGGCGGACAGCGGGTCGCCGTCTACCTCGTCATCGACTACTCGGGCTCCATGAAGCCGTACTACGCGAACGGCACCGTGCAGGCCCTCGCCGACCGGGTCCTCGGGCTCTCCGCGCACCTCGACGACGACGGACGGGTGCCGGTGGTCTTCTTCTCCACCGACGTCGACGCGGAGACCGAGATCCGGCTCGACGACCACACCGGCCGGATCGACCGCATCGTCGCCGGTCTCGGCCACATGGGGAAGACGAGCTACCACCTCGCCATGGACGCCGTCATCGACCACTACCTGGACAGCGGATCCACCGCGCCCGCGCTCGTCGTCTTCCAGACCGACGGGGGGCCGATCAACAGGCTCGCCGCCGAGCGGTACGTCTGCAAGGCGGCCCGGCTGCCGATCTTCTGGCAGTTCGTCGGCTTCGGCGACCCCGGCAGCCGGCAGTTCGAGTTCCTGCGCAGGCTCGACGACCTGGCCGTGCCGGCCAAGCGCCCCCTCGACAACGCCGGCTTCTTCCACGCGGGCCAGGACCCGAACCGGGTCCCGGACGCCGAGCTGTACGACCGGCTCGTCTCCGAGTTCCCGGCCTGGCTCGCCGCCGCCCGGGCCCAGGGCGTCGTACGGTCATGAACCCGAGACCGCTCCCAGGCGCGCGAACCGCTCCTCGTCGAGGCGGGCGAACCGCTCCTCGCCCGCGGCGCTCGGGGCGGTGACGGAGGGACGTCAACTCCGGTACGGAGAAAGGTAATCCGCTCGCCCCCGATGTCGCCGCAGGCGATCATGGGGCCATGACCTCTCTCGTGCGACACGTGACCATCGACTGTGCCGACGCCTACTCCCTGGGGAGCTTCTGGGCCGCCGTCCTCGACGCCGAGCTCTCCGACGACGACAAGCCCGGCGACCCGGAGGCGCTCGTCGAGTCGCCCGGTGCGAACCTCCTCTTCATCAGGGTCCCCGAGGGGAAGACGGTGAAGAACCGCGTCCACCTCGACCTCCAGCCGCAGGACCGCACCCGTGACGAGGAGGTCGAGCGGCTGCTCGGCCTCGGCGCCACCCTGATCGACGACCGACGGAACGCCGACGGCACCGGCTGGGCCACCATGGCGGACCCGGAGGGCAACGAGTTCTGCGTGGAGCGCAGCGCGGCGGAGCGCGCCGCCACCGCCTGAGACGCGTCACCGGAGTAATCCGGACAGTGGTTGTCGGGTATCCGGTGTCTCCTGGATCCATGGAAGACACAGCCATGGAAGACACGGCCATGGAAGACACAGCCATGAAAGACACGGCCGTGGAAGACACGGCCGCGCGGGGCACGGCTCCGCGCGGCGCGGTCGTGCGAGACACCGGGACCACCTGGCCGGCCTTCGAGGCCGCCGAACCCGAGCTCGCCGCGACCGTGCGGGAGCGCTTCGGCCAGTACACCCACCACGCCCTCGCCACCGTCCGGAAGGACGGCTCGCCGCGTCTCAGCGGCATCGAGGCCGACTTCCGGGGCGGGGAGCTCTGGCTGGGCATGATGCCGAACTCCCGCAAGGCGCTCGACCTGCGCCGCGACCCCCGGTTCGCGCTGCTCGCCAACCCGGGCCCCGGCACCGACATGGGCGGCGGGGACGTCCGGATCTCCGGCCGCGCGGTCGAGGTCACCGACCCCGGGATCCTGGACCGGTACGCGGCGGAGACGGGTGCGCCGCAGCCCTTCCACCTCTTCCGGGTGGAGCCGACCGAGGTCGTACGGACCTGGGTGGAGGGCGAGGAGATCTGCTTCCGCAGCTGGGCGCCGGGACGCCCGACGCGGACGCTCCGGCGCGGCAACGACGACAGCCCGCCGCGCCAGGAGCCCTGACTCCCGGGTGGGCCGGTGCGCGGGGGGACCAGAATGGGCGCGTGCCGAACACTGCAAGCAAGAAGAAGACCCAAGTGAGCGGGGGGCCCGAGCGGCGCCGTGAACTCCTCGACACGGCGGCCGAGGTGTTCGCCGCCCAGGGGTACAACGCCACCACCGTCCGCAAGATCGCGGACGCCGCCGGGATGCTCGCCGGCAGCCTCTACTACCACTTCGACTCCAAGGAGTCGATGCTCGACGAGATCCTCTCCACCTTTCTGAACGAGCTGTGGGAGGGGTACGACGCCGTCCTCGGCGCCGGACTCGGTCCCCGCGAGACCATCGAGGCCCTCGTCACCGAGTCCTTCCGGGAGATCGACCGGCACCGCGCCGCCGTCGCCATCTACCAGAAGGAGTCCCAGCACCTCGTCGACCAGCCCCGCTTCGGCTACCTCGTCGACTCGCAGCGCAGGTTCGAGGAGGCCTGGCTCGGAACCCTGGAGCGCGGCGTCGCGGACGGGGTCTTCCGCGCCGACCTCGACGTCCGCCTGACCTACCGCTTCGTGCGCGACACCGTGTGGGTCGCCGCGTCCTGGTACCGGCCGGGCGGACAGCACAGCCCGGAGGAGATCGCCCGCCAGTACCTGTCCATGGTCCTGGACGGAATCGCCGTACGCGGCCCCGGGGCGGGAGGGCCCTGAGACGTCCGGGACGGGGCAGGACGGGAGGGCCCTGAGACGTCCGGAACGGAGCAGGACGGAAGGGTCCCGAGGCGACCGGGGACGGGGGGCCGGGGCGGGAAGGTCCTGGGGCGCACTATTGTTCCTGTAGACATCCGGGACCTGTATCGCGAGTCCCGGGAGAGACAGCCGGGGCCGTGTCTCGCGCTCCGGGAGAGACAGCCGGAGCCCGTATCTCGTGTTCCGGGCGGTACAGCCGGGGCCCGCATCGCGCAGGTGCGGGCCCCGGCTGCGCCGCGCACCGGCCAGAAAGGCACGAATGACCCGCTCCGAACGCCCCCACAAGCGCGGCCCCCGCACCGCCCAGGCGAAGTCCACGTCCCAGCCGAAGGGCCGCGCCGGCCGTCGTCCCGCTGCGCCCCCGCCGCCGCAGGAGTTCACTCCGCCGGAGACGGTGACGCCCGCGCTGCCGCCCGTGGCCTCCTTCGAGGACCTGGACATGCCGGCCGCGCTGCTGCGGACGCTCACCGAGCAGGGCGTCACCGAGCCCTTCCCGATCCAGGCCGCGACCCTGCCGAACTCGATCGCCGGGCGCGACGTCCTCGGCCGGGGGCGCACCGGCTCCGGCAAGACCCTCGCCTTCGGGCTCGCGCTCCTCGCCCGCACCGCCGGCCGCCGCGCCGAGCCGACCGCGCCCCTCGCGCTGGTCCTGGTGCCGACCCGCGAGCTCGCCCAGCAGGTGACCGACGCCCTCACCCCGTACGCCTCCGCGCTGCGGCTGCGGATCACCACGGTGGTCGGCGGCATGTCGATCTCCCGGCAGTCCTCGTCCCTCCGGCGCGGCGCCGAGGTCCTCATCGCCACGCCCGGCCGGCTCCACGACCTCATCGAGCGGGGCGACTGCCGTCTGGACCAGGTCGCCGTCACCGTCCTCGACGAGGCGGACCAGATGGCCGACATGGGCTTCCTGCCGCAGGTCACGAAGCTGCTGAAGCAGGTCGAGCCGGGCGGGCAGCGGCTGCTGTTCTCCGCGACCCTCGACCGGAACATCGACAAGCTCGTCAAGATGTTCCTCGACGACCCGGTCGTGCACTCCGTCGACCCCTCGGCCGGCGCGGTGACCACGATGGAGCACCACCTGCTGTACGTGCAGGACGAGACCGACAAGAAGGCCGTCACGCTGCGGATCGCGGCCCGCGACGGCCGGACGATCCTCTTCATGGACACCAAGCGGTCCGTGGACCGGCTGGTCAAGCGGCTCCTGGCCAACGGCGTCCGGGCCTCCGGGCTGCACGGCGGCCGCTCGCAGCCGCAGCGCAACCGGACCCTGGACCAGTTCAAGAACGGCCAGGTCACCACGCTGGTCGCGACGAACGTGGCGGCCCGCGGCATCCACGTGGACGACCTCGACATGGTCGTGAACGTCGACCCGCCGATGGACCACAAGGACTATCTGCACCGGGGCGGCCGCACCGCCCGCGCCGGCGAGTCCGGCAGCGTCTTCACGCTGGTGCTGCCCGAGCAGAAGCGGGACATGGGCCGGCTGATGTCGAACGCGGGGATCAGCCCCCGCACGGCGCAGATCAAGTCCAGCGACGAGGAGCTCGCCGAGCTCACCGGTGCCCGGGAGCCCTCGGGCGTCCCCGTCGTCATCGAGGTCCCGCAGCCGACCCCGCCGCGCAAGGCGACGGCCGCCGGGAACGGCACGGGCGGCGGCCGTCGCCGTCGCCGTCCGGCCTCCGGCGGTTCGACCGGCGGAGGTACGGGGACGGGCGCGCCGGCCCCGGGCCGCGCCTCCGGCCCGTCCACCGGGCGGGCGCCCGGCTCGGGCACCACGTCCCGGGGTTCCTCCTCCGGGACCCCGACGGGCCGGGGTTCCGGCGCGTCGGGCGGCTCCGGACGCGGTGCGGGCGGTGCGGGGCGCGGCTCGGCCGCGGGCCGGGGCGCGGGTTCCGGTGCCGGGGCGGGCGCCGGCCGGGGCGGGCGTCAGGCCTCGGGCACCAGCCGTTCGCGGAGCGCCGCGAGCTCGCGCAGCTCCAGGCCGAGGCCGACCGACACGTAACGGAAGACGCTGCCGTACGAGGTGCGGACCTGGTCGAGGGCGGTGTCCAGGTACTCGGCCCGCACCTCCTGCAGCGGCACGATGAGGTCCGGGTTCTGCATGAGCCCGCCCTGCTTCAGCCCCTCCCGGACCCGCGCGTCGTACGCGGCGCGGAAGGTGTTGGAGGCGAGGTAGTCCGCGCGGGCGGAGGGCTCCGGCACCCCGAGCAGGGTGAGCAGGAGCCAGCTCGTCCAGCCGGTGCGGTCCTTGCCGGAGGTGCAGTGCAGGAGCAGCGACCCCCGGCGGGGATCGGCCAGGTCCCGCAGGGTGGCCGCGAAGGCGGCCCGGTTCGCGGGGTCGGTGACGAAGGTGCGGTACACCTCGCGCATGAAGGCGGCGGCCTTCCCGCCGCCGAGCATCTCCTCCTGCCGCACCGGGTCGCGGGATCCGATCGCGGCCGTCAGCTGTCCGAAGAGGCCGTGGTCGGTGACGGGCCGGGCCACCGGGACCGCGCCGGCGGGCAGCCGGTCGGCGCCGTCGTGGCCGACCTCCAGCGGGATCCGCAGGTCGACGACGGTGCCGAGGCCGAGCCCGGCGAGGGTGGCGAGGTCGGCGTCGGTGAGCTTGGCGAGGTGGTCGCCGCGGTAGGCGAGACCGTGCCGGACCCGTCTGCCGTCGTAGGTGGCGTATCCGCCGAGATCGCGGACGTTGACCGCGCCCTGGAGCGGGATCTGCCGGATCGCGGTGGCGGCCGCGGGGCGGGGGCGGGCGAGCGCGGGCGGCGCGGCGCCGAGGAACAGCGCGGCGCCGGCGGTGGTGAGCAGGGCGCGTCGGGACAGGGGCATGGCTGGGCTCCCTTGCGGACTGACGGACGTGCGGCCGGTGGCCGTACGGCAGACGGACTCGGTGGGGCAGCCGTGGGCGGACGGGCCCGCGGAACACTCCTCCACCTAACGTTAGTTAGGTGACGTGCTGGCGAGGAAGGTAGCAGCCGGACGGGCCGAAGGGGAGGGGTGTGCGGACGTGGGCGTACGGACGTGGGCGTGCGGGCCCCGGTGCGCGGCCCGGGTGTGCGGGCCCGCGCGGCGAGGCGTTCCGGGTCGCTACTCCACGAGGCGCTTGGTCGCGGCGCGCTGGCGTTCGGTCGCGCCCGTCAGGAAGCGGGTGATCGTCGCCAGTTCCTCGGTCGTGAACTCCTCGTAGAGCTCGTGCACCTCGCGCGCCCAGTCGTCGAAGAGCGGGGCGAGCTCGGCGAGCTTCTCGGGGCGGGGCTCGATGAGCACCCGGCGCTTGTCCGTGGGGTGCTTCACCCTGCGCACGAAGCCCTTGCGCTCCAGGCGGTCGACGAGTCCGGTGACGGAGGCGGGGGCCAGGCCGGAGTGCTCGGCCAGCTCCTTGGCGGTGAGGGGGCCGTGCCGTTCGAGCAGGTCAAGCGTCTTGGTCTCGGTGGCGCCCAGGTCCTGCTGGGCCGCGATCGCCGAGTGGAAGGCGACGGAGGCGGCGCTGGAGTCCCGGCCGGCGGCGGTGAGGGCGGCGACGACCGCGCTCCGTTCCCGGTCCTGCCCGTCCCGGTCCTGCTCGCCGTTCCGCCCGCTGTCCCGCTCGCTCATGGCGGCAGCCTAGCAAAATTCATTTCGTTCGGCCGAACGAAACACTTGCGATCCAGGGAGCGTGCGTGTCATTTTTATTTCGTTCGCCCGAACGAAATAAATGGAGGGTGGAGATGTCCACGACCGCCACGACCGCCGCCACCGGCGACCCGTTCCTCGTCCACCCGCGCCGCTGGGCCGCCGCCGTCGTCATGATGGTCGCCGCCCTGATGGACCTCGTGGACGTCACCATCGTCAACGTCGCCCTGCCCTCCCTCGGGCACGGGCTCGGCGCCTCCGAGAGCGCCCTGCAGTGGACCGTCTCCGCCTACCTCCTGGGCTTCGCCGCGACCCTCGTCGTCGCCGGGCGGCTCGGCGACCGGTACGGCCGCAAGGCGCTCTTCCTCGCCGGCACCGCCGGCTTCGGCCTCGCCAGCCTCGCCTGCGGCATCGCCCAGAGCCCCGGCCAGCTGATCGCCGCCCGCGCCGCGCAGGGCGTCGCCGCCGCCGTGCTCATGCCGCAGGTCCTCGGCTCCTTCCAGAGCCTCTTCCGGGGCAGGGACCGCGGCAAGGTCTTCGGGATGTACGGGGCGGTGGCCGGCTTCGCCTCCGCGATCGGGCTGCTGCTCGGCGGGGTCCTCACCGACGCCGACCTCTTCGGGCTCGGCTGGCGCAGCGTCTTCCTGGTCAACGTGCCCGTCGCCGCCCTCACTCTCGCCGCCGCCGTCGTCCTCGTCCCCGCCACCCGGGAGCGGGCCGCCACCCGGCCCCCGGTGCTCGGCAGCCTCGTCCTCGCCGCCGGACTCGTCGCCGTCGTCCTGCCGCTCGTCCAGGGCCGCGGCTGGGGCTGGCCGCTCTGGGGCTGGGGCCTCCTCGCGGCCGGCGCCCTCGCGGTGGCCGCGGTCGCCGTGCGCGGCTCGGTGCTGCCCCCGCGCGTCTTCACCGTCCCGGCCTTCTCGTACGGCCTGGCCGTCCAGCTGCTCTTCGCCTTCGGGATGCAGGGCTTCTTCCTGGTCCTCGCGATCTGGCTGCAGGGCGGCCAGGGCTACACCCCGACCCAGGCGGGCGTCCTGATGGCGGCCTTCTCGGCGGGCGGCTTCCTCACGGCCCCGGCCGCCGAACCGCTCGCCGTCAAGCTCGGCCGGTACGTCCCGGTGGCGGGCGCGCTCCTGATGGCCGGGGGGTACGGCTGGGTCTGGTACGCGATGGAGGCCGCCGCCCCCGTCCACACCGGCGCCTGGCCCCTGGCCCCCGGCCTCGCCGTCGCGGGCGCCGGCCTCGGCCTCCTCGTCGTCCCGCTCGTCGGCATCGTCCTCTCGGCCGCCCCGGCCGAACTCGCCGGCGGAGCCTCCGGGGTCTTCTCCACCGCCCAGCAGTTCGGCGGCGCCCTCGGCGCGGCCGCGATCGGCACCGCGTACTTCGCGGACCTCTCCCTCTCCGCCGCGATGCCCTGGGTCCTCGCGGCCTACGCCGGCACCGCCCTGCTGAGCCTGCGGCTCCCGGCCGGCGGACGGTGAGGCACCCTCACGGACGGCGCGCGCCGGGGCCCCCGCCGCATCGTGACCGGCAGCACGGCCGACGAGGACTACTACACCTCCGACCACTACGCCACGTTCGACCTGATCGACCACGCCTGCTGACGGCCCGTCGTCAGGAGCGGCGTGGGGTCGTCCACTCCAGACGGGTCCTGACCCGCGGGTCGCGGACGTGCTCCAGGGCGGCGAGCGCCGTCTCGCGCGGCGCCCCGTCCGCCTCCCCGTCCGCGAGGATCGACGCCAGCGCGTCGACGGCACGCGGATCCTGACGGATCGCCAGCCCCCGTGCCGCCTCCGCCGCGGTCTCCGGATCGGAGTCGCCGAGCCGCTCGGCGAGCCCCTCCCGTACGAGCGGGGTGTCGTCGGGCAGCTCGGCGAGCGCCAGCGTCGCCCAGTCCCGCACCCGGGGGTCGCCGTCCCGGCTCAGCGCGAGCAGCACCCCGAGCGCCTCGACGTGCCCGGCCGGCACGATCCCGGCGAGGGCCGCCGCGACGGCCCGGCGCACCACCGCGTCCGGATGCCCGGCCGCCGCGAGCAGTTCGGGCACGGCGGCCGCGTCCCCGCACTCCCCGAGGGCGAGGACCGCCGAGAGCAGCGGCTCCCGCGCCGGGGGCACCGCCTCCGCCGCCAGGCGCCGCAGCACCGGGACCGCGCTCGGCCCGAAGCCCGGCAGCGCGCCGAGCACCCGCGCGCCGAGCGCCCGGCGCAGCGGATCGCGGTAGGCGCACCACCCGGCCGCCGCCACGAACGTCTCCTCGTCGGCCCGGCCCGCCAGCTCGGCCACCGCCGTCGTCCAGTCGTCGAGCTCCGGGTCGCCGCGGCGCAGCGCCCGCGCCGCGAGCTCCTCGTGCGGGGTGCGCAGCCCGAGCGCCGCCTCCAGGAGTGTGGCGATCGCCGCGTGACCGGTTCCCCGGTCGTCACCGCGCCCGGGCGCCCCGTCCTCCCGCAGCAGCTCGACGACGACCGTGATCCCGCCGTCCTCCCGGATCCGCCGGACGGCCGCCTCGTACGTCTGCCCGCCCTCGTTCCCGGCGACGAGCCCGCGCCGCAGCTCGGCCGCGATGTCGACGCCGATCCACCGCCGGGCCTCCCGCAGGGCCGCCTCCCGGGCCCGCGCCCCGTGGTCGAGGAGCGCCCGCACGCAGCCGGTGGAGCCGCGCCGCGCGGCGGCGACGAGCGGGAGGACCCCGTCGGGGCCGGGCCGGTCCGGGTCGGCGCCGTGCTCCAGGAGGACCCGGGCGGTGTCGGCGTGGCCGAGGCGCAGGGCCCAGGCGAGGGCGGTGAAGCCGTACGCCTCCTCCTGGTCGGCCGCCGCGCCCGCCGCGAGCAGCGCCCGCACGACTTCGGTGTGCCCGCCGCAGGCCGCCCCGCACAGCGGCAGGTCCCCGTCGTCCTCGCCGCTGCCCCGGGCGGGGTCGGCCCCGGCGGCGAGCAGCACCCGCACGATGCCGGCCTCGTCGCCGACGGCCGCGCGGTACAGCGCGGTCTCCCCGTCCTCCCGCCCCTCGGGGTCCGCCCCGTCCCGCAGGAGCCGCACGGCCCCGTTCTCGTCCCCGTCCCGGATGGCGTCGAACAACGTGCTCATGCAACGACCCTGACCCGCCGTCGGCGCGTGGCGCAAATCGATTGCCTCAGGCCGTGCACTCCAGGACCGAGCCGCACACCCCGCACCGGGCCCGCAGGGTGCGTCCCGTCGGGACCCGCAGGCGCTGGAGGCAGACCGGGCAGGAGAAGGAGACGGCGGTCGCCGGGGCCCCGCCCGCGAAGGCGTACGGAGCGTCCTCGGAGGCCCGGCCCCGGTGCCGCTGCAGGGCGTACCGGCGGCGCTCGGCCCAGCCCGCCCCGGCGAGCGGCGGCGCGGTCCGCTCCCGCGCGGCCTCCGCCCGGCCCCGTACCCACGCCTCGTACGCCACGGCGCTGGTGAACCAGGGCGAGGGGTCCTCGCCGAAGACCTCGGCCCGCTTGGCGAGGACGTAGCCGAACTCCTCCGGGGTGAGGTAGCCGAGCTTCTGGCTCTCGACGCCGTCCTGCCGGTACGCGTCGAGCAGCAGCCAGCCGGCGCCCAGGTAGGCGGTGGTCACGTCGGTGAGGACCTCGTTCTCCGAGGTGGAGGGGAGGCCGAGGCCGAGCCGGTGCAGCAGGACGTGGGTGATCTCGTGGGCGAGGGCCGCGCCGATGTCCCTGCGGCGGGTGCGGAAGCGGTCGTTGAGCTCCACGAAGTACTCGGGTCCGGCCGTGAGCTCGACGGCCGCCGCGTACTCCATGGGACGGAAGCTCACCACGACGCGCGCCTCGGGCAGCTGCAGGTGCCGGACGAGGGCGTGGGCCACCCGCTGGGCGCCGAGGTGGAGGTCCTCCTCGTCGTCGAGGGCGACGTCGTCGGCGGTCACGCTGGCCGGGTAGCGGTGCACGCCGTCGGGGGAGAGGCGGCGGTAGAGCGCGGTGAGCGAGGCCCGCACCGTGGCGCGGTGCGGAAAGCCGTGGATGACACGGTCGGCCCCATGACGGTTCGGCATGCCGGATCCCCCTTCGCGTCCACTGTACGGTCCCCCCACCGGGTCTGGCCGAAAAGGCTTTCTTGTGGCGCCGGTTGGCCGCTGCTCATAATCCGGACATGCCTTGACGAGCGCATGTCATCGCGTTCATGTCATCCCTCCGTCGAGGCCGACCCCCCACGAGAGAAGGAAGACACGTGAAGCAGAACCGCATGGTCCGTGCCCTCCAGAAGCTGGCAGCCGCCGGCGCCGTCGTCCTGGCGGCCGTCAGCCTCCAGCCCACCACCGCCTCCGCCGCCCCGGCCCCCGTCGTCGGCGGCACCCGCGCCGCCCAGGGCGAGTTCCCCTGGATGGTCAGGCTCTCCATGGGCTGCGGCGGCTCCCTGATCACCCCTCAGGTCGTCCTCACCGCCGCCCACTGCGTGAGCGGCTCCGGCACCAACACGAGCATCACCGCCACCGCCGGAGTCGTCGACCTCCAGTCGAGCAGCGCCATCAAGGTCAGGTCCACCAAGGTCCTCCAGGCCCCCGGCTACAACGGCCAGGGCAAGGACTGGGCGCTGATCAAGCTCGCCAGCCCGATCACCTCGCTGCCCAACCTGAAGATCGCCGACACCACCGCGTACAACAGCGGCACCTTCACCGTCGCCGGCTGGGGCGCCGCCCGCGAGGGCGGGGCGCAGCAGCGCTACCTGCTCAAGGCGAACGTCCCGTTCGTCTCCGACGCCACCTGCCAGGCCGCCTACGGCAGCGACCTGGTCCCGGCCGAGGAGATCTGCGCCGGCTACAGCCAGGGCGGGGTCGACACCTGCCAGGGCGACTCCGGCGGCCCCATGTTCCGCAAGGACGACGCCGGAGCCTGGGTCCAGGTCGGCATCGTGAGCTGGGGCGAGGGCTGCGCGCGGGCCGGCTACCCCGGCGTCTACACGGAGGTCTCGACCTTCGCCGCCGCGATCAAGTCGGCCGCGGCCACGCTGTAGCCGCCCGCCCTGAACGGGTGCCCCGGAGCGGCCTCGGCTCCGGGGCACCTTCACGTGCTCGACCAGGTCGTCCGCCGTGAGGACTCAGAGGACGTCCAGCTCCACCGAGGACGGCCCCCCGCCCTCCACCTCGAGCACCCACACCTCGTTCGCGCCCTCCCGCAGCACCGGCCCCGGCACGAACAGCGCCTCCTGCGGACCCGCCGACCAGTAGCGGCCCAGGCAGAAGCCGTTCACCCACACGAAGCCCCGGGTCGCGCCCGGCAGCCGCAGCCGGGCGTCCCCCGCCCCGGCCACGGCGAGGGCCCCCCGGTACAGGCCCGGAGCCTCCGCGGGCGGGCCGAAGGGGACCTTGGCGACCGTCTCCGTGCCGAAGGCGTCCAGGCGCAGCGCCCGGGCCCGTACTCCGTGCAGATACTGCCGCTCGTGCCGTACGCCCCCGGTGATCCCCTTCGGCTCCGCGAGGCGCGGCCCGTAGTTGACCCGGCCCAGCGACTCCACCCACAGGTCCACGAGCGCCGGGCCCGCCACCGGCTCGGGAAGCGCCGCGTCCTCCTCGTCGAGGACCCCCGCCGGGCGTCCGTCGACGTACACCACCGCCCGGTCGCGCAGCCCCGTCACCCCCAGCGGGTACGGCTGCCGGGGGCCCGGCACCGCCACCCGGTAGCGGACCAGCCCCCGGTCCACCCCCAGCTCCTCGAAGGTCGGCGGCACCGGCGTCACCGTCTCCTCGCCGCCGAGGACCTCCAGGACCCCGTCCAGCGGCGCCCACTCGTCCAGCGTGCCGGAGACCGGCGCGCCGAGCCGGGCCGGCGGCTCCGGCACCTCCGGCAGCGGCCCCTCCGCGTACTCCGCGAGCACCTCGCGGAAGGCCCGGTACTTCTCCGTCGGCCGTCCCGCCTCGTCGACCGGCGCGTCGTAGTCGTACGAGGTCACCGTCGGCCGCAGCGGACCGTCGTGCAGCTCACCGTCCCGGTTCGCGCCCGCCCAGCCGCCGAAGTTCGTCCCGCCGTGCGCCATGTACACATTGACCGAGGCCCCGCACTCCAGGACCTCCCGCAGCGCCGCCGCCGCGTCCGCCGCGTCCCGCACCGCGTGCTCCCGGCCCCAGTGGTCGAACCAGCCGCACCAGAACTCCATGCACATCAGCGGCCCCGACGGCTGGTGCCGCCGCAGCGTCGCGAAGCCCTCCCGCGCCCCCGAGCCGAAGTTCGCCGTCGCCAGCACCCCCGGCACCGAACCGCCCGTCAGCATGTGGTCCTCGGGCCCGTCCGAGGTGAACAGCGGCACACTCACCCCGCAGTCCCGCAGCAGCCCCGCGACCCACTCCAGATAGCCCCGGTCGCTCCCGTAACTCCCGTACTCGTTCTCCACCTGCACCAGGACCACCGGCCCGCCCCGGTCGACCTGCCGCTCCACCACCTGCGGGAGCAGCCGCCGGAACCAGGCCTCCACCGGCGCCAGGAACTCCGGGTCCAGACTCCGCACCCGCCGCCCGAGCGGGCCGGTCAGCCAGTGCGGAAGCCCGCCGTTCTCCCACTCGGCGCAGATGTACGGACCCGGGCGCACGATCGCCCGCATCCCGGCCCGCCCCACCGCGTCCAGGAACCGCCCGAGCGCGTCCGCGTCCACGTACCGGCCGGGCTCCGGCTCGTGCAGGTTCCACGGCACGTACGTCTCGACACAGTCGAGGCCCATCGCGCGCAGCATCCCGAGCCGGTGCTCCCAGTGCCCCTCGTGCACCCGGAAGTAGTGCAGCGCCCCCGAGAGCAGCCGCACCGGCCGCCCGTCGAGCAGAAAGTCCTCGTCACCCACAGCGAACGTGCTCATGGCCTCACCCTCGCCCCCTGGCGGCGGCACCGTCCATGGACAAAGATCGTCGCAGTTTGGACGTTGAGGAAAGGCCGGCGGATGTACCACACCTGGATGCGCTACTTCACGCCCAGCCCCGTCCACCACCGCCTCGGCCTCGTCTGCCTCGGCGTCGGACTCCAGCACGGCACCCTGCCCACCGTCGGCCCGCGCACCCTCGACCACCACGTCGCCGTCGTCGTCTCCGCCGGCGGCGGCTGGTACCGGGGACCCGACGGCCGCCGCACCACCGTCACCGCCCCCGCCCTCCTCTGGCTCACCCCCGGCACCCCCCACCACTACGCCGCCGACCCCCGCACCGGCTGGGACGAGGCCTTCGTCGACTTCACCGGACCCGCCACCGCCACCTACACCGAACTCGGCTACATCGAGCCCGACCGGCCCGTCGTCCCCCTCTCCGACGCCGCGCCCGCCCGCGCCGCCATCGGCCGGATCGCCCGAGCCGCCCGCCCCGGCAACCCCCTCCTGGAGGTCGAGACCGCCGCCGCCGTCCACGAGCTGCTCGTCGCGCTGCGCCGGGCCCGCGCCGACACAAACGCCGACGGCGACCCCGTCCTCGCCGCCCTCGCCCGCGACGCCTTCCAGCCGCTCTCCGTCGCCGAGCACGCCGCCCGGCACGGCATGACCCCCGCCGAACTGCGCACCGCCGTCCGCCGCGCCGCCGGATGCAGCCCCAAGGACTACCTGCTCACCGTCCGCCTCGGCCGCGCCAAGGAGCTCCTCGCCGCCACCGAGCTGCCCGTCGCCGCCGTCGCCCGCCGCGTCGGCTACGACGACCCCGCCTACTTCTCCCGGCTCTTCACCCGCCGCGTCGGCATCGCGCCCATCCGGTTCCGCGAGCAGCAGGGGAGGTCCGTGCACGGCGGCTGGAGCAACAGCGTTCCGGATCCCGAACACCCGCCCACGATCCCCCCGAGATCCGTCTAAGCTCGCAGATCATGAGCGACACCAGCGACACCAGTGCCATCGACCCGGCCGTCACCGCCGAGCTGACCCGACTGCGCGAGAGCATCGACAACATCGACGCCGCGGTCGTGCACATGCTCGCCGAGCGCTTCAAGTGCACCCAGCAGGTCGGCGTCCTCAAGGCGAACCACCAGCTGCCGCCCGCCGACCCCGCCCGCGAGGCCCGCCAGATCGCCCGGCTGCGCGAACTCGCCGAGAGCGCGAAACTGGACCCGGCCTTCGCCGAGAAGCTCCTCAACTTCATCATCGCCGAGGTCATCCGGCACCACGAGACGATTGCGGACGGAGCACGCTGATGAGCCGCGTCACGGTCTTCACCCTCGGAGGCACCATCTCCGCCCGAGGCGGTGACGCGGCCCGCATGACCGGCCGGGAGGTCCTCGCCGGCCTCGGCGCCCCCGAGGACGTCGTCCTGCGGGACTTCCGCCGCGTCCCCAGCTCCACCCTCTCCTTCGAGGACCTCGCCGCCCTCGCCGACGAGGTGCGGAAGGCCGTCGCCGACGGCTCCGGCGTGGTCGTCGTCCAGGGCACCGACACCCTGGAGGAGACCGCCTTCCTCCTCGACCTGCTCTGCACCACCGAGCAGCCGATCGCCGTCACCGGCGCCATGCGCCGCCCCGACCTGCCCGGCGCCGACGGCCCCGCCAACCTCGCCGCCGCGCTCGCCGTCGCCGCCGACCCCGCCTGCCGGAACCTCGGCGTCCTCGTCGTCCTCGCCGACGAGATCCACGCCGCCCGCCTCGCCCGCAAGACCCACACCACCTCCGTCACCACCTTCGCCTCGCCCGGCGCGGGCCCCCTCGGCACCGTCGTCGAGGGCCGGCCCCGGATCCTGCTCCGCCCCGCCGTCCCCGCCGCGCTCTGCCCGCTCGGCCTCGACCCCTCCGTACGGGTCGCCCTCGTGACCCTCTCCCTCGGCGACCGCGGCGAGCTCCTCGACGCCGTCGACGACCGTTTCCAGGGCCTCGTCGTCGCCGCCTTCGGCGGCGGACACGCCCCCGCCCCGCTCGTCGAACCCCTCGCCGAGATCGCCCGGCGCATCCCCGTCGTCCTCGCCTCCCGCACCGGCGGCGGCGCGACCCTCACCGACACCTACCGCAGCCCCGGCTCCGAGCACGACCTGCTCCACCACGGACTGATCCCGGCCGGACCGCTCGACCCCGCCAAGGCCCGGATCCTGCTCCACACCCTGATCTCCAGCGGCGCCGCGGGCCCCCACGGCTACGACCGGCCCCGCATCACCGCCGCCTTCGCCCACCTGAACGGCTCCGGCCTGGCCTGAGCCGCGTACACCCCCTGCCCCGGGACGGAGCGATCGGGCAGCATAGGGCCCATGTCCGTACTGACGCGCGACGAAGCGCAGACCCGTGCCCAGCTCCTCGACGTCCACCACTACCGCGTGGACCTCGACCTCACCACCGGCGACGAGACCTTCGGGTCACGGAGCCTCATCCGCTTCACGGCCCGCGCCGCGGGGGACACCTTCGTCGAGCTCAAGCCCGAGACCCTCCACTCCGCCGAGCTCGACGGCGAGCCCCTCGACGTCACCGCCCTCGACGGCAACCGGCTCCCGCTGACCCTCACCGAGGGCGAGCACACCCTGAGCATCGGCACCACCATGCGGTACTCCCGCACCGGCGAGGGCATGCACCGCTTCACCGACCCCACCGACGGCGAGTCGTACGTCTACACCCAGCTGTTCATGGAGGACGTCCAGCGCGTCTTCGCCGCCTTCGACCAGCCCGACCTCAAGGCCGTCTTCGAGGTGGGCGTCAAGGCGCCCGAAGGCTGGACCGTCCTCTCCAACGGCATCACCGAGCAGCAGCCCGACGGCCGCTGGCAGGCCGCCGCCACCCCGCTGCTCTCCACCTACTTCGTCTGCGTCGCCGCCGGCCCCTTCCACAGCATCCGCACCGAGCACGCCGGCCTGCCCTTCGGCATCCACTGCCGCCGCTCCCTCGCCGCCCACCTCGACGCCGACGCCGACGAGATCCTCGCCGTCACCAAGGCCTGCTACGACCGCTACCACGAGAAGTTCGACGAGCCCTACCCCTTCGACTCGTACGACCAGGCCTTCGTCCCCGAGTTCAACGCCGGCGCCATGGAGAACCCCGGACTCGTCACCTTCCGCGACGAGTTCGTCTTCCGCTCCGCCGTCACCGTCACCGAGCGCCAGACCCGCGCCATGGTCATCGCCCACGAGATGGCCCACATGTGGTTCGGCGACCTCGTCACCCTGCGCTGGTGGGACGACATCTGGCTGAACGAGTCCTTCGCCGAGTACATGGGCTTCCAGACCGTCAACGAGGCCTGCTCCGACCTCTTCCCCGACACCTGGATCGACTTCGGCGTCACCCGCAAGGCCTGGGGGTACGAGGCGGACCAGCGTCCCTCCACCCACCCCGTCGCCCCCGACCCGGAGGCCGTCCCCGACACCGCCTCCGCCCTCCTCAACTTCGACGGCATCTCCTACGCCAAGGGCGCCTCCGCGCTCCGCCAGCTCGTCGCCTGGCTCGGCGAGAAGGACTTCCTCGCCGGCATCAACATCCACTTCAAGCGCCACAAGTTCGGCAACGCCACCCTCGCCGACTTCATCGACAACCTCGCCGCCGCCACCGACCGCGACGTCCACGCCTGGGCCGAACAGTGGCTGCGCACCACCGGCGTCGACACCCTCACCCCCCGCCTCGAAGGCGAGGGCACCCACTGGCTGCTCCACGTCGACCGCGACGGCAGCCGCCCGCACCGGATCCGGGCCGGGATCTACGACCGGCAGCCCGACGGCGAACTCACCCTGCGCGAGCGCCGCGAACTCGACGTCCCGCAGGAGGCGCCCGCCGAACTGACCGGCCCGCGCCCCGCCCTCGTCGTTCTCAACGACGGCGACCTCACCTACACCAAGCTCCGCTTCGACGAGGTCTCCGAGGAGACCGTCCTGCGCGGCCTCTCCCGCGTCCCCGACCCGCTGACCCGCGCCGTGATCTGGAACGCTCTGCGCGACATGGTCCGCGACGGCGAACTGGAGCCCGCGGCCTACCTGGAGGCCGCCCTCGCGCACCTCCCCGAGGAGACCGAGCTCGCCCTCGTCCAGGGCATCCTCGGCTTCGCCCGCACCCAGATCGCCGACCGGTACGTCACCGAGGAGGAGCGCCCCGCGGCCCTCGCCGGCATCGGCGAGATCGCCCGCGCCCTGCTCCGCCGCACCGAGGACGGCGAGGAGCCCGGACTGCGCCTCACCGCCGTCCGCGCCTGCATCGACAGCGCCACCACCCCCGACAAGATCGCCTCCTGGCTCGACGAGGGCACCGTCCACGGCGGCCCCGAGCTCGACCCCGAGCTGCGCTGGCGGATCCTCGCCCGCCTCGCCGTCCTCGGCGCCACCGACGAGACCGTGATCGCGGCCGAGCTGGAGCGGGACCCCAGCGCCACCGGCCAGGAGGGCGCGGCCCGCTGCCGGGCCTCCCTGCCGTCCGCGGAGGCGAAGGAGGCGGCCTGGTCGTCCCTCTTCGGCTCCGACGACCTCTCCAACTACCTCTTCACCGCCACCGCCCAGGGCTTCTGGCAGCCCGAACAGGCCGAGCTGGTACGGGAGTACGTGCCGCGCTTCTACGAGGCGGCCGTCGCGCTCGGCGACCGCCGGGGCCCCGCGATGGCCGAGGCCGCCGGCCGCTACGCCTTCCCCTCGTACGCGATCGACGAGGAGTCCCTGTCCCTGGGCGAGTCCCACCTCGCGGAGGACACCATGATCCCGGCCCTCCACCGCAAGCTGGTGGACCAACTGGACGACCTGCGCCGGGCACTGCGCGTGCGCGGCCAGGGGGTACCCGGAAAGTAGCGCCGTCTGCCCGGCGGGCCGGGCCGGGCCCCGGGGGAGTCCGGCGGGTCAGACCGGGCCGGACGTCCAGTCCCAGCCGGTCAGCGCCGCGTGCATCAGGCGCGCGGCGCCCGTCGGGTGGCCGTCGGCGTACCGGAGCAGGGTGAGGGTGCGCCGGCAGTCGGGGCTGTCGACGGCTATCCAGGAGACGGGGGCGCGGGTGGCGCTGCGCCGGGCCATGTCCGGGATGAGGCCGACGCCGAGCCCCGCGGCGACCAGGATCGCGGTCGCGCTGGGCTCGTCGCCCTCGCAGACGATCCTCGGGGGCGCCAGGCCGTTCCCCGTGAAGAGCCGGTCGAGGAGCCTGCGCTGCCAGTGGCCCGTGCGGGTGGTGACGAAGGGCTCGTCGGCGAGTTCGCCGACGGTCACCGAGGCGCGGCCCGCCAGGGGGTGGTCGAGCGGCGCGACCACCCACACCGCCTCGTCGAGCAGCCGCACCGCCTCCAGGCCGTCGGGCGCGAAGGGCTGCGAGGCGACGCAGAGGTCCACCTCCTGACCGCGCAGGCCGCGGGCCATCTCCTCGGCGGCCATCTGGTGGAGTTCGACCTCGATGCCGGGGTGGGCCCGTTTGAACGCCCCGAGCGGCCCGGTCAGGGTGAGGAAGGTCTCCGAGGCCAGCCGTACGGTGCCGAACTTCCCGCCCGCGAGCGCGGCGACGGCCCGGCGCCCCGCGTCGAGCTCCCCGAGGGAGCGCTCGACGTGCCGGAGGAACACCTTCCCGGCGTCGTTCAGCCGGAGCCGGCCGACCCGGTCGAACAACGGCGTGCCCAGCTCGCTCTCCAGGCGGGCGACGGTACGGCTCAACGACGGCTGCGCCACGCGGAGTTCCTCGGCCGCCCGGCTGAGATGCTCCAGGCGGGCCACGACGACGAACTGCCTGAGCGCGTGGAGATCCATCATGCCCCCGGGGACATAGCCCGATAACGATATTGATCTTGGACAGGGTATCGGCCGGGTCCTAGCGTCGTGAGCGTTCCCGCACCGACAACAAGGGGGAGGGCGCGGCATGCTGAGGAGCGTGTGGCGAGCCGTCGTCACGGCGCACGTGGTGGCGGTCTTCGGACAGCCGGTGTTCGCCGGCGTCTATCTGAGCGGCGACTTCGACGGACTGGGCATGCACGGGGTGGGCGCCGACGTCGTCACCTCCCTCTGCCTCGTACAGCTCGTCGTCGCGATCGTGGTCTGGGCACGGCTGCGCCGGTCCTGGCCCTTCTACGTCACGCTGGCGCTCGCGGTCGCCGAGACCGCGCAGTACTTCGCCGGGACGGCCGGGGCGCTGTGGCTGCACATCCCCCTGGGCGTGTTCACCGTCGCCGCCGTCGTCGTGCTGTTCACCGCGGTCTGGCTGCGACCGCTGGACCGCCGGGGGGCTCTGGAGGCCGTCGATGCCTGAGCTCACGAGGCGCCGGCTCCTGGCCGTCGGCGGGGCGCTCGGACTGATGGCGGCGGGCGGGCTGACGGCCGCCGCCGGACTCTCCCGCCGCCCGGCCGCCACCGGGGCCGAACTCCGCAGCGCGGTACCGCTGCCGCCCCCGTTCCGGGTGCCGCTGCCGCTCCCGGCCGTCCTGGAGCCGGTCGCCACCACGGGCGGCGTCGACCGCTACGAGATCACCCAGCGCGAGGTGACGGCGGAGATCCTGCCCGGCGTGCGGACACGGCTGTGGACGTACGGGGGGACCTTCCCCGGCCCCACGATCGAATCGCGCCGCGGCCGCCCGGTCACCGTCTCGCACCGCAACGAACTGCCGGTTCCGACGGTCGTGCACCTGCACGGCGGACGCACACCGGCGGCGTCGGACGGCTATCCGACGGACCTGGTGCTGCCGGAGGGCTGGAGCGGCGGCCACGGGGGACACGGGGGCCACGGACAGGGGCACGCCATGCACGACCCGCGGGCGGTGACGACCGACCTCACCCGGGACTACACCTTCCCCCTCGACCAGCGGCCGACGCTGCTCTGGTACCACGACCACCGGATGGACTTCACCGCCCCGGCGATCTGGCGGGGCCTCGCCGGGCTGCACATCGTGCGCGACGACGCCGAGGAGGCCCTCGGACTGCCGGCGGGACCGCGGGAACTGCCGCTGATGATCGCGGACCGGGCGTTCGCCGCCGACGGCAGCCTCGACTACCCGTCCCTCGACCCCACCCTGCGCGGCCGCCCCGGAGTCCGCGAGCCCTACCTCGCCGGCGTCCTCGGCGACGTCGTCCTGGTCAACGGCGCCCCCTGGCCCGTCCACGAGGTCGACGCGGCCCGCTACCGGCTGCGCCTCCTGAACGCCTCGAACGCCCGGCACTACGAGCTGGCGTTCGTCGACGAAGACGACGGGCGCACGGTCGAGTTCGTCCAGATCGGCGCCGACCAGGGCCTGCTCGCGGCACCGGTGAAGCACTCCGCCCTGCCCGTCGCCCCGGCCGAACGCTACGACGTGGTCGTCGACTTCTCGCGCTTCCCGGTCGGCACGCTGGTCAAGCTCGTCAACCGGCTGGGCTCCGGGCGCACGCGGGAGGTGATGGCCTTCAGGGTCGCGCGCAAGGCCGCCGACGACAGCCGGGTCCCCGCCGTCCTCTCGACCGACCTCCCCACCTGGCGGCGCTCGGAGGCGGTCCGGACACGGGACTTCTCCTTCCGCGCGGGCCGCATGGGCGAGGACGGCGGCCACGGCTGGCTGATCGGGGGCCTCCCCTTCGACCCGGCCCGCTCGGACGTGACGGTCCGCCTGGGCGACGTGGAGATCTGGCGCCTGGTCGCGGACGTCCACCACCCCGTCCACCTCCACCTGACGGGCTTCCGCATCCTCTCCCGGGGCGGCGAGGCGCCTTTCGCGCACGACGGGGGCCTGAAGGACACGGTGTCGCTGCGGCCGGGGGAATCGGCGGAGATCATCACGCGGTGGGAGGGGTACAGGGGGCGCTACCTCTTCCACTGCCACAACGCGGAACACGAGGACATGGGCATGATGGCCAACCTCCAGGTGACCTAGCTCCGCCGCCCCGCCCCTCGTTGTGTGCTGCGCCCGCGGGGCGGTGCCCACCCCCGCGCCCCCCGTTGTGGGCTGCGCCCGCTGGACCGGTGCCCCCGCCCGCCCCCGTTGTGGGCAGTCGTTCCGCTGGGGCGGAACGGGTGGGCACAACGGACCCGCGCCCTGCCGGCGCCCGAGGCTTCTGTGCCTGGACC
>NZ_JBITXP010000036.1:0-8132 GCF_044544765.1 Streptomyces sp. NPDC053513
ACCGCCGAGCGACCCATCAAGTCCAGCCCCTGACCCACATCCACCATGACGCCCATCCTCTCCGAGCTTGACGAAGGAGATAGGGGCACCCCCCCAACTGGCCGACGTCGCCGACGCCGACTCGTTCCTGCTGCACCGCCGGCTCAACGAGGACCTGCGCCGCCTGGCTGCGGCCGACGGTCGGAGACACCAGAAACGGAGGCGTGACCATGGGCTTCACCGCACAGCACGACGGACGCGGACGGCTGGATGCCACCCAGGCGGACCTCGGCTGCGGTTGGGTGTGGGAAGCGGTCCACCGCGCCCGGCCCCGGGTCGCGATGACGTGTCCGGAATGCGCGCACCCGGTCCACGCGAAGGTCTCCCGGTACGGGCTGCGGTTCTTCGCCCACGACCCCGGCTCCCCGACCTGCGCGCTGGCCGGGGAGTCCATGGAGCACCACCTGCTCAAGCTGGAGCTTGCCACCGCCGTACGCGCCGCCGGCCACCACGCCGAGCTCGAGGTCCGCGGTCCGGACGGCGACTGGCGGGCCGACGTCATGGCCACCTCCCCGGACGGCACCGCGCGCATGGCGTGGGAGGCGCAGCTGTCCCCGATCACCGTCGACGAGATCACCCAGCGCACCGCCCGATTCGCCAAGGACGGCGTACGGGTGTGCTGGGTTGCCACCAAGCTGCGGCTCTGGGCCGGCGAAGTGCCCTCCGTCCACGTCCGGCCACCGGGCGACCGCGAGCCGAACTGGACGGTGGCCGGCGGACTGGCCCGCTTCACCGTCACCAAGTGCGACGACGAGTACTCCCTGTGCCGCGCCGTCGGCCACGGCGAGTGGCACGAGACAGAAGCCGACCTGCGATCCTTCACCGCCTGGGCGCTCACCGGCCGCGCCGTCGCCCACCGGTTACCGAGCTGGCTGCACACCGACCAGCACGCCTGGACCGGCGTGTGGACCGCGCCGCAGTACATCGACGCCGCGGCGGCCTACCGGCAGGCCCGCGACCGCGCGGTCGCCGAGTTGGAAGAACAGCAGCGACGGGAAGAGATACGGCGCCGCCGTCGGGAAGCGGAGCGCCGGGCCAGGGTGGCAGCCCTCGCAGCCGCACCGCCCAAGCCCCCGGCGAAGCAGCCCGCCGTACCCGAGCAGGGCAGCAGCGCGGCCCCGCGCCCCGAGCCGGTGTGGGAGGTCGACCTCCCCCACCACGAGCGCCAACGCCTTCGCGAGGCCGCCCTGTCCGAGGCCCGGCTCCTCTTCGGCGTCGAGACCGATCTGCGCCACCACGACCGTGATCGCCGCTGGGCCCTGGGGTCCCCCTTGTACGTAGGCGATCGGCCGTACGCGGTCCTGCGTCCCCATCCCCAGCTCGTCGACTGGGGCCGGCTCAAGGGACTGCTCATCTTCGTCCGCGACCTCGATGAACTGCGCGTCCTCGGCCGTACCGCGCCCAACGGCACCCGCATCATCGTCCTGCCCGAACAGCCGGCCCCGTCCGACTGACGCGTGCCCGATATCGCTCCCGCATCCGCGCGGGAGATCCACCCCGTCACGCCCGCCATTAATTCGTACGCATGATCACATGGCGAGGTTTTCGCGTACCTGCAGAGGCGGGACGAGGATCTGCCGGGTGAGGCAGGCCTGGGCGATGCCGTGGGCACGCGCGACGGTCAGGTCGTGGGTGCGTCCCGGTGTGGCCCGGTGTGGCCCGGTGTGGCCCGGGAGAACCACAGCGGTGTGTCGTCCGGCCGGGCGATGACCTGGACGTTCACACCGTGCTGCTTGTGCTTTTGGGAGTGGTACGGCTCGTCTGCTGCGATGCGGTCGGTGGTGGTCAGGGTGCCGTCGACGATGACGAAGTCGCCTTCGCCCAGCCCGGTCAGGGCCTCGTGCAGGCCCGGCGCCCACGCTGCGAGGACGTCCGGGGTCTCGTCGACGAGCAGTGCCTGTTTGAAGCAACCAAGCCGTCTCCATGGCGGTTCAGTTCACGCCTTTGGGCGTGGATGAGCCAGGAGACATGCTCGACGAGCTCGTACGGGACGTCGAGCGTGGAAGGTTACGGAACCAGCAGGGCCCCTTGGTCGCCGGTGTGATGAGTGGGATCACCACGCGAACGACCAGGGGCCCCGCCCTGTCACACCCCCGCCCACCAGGCCGTTCCGCCCGTCCGGCGAAGGACGGAAGAGGTCCGCTGAGCGCTTCGGGTGGCGAATGAGCGCTTGAGTCGGCGAGCTGAGTGCTTCAGATGGCGGTGGCAAGCGCGACGCCGGTCAGCTCCGTGCTCGCCTCCCACAGCCGACGTGCCGTTTCGGCGTCCTCCAGCTGGGCCCACAGCCGCTCGCGATGCGGCCGACCCCGCAGTCCGAAGACGCGCGGGCCCCACAGCTCGCCCCCGGCGATCTGGGCGTCGAGCACCGCCCGGACCGCGGGCCGGGCACCCGCGTGCTTGCCCTGGAGGACAAGTGCGGCGGCCGCCCCGCGCAGCGCCGCCCCGGCCTTCCGTACATGGACCGGGGGCCGCGACGGGGTGAGCGAGTCCAGCGCACCGCCAGGATGGACCACCACGCTCGACACCGTGCTGCCCGCGGCCCGCAGTCGGCGGTCGAGTTCCAGGCCGAAGTACATCTGGGCCAGCTTCGACCGGCCGTAGGTGCGCTTGGCCCGATAGCCGGCCCGGGACTGCAGATCGTCCAGGTCGAGCCGCTCGGACTTGGCGGCGAAGCTGCCGACGGTCACGACGCGGGCGCTCGGCGCGGCCTCCAGCAGCGGCAGCAGCCAGTGGGTGAGCGCGAAGTGCCCGAGGTGGTTCGTTCCGAAATGCACCTCGTTGCCGTCCCGCGTCTCCCTCCGCTCCGGCCCTTCGAGGAGGACGCCGGCGTTGTGGACCACCGCGTCGAGGCGCTCCACCTCCAGGGAATCCACGGTTCCCCGCAGCGAGCCGAGATCGGCGAGGTCCAGGCCCACCGAGCGCACCCGTGCACCGGGCACCCGCGCGCGGATCGCGTCCAAGGCGGCCTCGGCCCGCGCGGCGCTCCGGCTGCCCAACACCACTGTGGCGCCGGTACCGGCCAGCTGCTCGGCGGTGAAATACCCGATACCCGCGTTGCCGCCGGTGACCAGGTACACGCGGTCAGCAGCGGAAGAGATCTGAGACATGGCGGGAACTCCCGTGAGGTGCGACGGCGGCTCCCGGCGGAGCAACCCGGCGGCCACGCTGCCACTGGCCTCCGACATATCACCGACAACCGTCCGACAGGGCGGAGCCGACCGCGCGTTCACGCGCAGCCGCGCGACCGACTACCGAAGGCCATCAGCCGCGACGGGGCTGCTCAGAACTCCTGACGCAATGTGGTCCAAGGCGGTTGGACCACTCCGGGACTGACGAGCTGGGGTGTGGGGCGGTTCGGCCGAAGCCGTGGCAAGGCGACAACGGGTTGCGGGCGGTGCACGCCGAGACGAGGAGAACTTAAATGCGTCGACAGCGCCCCTCGACACCCGGCACAGTGGCCACCCGTGACGAGCAGTGAACTGTGGACCCGCGCGACCGCCGAACGCTACGACGCCGAGGAGGCCGAAGCGTCCTCGGCTGCCGTTCTCGGACCGACCCTCGACTTCCTCGCCGACCTCGCCGGAGACGGCCGGGCGCTGGAGTTCGCCATCGGAACCGGACGGGTGGGAGTCCCGCTCCGGGAACGCGGCGTGCCGGTGGTGGGCATCGAACTGTCCGAGCACATGGCGGCGGTGCTGCGGCGCAAGGTCGACGAGGGCGCCCTCCCGGTGGTCATCGGGGACATGGCCACCACCGCCGTTCCCGGCGGGTTCACCCTGGTCTACCTCGTCTACAACACCATCTCGAACCTGCTCACGCAGGACGAGCAGGTCGAGTGCTTCCGCAACGCCGCACGGCATCTGGAGCCCGGCGGGCGGTTCGTCATCGAGCTGGGTGTGCCGCCGCTGCGGTTCCTGCCGCCCGGCCAGGTCGCGGTGCCGTTCGACGTCTCCCAGCAGCATCTCGGTTTCGACACCTTCGACCTGGTCGAGCAGATGCTCGTCTCGCACCACTTCACCCGCGACGGCGACGACGGCCACTACCGCCGCGAAAACTCCCGGCACCGCTACGCCTGGCCGGCGGAGCTCGACCTGATGGCGCGGATCGCCGGACTCGACCTGGAACGTCGCGTTGCGGACTGGGACGGGTCCCCCTTCACCCAGGACTCCGCGAAGCACATCTCCGTGTGGCGCAAGCCGGCCTGAGGTCGGCCACCGGGCCGTCAGCGCCGGCCGTGCCTGTCTTGGACTTCTATCGGGTCTCGGGAGTTCGGGCGGCGCCGGCAGATCAGTGCGCGTCCAAGGGCGAGGAAGGCTTCGTGGATGTCGTCGCGGATCTCCCAGCACCACGTCCGGGCGGCGCCGGGGCCGGCCTCGCTTGCCCCTCACCGGTGGCACCGCCTGAAGCAGCGGCATCAGCTGAGTGGTGTCGTCGCGGTTGCCACCGGTCAAGGTGGCGGCGAGCGGAATGCCGGCGGCACCGATGATCAGGTGATGCTTGCTGCCCGTCCTGCCCCGGTCAACAGGGCTTCGTCCCGTCTTGGATCCCCCGGTCATGCTCGATTGGAGATCATTTCGCCAGGAGTCCTCAGGGAAGGACTCCGGAAGGCGTTTGTGAACGGGAGTTGGCGGGTTCGTTGCCGGGCTGCCGCCTCCTCTTCCTCTTTCTTTCGATTCGGCATATGACGGCCTGTAAGCCCCCAGTCGCTCCTTCGGACCGGTCGAACCACCAGGAAAGGCCTCCATGCCCCGCCGCCTGCGCACCTTCGTCCCCACCGCGACGGCCACCGTCGCCCTCTGCGCGCTGCTCGCTCCGACGGCCGATGCCGCGCCCGCCCCCGGGGGCCGGGCCTGCTCCCCGTACATGTCCGTCGCCGGCTACTCCGACGCGCTGGACAAGGCCCAGCTCGACGGGAAGCTCGTCGGCGGGATCTCCGGGCTCGCCCTCGACCGGGACGGGACGGTCGTGGCGGTCTCCGACAAGTCGGTGCTGTACCGGCTGGAGGTGGCCGACGGGGACACCCCGGCCGCCACCGCCACCGCGCGGCTCCCGCTCACCGACGGTGCCGGGAAGGTCCTGGACTCGGAGGCGGTGGTCGTCGACCGCGACGGGACGTACCTCGTCACCGACGAGACCGCCCCGGCCGTCCGCCGCTACGACCGCACGGGCAGGGTCCTGGCGGCCCTGCCGGTCCCGCCGGCGTTCCGCATCGCCCCCGAGGGCCGGGCCGCGGCCAACCAGACCTTCGAGTCCCTCACCCTCCTGCCCGGCGGACACACCCTGGTCGCGGCGCTGGAGGGCCCGCTGGCCGGGGACGGCAAGGACGCGAGCGGGCGCACCCTCCAGCGGATCCAGACCTGGGAACGGCGCCGGGACGGATCCGGGGAGTTCGTCCTGGGCCGCCAGTACGCGTACCCCGTCGACGCGGGCCACGGCATCGCCGAGCTCGCCGCGACCCGGGACGGGCGGCTGATCGTGCTGGAACGGGGCTTCACCCGCGAGTTCAAGATCACCGCCCGGCTGTACGCGGCCGACCCGCTGGGCGCGAGCGACACCTCGGGGACCGGGACGCTGACGGCGGGGCCGGGGCTGCGGCCCGCGCGCAAGACCGCGATCGGCGACTTCGACGCCTGCCCGACGCTGGGCGCCCCGTCGAAGCTGCCGCAGAACCACCCCCTCGTCGACAACATCGAGGGCATGACCGTCATCGGCCATGACACCGCGGGCCGCGTCCGGCTGCTGCTGACCAGCGACGACAACGAGTTCCCGCAGCAGATCACCCGGCTGTACCGGGTGGACGTACGGCTTCCGGCGCGTGGGGTGTAGGCGGGGCGGGCCTCCTTTTTGTGGAACCGTCAGCGGGCCGGCGGGGTGCGCGGGTCCCGCGGCCTGCCGGCGCGCTCCACCAGCAGCGGCAGCAGCGTCTGCCGCCACGTGTCGAGATGGACCATGCCGCCGGACATCCCGCCGTGCGCGTACCGCTCCCGGTACACGTGCGGCGCCGGCTCGCCGTGGAGGTCGACCTCCACGAGCTCCTCGAACGTCGCCCGCAGGAGGCCGGCGACCGCCTCGGCCGACGGCGGGACGTCCGTACCGGACAGGGCGTCGCGCAGCGCCTGCCAGACGTGGGGGTCGCCGCGCAGCCCCCATCGGGCGGGGGCCGGGTCGAAGAGCTCGGACATCTTCGCCGCGGCCGCTCGATCATGTGCCATGGCGTCAGTCTCCCAGAGGTCCGCGGCCTGTCCGATCCCGATCCGCTGGGCAGGGCTTACTGATCTTTCCGTTGGTTCTATGGGGTCGGCGGAGCCAGTGGCGGGATCCTGATGCGGTGTCTTTCAAGCCTTCGTCTGTTGTTCCTCTCCAGAGATCGCACGGATGCTGGGGGTCAGTGACGAGAGTGTGGGGCGGTGGAAGCGGGTGTGGGAGGGGGCAGCACCGATGCCTTGCGCCGGCGCCCGGCTACCGGGCGTCCGCCCGAGCGGGACGATGCCCAGGTCGAACGGGCGCGGACTGCGCTGGAGCAGGGTGCCCGGCCGCATGGCTTCGAGGCCGACCGGACTCACCTTCCACCCACCGACTCCACAGAACTGACGAAAAGACCAGTAGGGGCGTGCCGCTGGTCGAACAGTGGGGATGTCGTCCCGTGCGGCCGTCTGTGACGCTTCCTCGGCGGGCACTCCTTCCGTCACCGACAGAAGAGGTCCTAGGCTCGGCCCTGAGGCGCGGGAGCGGTGGCCGCGCGCCGCCGAGGGGCCGAGGGAAGCAGGCGTGCCCGGGAGTACGAGGCCACCGGCCTACAGGTTGGGGACGGGGTCCGGGAGATGGACGTGGTGGTCGCGGTACTGCTCGCGGTCTTCATCCCGGTCGGGCTGCTGGCGCTCGGCGCGGGAGGCTACTGGCTGTGGGTTCGCTTCGGGACGGATGCGCCATGGCCGTACGGCGGCGGTGGGGACTCCGGTGACACTTGGGGCGGCGCGTAGGCCGGTCATTCCGCGCCGTGGCATGAGGCGTTGACCGTCGATACGCCGGTGGGCGCGGCAGCACCGTCCCTCCGTCCGTTCCGCCGGGTCCCGCCCGCCCGTCATCGCGGCCGCGTCCAGGTGGGCCTTCCCCGGGATCGGGCTCTCCGGCTGCGCGGAAGAGGTCCGTGCGGTGCTGTCAGCCCTCCGCCGCCAGGCGCCGCACCTCCGTCAGCGCCTCGCGCACCGCCGCCGGGATGTCAGTGACCGGGAAGCGCGCGTGCCGTACGACGCGGTCACGGTCCAGCACCAGCACGGCCCGCTTCAGCCGCAGCATCTGTCCGGCGCGGAAGGTGGGCAGTCGCAGGGCGGCGGCGAGGCGCAGGTCGACGTCCGAGAGGAGAATGAAAGGCAGTCCCTCTTCCACCGCGAACACCCGCTGTTCATCCGGGCGTTGGGTGCTGACGCCGCGCACCTCCGCGCCCTCAGCGCGGAAGTCCTCGTACGCGTCCCGGAAGAGCCGGTTCTCCAGTGTGCAGCCGATGGCGCCGGGGATGCCCGACCAGCCCTCCGGCAGGGGGCCGGGATTCCCGGTCGCCGGATAGCAGAACAGGACTGTGGCCACGCCGCCGGCCACCGGGTCCACCGGCGCGCCGTCCCGATGCCCCGGCAGCTCCAGGGCCGGCAGCCGCTCGCCCGCCAGGCCCGCGACGCGCCGCGCCTCCGCACTCGCCTCGTCGGCGGTGCCGCTGAGCGAGCCGTCGCCGAGGACCCAGCGGTCCGCCCAGTCCTGCATCGACAGCAGGACCGGCAGCAGCCCCCAGCCGCTCTCCGTCAGCCGGTACTCGTGCCGCACCGGCCTGTCCTGATACGGGACCTTCTCCAGCACCCCCGTCTCCACCAGGTGCGCCAAACGCTCGGTGAGCACCTTCCGGGAGATGCCCAGCTCCTCCTGGAGCGCGTCGAACCTGTGGTGCCCTCGGGCGGTCTCCCGGATCAGGAGCAGGCTCCACCAGTCGCCGACCACCGCCGCGGGGGGGGGGGGGGGGGCGGGCGCCGCCCCCCCCCCGCCCCCCCCCCCCCCCCCCCCCCCCCGCCCCCCCCCAACCCACCCCCCCCCCCCCCCCCCACCCC